>JAYFRI010000217.1:0-7873 GCA_034926015.1 Paludibacter sp. | reverse complement strand
TGATGACCAACATCCCATACAATGCGATCGTAAGGAGTGTTGAATACATAATGTAATGCCACCGTGAGTTCAACAACTCCAAGGCTGGAACCTAAATGTCCCGGGTTTTTTGAAACTTCATCAATAATAAATTGGCGGAGCTCATCGCAGACTTTTGTGAGTTCTTTTCGGGGAACTGCCTTTAAATCAACGGGAGAATCAATATTGTATAGGTATTTGTATGTTTTATCTGTCATTTCCATGGTAAAAATAGCGTGCAAAATTAATTAAAAAATCAATGTTATAATGTGATTAGGATATATAATTCATAATAAAAAATAAATCAAATGAATTTTGGTAAAAATAATTGATTAAGGGGTTTAGCAACGGTACGGTTTCCTGCATTACTAATCTAATAACAAATAACTCTCAAATTTGCTCATTCATTCAGGTTAAACTAATTTATTTGAATTTTTGTGTGTTTTTTTCTTTCAATTTGAATGAAAAATCAAATATTTTCTTCCAAACTATTTGCGGTAATAAAAAAATGATATATCTTTGCAGCCATAAATAAAACAATGCGATGAATAATTTTAGTGTTTATACTCTTCTCGTGAACGTCATTCTACTTTTGGTCAAAAATCAGAGGTGAGTAGGTTCGTTGTATAAACACATGTATTATAAAAGCATAAAACCTTTCTCACCATAACGGAGAAAGGTTTTTTATTTAAATACCCTGTCTGGTAAAGCAGGGCGAGAGAAAAAACAATTTTGAATAACTAAATTACCCTTAGGGGAAACACAGTTTATGAAATACGAATTACGAAGTCAGACAAGCACAGGAGGTCGCCGAATGGCTGGTGCACGTGCATTATGGAAAGCCAACGGAATGACTAACGAACAAATGGGTAAGCCTTTGATTGCTATAGTAAATTCATTCACTCAGTTTGTTCCGGGTCATGTTCATTTACATGAAATTGGTCAGAAGGTTAAAGCTGAAATAGAGAAGCTGGGATGTTTTGCAGCCGAATTTAATACAATTGCCATCGATGATGGTATTGCTATGGGACATGATGGAATGTTGTATTCGCTCCCATCTCGCGATTTGATTGCCGATAGCGTGGAATACATGGTGAATGCGCACAAAGCAGATGCAATGGTTTGTATCAGCAATTGCGATAAAATTACACCCGGAATGTTGATGGCAGCCATGCGACTGAATATCCCTACTGTATTTGTGTCGGGCGGTCCGATGGAAGCCGGAGAGCTGGATGGCAAACAACTTGACCTCGTGGATGCTATGGTACAAGCTGCCGACGACAGTGTTTCGGATGAACAAATTACGAAAATTGAAAACGCAGCTTGTCCTACCTGTGGTTCGTGTTCGGGCATGTTCACTGCCAATTCGATGAACTGCCTAAATGAAGCCATTGGGTTGGCGCTTCCCGGAAACGGAACTATTGTAGCCACACATGCCAATCGTATGCAGCTGTTTATGGATGCAGCCAAACTGGTGGTTGAAAATTCATATAAATATTATCGCGACGGTGACCTTACCGTGCTACCACGCACCATAGCCACACGCGATGCATTTCTGAATGCCATGCGACTCGACATTGCCATGGGAGGCTCAACAAATACTGTTTTGCATATTCTTGCCATTGCTCACGAGGCTGAAGTAGAACTTACAATGGATGATATGGATCAACTTTCGAAACAAACACCATGTTTGTGTAAGGTTGCACCCAATTCACCCAAGTATCATATTCAGGACGTGAACAGGGCAGGAGGTATTATGGGTATTCTAGCAGAGCTTAGTAAAGCCGGACTCCTCAATGTCAATGTCAACAGAGTTGATGGTTTTACGTTGGGTGAAGCGCTTGCTAAGTATGATATAACTTCTGCGAATTTATCTCCCGAAGTCGAAGCCATTTACAAAAGTGCACCGGCTCATCGCTTTAATTTAGTAATGGGTTCGCAAAATTCTCAGTACAAAGAACTTGATGCTGACAGAGCAACTGGTTGTATCCGCGATATTGAGCATGCTTATACAAAAGATGGAGGATTAGCGATCCTTAAAGGGAACATTGCACAAGATGGTTGTGTTATTAAAACGGCCGGTGTTGACGAAAGCATATGGAAGTTCAGTGGCCCTGCTAAGGTATTTACATCGCAGGATACCGCTTGTACTGGAATTCTGAATGGAAGCGTTGTGGCAGGTGATGTGGTAGTAATTACGCACGAAGGTCCTAAAGGTGGACCCGGAATGCAGGAAATGCTTTATCCAACTTCATATATCAAAGCCCGCCATCTTGGAAAAGAATGTGCGCTGATTACTGATGGTCGTTTCTCGGGTGGAACCTCAGGACTTTCGATAGGCCATATATCGCCCGAAGCAGCTTCGGGTGGAAATATTGGTTTGTTGCAGGATGGCGATATTATTGAAATTGATATTCCAAATCGTACCATCAACGTAAGGCTCACAGATGCAGAACTTGCCATTCGTCGTGAAGCTGAATTGGCCAAAGGAAAAGATGCCTTCAAACCCAAAGACAGAAACCGAGTCGTCTCTAAAGCCCTCAAAGCCTACGCTTCGATGGTAAGTTCGGCCGACAAAGGAGCTGTACGCATGATTGATTAATGAAAAAATATTTAATTCACAATTTTACGATGTGCTCAGATGTGAATCATAATTGTCTGAACAACATTTTCGTAAAAACATAACAATAAAATAAGCAACATGAAAATAACAGGAGCAAAAGCATTAATTGAATCGATGATACACGAAGGTGTAGATACGATTTTCGGATATCCGGGTGGCGCCATAATGCCCACCTTCGATGCACTATACGATTATGATGACAGATTAAAACACATACTCACACGTCACGAGCAGGGGGCTACACATGCTGCGCAGGGATATGCCCGTGTGTCGGGCAAAGTAGGAGTTTGTTTGGTAACTTCGGGTCCTGCAGCTACAAATGCAATAACAGGAATCAGCGACGCAATGCTCGATAGTACAGCACTTGTGGTTATCACCGGACAGGTGAGTGCAGGTTTGTTGGGAACGGATGCATTTCAGGAAATTGATGTGGTAGGTATTACGCAGCCCATTACAAAGTGGTCGTATCAAATCAGGAACGCTGATGACATAGCATGGGCGGTGGCACGTGCTTTTTACATTGCCCGAAGCGGACGTCCGGGACCGGTTGTGCTCGATATTTCGAAGAACGCACAGTTTCAGGAAACAGAATTTGAATACAAACCCTGCACTTTTATAAGAAGTTACCTTCCGATTCCTGAAGTTAATCCTTCGCAAATTGAACTTGCTGCACAATTAATAAATTCAGCCAAGAAGCCCTATGCATTGGTTGGTCAGGGTGTTGTGTTGGGAAATGCAGAGCAGGAGCTGATTGCTTTTCTTGATAAAGCCGATATTCCGGCTGCATGGACTTTGTTAGGGGCCTCGGCCATGTCGACTGATTATCGCCTGAATAAAGGTTTTTTGGGAATGCACGGAAATGTGTCGCCTAATATGAAAACGAATGAATGTGATGTGCTGATTGCGATCGGTATGCGTTTCGACGACCGTGTAACAGGCGATTTGAATACCTACGCTAAACAAGCTAAGATCATTCATATTGATATTGATGCAGCTGAGATAAATAAAAATGTGAAAGTAGATGCCCCTGTGCTTGCTTCCACAAAAGATGCTTTACCTGCACTTACAGCCTTGATTAACGAGGCAAATCACACCGAATGGATCGACTCATTTAAAGAATATGATGATCAGGAATTTGAAAAAATAATCCAACGCGAAGTACATCCGGTATCGGGTGAACTTACGATGGGAGAAGTGATTCATAAAATTTCGGAAGCAACCAATAACAATGCTGTTGTTGTAACGGATGTGGGTCAAAATCAAATGATGGCGGCTCGCTATTCGGGTTATTCTCAAACGCGCAGTCTGGTAACTTCCGGCGGTTTGGGAACTATGGGTTTTGGTCTTCCCGCAGCTATGGGCGCTAAAATCGGGGCTCCCGAACGCACCGTTTGTATGTACAGCGGCGACGGTGGTTTCCAAATGACAATACAGGAACTTGGAACGATAATGCAGGAGCAAATCGGAGTGAAGATGATTGTTCTGAATAATCATTTTCTGGGTATGGTGCGTCAGTGGCAGGAAATGTTCTTCGACGAACGTTATTCGTTTACCGAAATGCAAAATCCTGATTTTATAGCCATTGCAAAGGCATATCGTATTCCGGGAACTGAAGTTCACGTTCGCGAAGAACTGGATGCTGCCATTGCCGATATGCTCAAGGACGATCAACCCTATTTGCTTGTAGTAAATGTTGAGAAAAAGGGAATGGTTTACCCAATGATTCCTTCGGGAGGCAGCGTAACCAGTATTATCCTTGGAGAGTAAGAGTAGTTGTCTTAAAGTCTTTAAAATAGGAAGTTAAGCATTTGTTTTCTGAAACTGTTTTATTAATTTTAAAAATAATTCCCGTTCTCCCTTCTTTTCGGGAAATCTCCTTTCGGGGGGATTCAGGGGGCTTCAATATGGAAAAAACATTATATACAATCACAATATTCTCGGAGAATACAGTTGGTTTGCTGGGGCAAATCACTATTATTTTCACGCGCAGGGCATTGAATATCGAAACACTTTCGGTATCGCAGTCGGCATTGAGTGGCATTCATAAATTTACGATTACGTTATTTTCTACGCAGGATGTGGTCGAAAAAGTAGTGAAGCAAATTGATAAACGTATTGATATTCTCAAGGCATATTATAATACCGATGATGATTTGATTTATCAGGAAATTGCACTTTACAAGGTAGCTACCGATAAAATTCTGTCGCTTGGCGGCATTGAACAACTGATAAGAAATCATCATATTCATATTCTCGAAATGAATCAGGACTGTGTTGTGTTCGAAAAAACAGGGCATTATGCCGAGACCCAACAACTTTTCGATGAGTTAAGTGCATCGGTAGGTGTGCTTCAGTTCATTCGTTCGGGTCGTGTGGCGATCACCAAATCGAAAGTGGAGCGCCTGAGTGATATGCTGGACGGTATAAAAAAGTTAGAAGTACAAAAAGGTTGACAGTAAAAAAGCAAAGCAGGCGTTAATTTAACATCATTATATGTTCAGCCTTGCTTAAACTTTCGTAACTTTACTGTCTCAAATGTACTTTCAGCTTTAAAAATGAAAACTAAAATCAAGACTTATTCTTTTCTTGTTCAGCCACAGGATGTCGACTTTCAGTGTCAGGTGACAATGGCTTCGTTGACAAATATTTTGCTTACAACAGCCGGCTTCAATGCCGATGACAATGGATTTGGTATCCGTAATTTAAATGAAAACGATTGTTCGTGGGTATTGCTCCGCCTTGCCGTCGAAATGCAGAGTTTCCCGAAACAATACGAAAGCATAGAGGTGGAAACATGGGTAGAGGAAGTTGGTAGAGCCACTACCACTCGTAACTTTTGTATCAGAAACGGGAACAACGACGTGATAGGAAATGCATGTTCAACCTGGGCAATGATCAATATAATTACCCGTAGAGCGCAGGATTTGAGCACTCTCGTTGGTATTCATGAATTTGCAAATGCTAAAACAGTTGCGATGGAAAAGCCGATCAGGTTATCGGGTGTTGAAGGTGCACCGGTTGATGTTTTTAAAGTGAAATACAGCCATATCGATATTAACGGACATGTGAATAGCATGCGTTACGTGGAGTGGATATGTAATTGCTTTTCTATCGAAACATTTAAGAATAAGCAAATCAAACGGTTTGAGATAAATTATGTAAATGAAATACGTTTTGGCGAAGAAGTCAGCCTTTCGATGGTTGAAATAGAAAAGGATGATTTCAGGTTTGAGATTTTGAAAGAAGGAAAAACAGCCTGTAAAGCACGCATTGTATTTTGCTAACTACAATGCTTTCGGATGCTGGCCTTCTTTCTTTTGTCTTTGATCTTCTGTCTTTATTAAAAATAAAATTATAATTTAAAATATAAAAAATGGCAAATTATTTCAGTTCACTTCCACATCGTCTGAAAGTTCAGGAGTTGGGAAAATGTGATTTTATGGCAAGCAGCGAATTCGCTGATGGAGTAAAAAAATTGATAGGCAAAAAAATTGTCATCATTGGTTGCGGTGCTCAGGGGCTGGCTCAGGGTCAAAACCTGCGCGACAGTGGTTTAAATGTGGCTTATGCTTTACGTCAGGAAGCCATCGATCAGCAACGTGAATCGTGGAAGAAAGCAACCGAAAACGGTTTCGAAGTGGGAACTTTTGAACAGTTGATTCCAACGGCCGATTTGGTTTCGAACCTTGCGCCCGACAAACAGCACACTTCTGTTGTCAATCAGATAGTTCCGTTGATGAAACAAGGCGCTTGTTTGTCCTATTCTCATGGTTTTAATATCGTTGAGGAAGGTACTCAGATTCGTAAAGACATCACTGTGGTAATGATTGCGCCTAAATCGCCAGCTTCGGAAGTGCGTGCCGAATACCTTCGCGGTTTTGGCGTACCGACATTGATTGCCGTACATGGCGAGAATGATCCCAATGGTGATGGAATGGAAATAGCCAAAGCCTATTGCGTGGGCACAGGCGGACATAAAGCCGGTGTTTTGCATTCGTCCTTCGTGGCCGAGGTGAAATCGGATTTGATGGGCGAACAAACCATTCTTTGCGGATTGTTGCAAACAGGTTCTATTCTTTCGTTCAACAAAATGGTTGAAAAAGGTATTGATGCGGGTTTTGCTTCAAAATTGGTACAATACGGTTGGGAAACCATCACCGAAGCCCTTAAAATCGGAGGTATTACCAATATGATGGATCGTTTGTCGAATCCGGCTAAAATTGAAGCCTTCAGATTGGCCGAAGAGATGAAGGAAATTATGACGCCATTGTTCAAAAAACACATGGACGATATTCTTTCGGGTGAGTTTTCGCGTGTGATGATGGAGGACTGGGCTGCGGGCGATAAAAACCTGTTGACCTGGCGTGCCGAAACGGGTGAAACCGCTTTCGAAAAAACACCAGCAGGTAATGTAGAAATCAGCGAGCAGGAATATTTCGATAATGCAACATTAATGGTAGCTTTTGTGAAAGCCGGTGTGGAATTGGCTTACGAAACAATGGTGAGCGCAGGCATCAAGCCTGAATCGGCTTATTATGAATCGTTGCACGAAACTCCGCTGATTGCCAATACAATTGCCCGTAAGAAACTGTTCGAAATGAACCGTGTTATTTCTGATACAGCTGAGTATGGTTGCTATTTATTCGATCATGCCTGTAAACCACTGTTGGCCGACTTTATGACGAAGGTGGAAACCAATATCATTGGTAAAAACTTCAATGAAGGTGCTGATGGACATGTTGATAACTTTGAATTGGTAAAGGTGAATGCAGCTTTGCGCAATCATTCTATCGAAATAGTAGGAGCTCAGCTTCGTGCTGCCATGACTGCGATGAAGAAAGTAGTTTAAGATTTCAGTAAAATTATACTTCAACAAAAGAGCTGTACCGTGAAAAATGGTACAGCTCTTTTTGCATTTTAATCAATGCTAGTAGAATTTTCTGTTTTCGTGTTTATAATTCAATCGAAGTAAGCTTGCCTGCAATTGTGAACGATCCACGTTTTGTGCCGGCGGTGTAAATGCCTAAAGGATAATAGCCATTGCTGTGTTCTCCGCTTACAGTTCCGTCTGTGAATACATTATATGTCCCGTTGACAAGTGCCAATGTACTGACGAAAGCGAAATAGCTGTGTTTTGTTGTTTTATAAGTGCAGATGTTGGTGCCTGAAGCGTTTTGTATATTGATAATGGTGCCGGGTGCCAGGATTGATTTGAATTTTATAAAAACTGCA
>JAYFRI010000252.1:0-3252 GCA_034926015.1 Paludibacter sp. | reverse complement strand
GTATCGAATTGGTCCTTTTGAGGTGGAAAGTGCGCTGATGACACATCCGGCGGTGGTGGAGTGTGCCATTACCGGAGTACCCGACGAAATTCGCGGACAGTTGGTGAAAGCAACTATTATTTTAGCAAAAGAGTATAAGCTCAAAGCCGGCGAACAATTGATAAAGGAATTACAGGAACATGTGAAATCGGTTACTGCTCCCTATAAATATCCCCGTATCATCGAATTTGTTGACGAATTACCCAAAACTATTAGTGGTAAAATTCGCAGAACTGAAATCAGAGAAAGAGATAATAAGTAATTTTTTAATCCGTTAAGCAAATGGTGTTTAACGGATTTTTTGTGTAAGTTCAATAATAAATTATATATATAAATGAAGATTATAAATCTATCGGAAAACAATTCCGTTTTAAATCATTATCTGAAGGAAATCAGAAGTGTTGAGATTCAAAATGATTCGATGCGATTCCGAAGGAACATGGAACGCATAGGCGAAATAATGGCCTATGAAATCAGTAAATCGATGCATTATACGCCCGAAGATGTGAAAACGCCTTTAGGCATAGCGCCCACCAATGTGATTGAAGAAAAAATAGTTATTTCCACTATTTTACGTGCCGGATTACCTTTCCACACTGGTTTTCTGAGCTATTTCGATAAAGCCGAAAATGCTTTTGTGTCGGCTTATCGTAAATACAAGGATGCGCTTAAATTCGATATTTTTATCGAATACATTGCATCGCCCGATTTGACAGGGAAAACATTGATTATTACTGATCCAATGCTGGCTACCGGCGGATCGATGGAGTTGGCTTACGGCGCTTTGCTTACGAAAGGTAAACCAGCCCATATTCATGTAGCTACAGTGATTGCCAGTCAGGTTGCGATTGATTATGTGGCGTCCCACTTCCCCGATTCGAAAACAACCATCTGGGCTGCGGCTATCGATCCCGAACTAAACGAACATTCGTATATTGTTCCGGGGCTTGGCGATGCCGGCGACCTTGCATATGGCGAAAAATTGTAATAGCTTTGACGGATCGCAGATCCAATTTTTTTGAATGGAAACATTCAGACATAAAAAAACGAACACTGAATTTAAATTTTAAATTCCGTGTTCGTTTTTAATTCTGTTGGTTTTGTTTATTCCAAAAGCTTTCTTTCGGCCAGTTGCACTTTTTCGAAATTAAATTGCTTCAAAACATCGTTTTTGTAAGCTTTTATTTCGTCGCTGCACAAATTTCCTATGCTGCCTTCGTGTGTATGCTGAATATTCTTATCGGGTTTGAAGTTTCCGGCTTCAATTTCGAGTCCCACCTGCTTGTATGCATCGCGGAAAGGAATACCCGAAAGAGTAAGCTTGTTTACCTCTTCCACGCTGAACATAAGATCGTAGCGTTTGTCATTCAAAATGTCGGTATTCACAGTTACTTGTGCCATCATCATCGATGTCATTTCAATGCAGTCGAGCAGTTCGGCAAAAGCAGGAACAAATACTTCCTTTAGTAGCTGCAAGTCGCGGAAATAGCCCGAAGGCAGATTGTTGGTAAGCAATGTAATCTGCTGCGGATAGGATTGTATTTTATTGCATTTGGCACGTGTAAGTTCAAATACATCAGGATTTTTTTTGTGCGGCATAATGCTCGATCCTGTTGTAAATGCATCCGAAAGTTTGATAAATCCAAAGTTTTGAGATGTAAACATGCAAGCATCGAACGCCATTTTAGAGATCGTAGCTGCTACGCTTGCTAAGGCGGTAGTCACGGTTCGTTCCATTTTTCCCCTACCCATTTGTGCATAAACTACATTGTAATTCATTGTGTCGAAACCCAGCAAATAGGTAGTCATTTGCCGGTTAAGCGGAAACGAAGAACCATAGCCGGCAGCCGAGCCCAAAGGATTACGATTGGTGATTTTCCAGGCCGAAAGCAGCACCTGTAAATCGTCGGCCAGACTTTCGGCATATGCGCCAAACCATAATCCGAACGACGAAGGCATAGCTACCTGTAAATGTGTGTAGCCGGGCAAAAGTATATCTTTGTATCTGTTGCTTTGGCTGATAAGGACTTCGAATAATTCGTCCACTGCGTTTACAATGTCGATGATTCCTGCACGCGCAAAAAGTTTAAGATCCACCAACACCTGATCGTTGCGCGAGCGCCCGCTGTGGATTTTCTTACCCAGGTCGCCAAGCTTCGCTGTTAGCATTTGTTCTACCTGCGAATGAACATCTTCAACGCCGTTTTCAATAATAAATGCTTTGTTTTCGGCAAGTTTGTAAATGTTTTTAAGTTCGGCAAGAAGTAGTTCAAGCTCATTGGCTTCAATCAGTCCTACCGATTGCAACATTCGGATATGGGCGATAGAGCCAAGCACATCGTATTTTGCAAGATACAAATCCATTTCTCTGTCGCGACCGACTGTAAATGCATCTACTTTAGCGTCTACCTGTATATTTTTTTCCCAAAGTTTTGCCATCTATCTTAAAGTGAGTGGTTGTTTTTTATGATAATTGTTTTAGCTGAGAGTATTGAAAGAAACAAGATATTCTGCTAAACTTCTTCATTGAAAGATTTGCTCAGGGCTTTTGCCAAAGCATCTGCTATTGTATTAATGCCGTCCTTCAGTTTTTTATCTACCATCATTTTTATCATTGCAGGTATTTCGGCTTTCATTGTCAGCTTTAGTTTAGTATCGTTTTCGGCTATTTGCTTCAATTGTATCCACACATTTACATGCATAGGGCTGTGTTCCGACTCTAATTTAATAGTTTTGAAAGGTTCGCGTTCAATAATTCTGAATCCCACCGTTCCGAAACCTTCTACCGAAAAACTACAACTATCGGTGTCGAATTCAAGGTTCTTTACTTTGTCTTTCAATGATGGATTTTGAGCTATTTTTTCAAGGTTTTTCAGGTCGCTCAATATACCAAAAACCATTTCTTCCGACGAAGAAATGGTTTTTATTTCGCTTTCGTATGTTGTCATGTTAATATTTTATTCTTTTTACAGAATGAAACGCTCTGAGCGTATGTTTGTTCAAAAACTTAAAATCTTATTTACCCCAAGCTGCCGGGTTCTGACGCCATTCTTTCAAGGTTGCCACATCTTCTTCCGAAATGTAGTTGGTAGCCAACGCTTCGCTTACAAGCGATTCGTAGTTGCAAAGCGTAGTGAGTTTTACTTTGGCGGCTTTAAATTTTTGTTCGGCTACCGGGAAACCATACGAAAAAATGGCAATCATTCCCAACAC
>JAYFRI010000055.1:0-9383 GCA_034926015.1 Paludibacter sp. | reverse complement strand
CACTCATTGTAGGTGGTGGCATTAAAACGACCGAACAGTTGAAACAGGCCTTCGACGCCGGAGCCGACCTGGTAGTGGTAGGCAATGCTTTCGAAACCAACCCGGAGAAAATAGCTGATTTTATCGGATTTACACAAAATTACAACGTCGTTAAAAAAACTGATTAACGCAGCTTATGTGTATTGTAATGTGGACCTGCAACTCGCACAAAGAAAACGAACGATAGCGTTACTATAAATACGCCGGCCATAAATGCCATCGACAGTCCACCTGCTCCATCGGCTATCCAGCCACCAAGTATCAAGCCAACGCCAATACCCAAATCCCAACTTGTTAGGTAGGTCGAACTGGCGGTTGCACGGCGATTGTTGGGCGCCAGATTCACAAAAAGTGTGTTGTAAGCAGGAAAAACCATACCATAGCCCACGCCCAGAACAATAGCTACCAAATATAAAAGTACCGTTATCAGGCCAAGGTTGTTCTCTATCCCATTCAACAGTGCTAAAATTACAAAACCGAGAATGCAAATAAATGTCCCGATACTGATTACTTTCGAGATTTTTCCCTGATCGACCATTTTTCCGGCAAACAGGCGAGAAGCAATAAGCCCGACAGCCATTAAAGAGAAAAAAACGCCCATTCCACTTTGAACACCCAATTCTTTACCGTAAATAGCCACATAGGTGGTAAGTATGCCATACGGAATACCAAGCAAAAGCAAACAGAATCCTGATTTAAAGCCTTTCAACAGGAAAAAACGATCGAAAGCCAGCGGTTGCTTTACGCTTCGGTCTGCCTTTTTATCCGACTTGATATTGTAGGCAAACACAAAACCAAACAAACCTGCAACTATAGCCGTATAAAAAATTACATCGTAATTATAATAATCATGTAAAAAAAGGCTGATCATAGGACCAATGGCCATGGCTAAATTGTTGGCCACGCCGAAATAACCAAGTCCTTCGCCACGCCGCGATGCGGGCATAATATCTACAATCAAACTATTACCTGCGGTAGTAACCAGTCCGAACGTCAATCCATGAAAAATACGAAGGAGGAGAAACAGGTTGATTAAACTCACAAAAGGATAAGCGATGAAAGCCGTTATAAACAACAGATAACCCATCAGATAAATAGGTCGACGGTTAAAAAGGTCGAGAATAAAGCCCGCGAAAGGACGAACAAAAAGCGCTGCAATTGTATACGACGACAGTATAACTCCTATCAACGATTTAGAGCTATTAAATTCATCAGTCAGATAAAGTGCCAGTATCGGAAGTAGCAGATAGAAAGCAAAAAACAACAAGAAGTTACCGATACAGGCACTTATAAAACTTGAAGTCCAGAGTTTATCTTTAGTAGTTGTCAATGAGTAAAAATTAAAAAGTTATATTATTCTGTTTTCCTGACTATTGCAATCATGCAAGAAGTATTATTAGATAATTGTCTTCGATAAACAAATCTATTGAATCGTATCGTTTGCCGCTATATCATTTATTTTTTGAATCATCAATTCCTTTAACCATGCATTCGAAGCAACAATTTCTTTCCCAAAAAGATAATTATCTCCGCCTTTATAATCGGTAACAGTGCCGCCGGCTTCCTTTACAATCACAGCTCCGGCAGCCACATCCCAGGGTTTCAGGTCGTATTCCCAAAAAGCTTCGAAACGCCCACATGCTACATATACCAAATCTGTAGCGGCTGATCCTAATCGACGAACGCCCCTTGCATTCTTCATTGCCCATTCCAGAAAAATCATATAGCTCTCCATTTTGCTGAAATCGTTATACGGAAATCCCGTTGCCAACAAAGCTTCATGAATTTCACGACGGTCAGATACACGAATCGTTTGGCCATTCAAATACGCTCCACCATTTTTCCATGCATAAAAACATTCATCGCGACCAACTTCGTACACTACACCCAATACAAGTTCCTCACCATCCAACAAACCAATGCTTACAGCATAGAGCGGAATGCCCTGAATGTAGTTTGTGGTACCATCCAATGGATCGATTACCCAATTGAATCGTTCACCGCGTTTATCATTCGTCCCTTCTTCGGCTATGAACCCCGATTCGGGTAATAGCTCCTGCAACTTAGCAATAACAAATTCTTCGGATGCTTTGTCAACATAACTTACCAAATCATGCAAACCTTTATTTTCTATTTTACTATCGTCGAATCCTTTACGTTCGTTAGCCATATATTTACCAACAGTACGGGCAATTTCGCAAGTTGCAAGGGTGAGTTTTTGATATGTTGAGTTCATAAATTGTTTATTTATTCAATTAGCTGCAAAATTAGACTTTTCAAACACAACTAACAAACAAATAACACATAATTGCGTTTTTAAATTCAATTCCGAATGCTGATCGAAACCGCTTGATTTACCTATTTCAAACGAACAGCAAGATGCTGTTTTTGCGCGCATAATACATATTTATTCATATTCGAATCTCTTTTTAATCAAATCATTAAAAAAAAGCAAAATCGGAAAGAATTTTGATTTTCCGACTTGTACAGAACTTAAAAAAGCCGTACTTTTGCATAAAATTTGGGCAAATCACAATATTTAGACATAAACACAGTATAAATATTTAAAAAGACCAAATACAATAGCAAAAATAAGACAATAACTAAATATTTATGCAGAAGTACAAATCTCTCCACCTCGTTCTGGAAGATGGAACAATTTTTAAAGGGAAATCCTTTGGGTACGAAAAGCCTGTTGCCGGCGAAGTTGTTTTTAATACAGCCATGGTAGGGTATCCCGAAAGTTTGACCGACCCATCCTACGCCGGGCAATTATTGGCGATAACGTTTCCATTGGTTGGGAATTACGGTGTTCCGAACGACATCATCCAAAACGGACTTTCTACTTTTTACGAATCGGAAAAAATTCAGGCATCAGCTTTGATTATTTCCGATTTTTCTTTTGAATACAGTCACTGGAATGCTGGAAAAAGCCTCAGTGATTGGTTGAAAGAAAATGAAGTGCCCGGTATATTTGGTGTCGACACCCGTGAACTTACCAAGCTGGTACGCGAAAAGGGAACAATGAGAGGAAAGCTTGTTTTCCCCGAAGGCGATGATATAGAATTTATCAACCCCGACGACGAAAACCAGGTAGCAAAAGTAAGCTGCAAGGAAGTAATCACCTATGGAAGCGGAAAACACCGTGTATTGCTAGTGGATTGTGGCGTAAAACATAACATTATCCGTTGCTTATTGAAACGGGACACAACTATCATCCGCGTGCCCTGGGATTACGACTTTAACCACATCGAATTTGATGGTTTATTTATTTCGAACGGCCCGGGCGATCCAGAATATGCACAAGATACTGTTCGTAACATACAAACCTTTATGCAAACCGGAAAACCAATTTTCGGTATTTGTATGGGTAATCAATTGCTTTCGGTGGCCGGAGGTGCAAAAACGTATAAACTGAAATACGGACACCGCAGCCACAACCAACCGGTACAATTGGTGGGAACGCAACGTGCCTTTATTACTTCACAAAATCATGGTTTTGCTGTCGACAACAAAACCCTGAGCGCCGATTGGGAACCTTTGTTTGTAAATATGAACGATGGCACTAACGAAGGTATTCGTCACACAACAAAACCCTGGTTCTCGGCACAGTTCCACCCCGAAGCTGCCTCAGGACCAACGGACACCGAATTCTTATTCGACGTATTTATTAAAACATTGGAAGGTAGCGACATTGCAATTCCACAACTAATTGAACAGGAATGTGTAGCTAAACTTAAAACAATACACAAAGATCAGCAAATCAAAAAAGGCGAGATCAAAAAAGTATTAGTACTTGGCTCGGGTGCATTGAAAATTGGTGAAGCGGGTGAGTTTGATTATTCCGGTTCACAGGCACTGAAAGCGCTGAAAGAGGAAGGTATAGAAACAATACTTATCAATCCTAACATTGCCACCGTACAAACCTCGGAGGGCATTGCCGATAAAGTATATTTTTTACCTGTTACGCCTGATTTTGTTGAGCGTGTTATAGAAAAGGAACGCCCCGATGGTGTTTTCCTCTCGTTTGGTGGACAAACTGCGTTGAATTGCGGAGTGGCGCTTTACAAAAATAAGGTTTTCGAAAAATACAATATCAAGGTACTTGGTACGCCGGTGCAGTCGATTATCGACACGGAAGACCGCGAGATTTTCAACCAAAAACTATCGGAAATCGATGTAAAATACATCAAGAGCGAAGCTGTTACCAACCTGAAAGATGCCATACGGGCCGCCAACGAACTGGGTTATCCGGTGATTGTTCGGGCTGCTTATGCATTGGGCGGAATGGGAAGCGGTTTCTGCGACAACGATACCGAACTAATAGAACTCGTTGACAAAGCATTTGCCTACTCTTCTCAGGTGTTGGTTGAGAAATCGCTGAAAGGCTGGAAAGAAATAGAATACGAAGTAGTGCGCGATAAGTACGACAACTGTATCACGGTTTGTAATATGGAAAACTTCGATCCGCTGGGAATTCATACCGGCGAAAGTATCGTTGTGGCGCCATCGCAAACACTTACCAACCGCGAATACCACAAACTTCGCGAACTGGCTATCCGCATTATTCGCCACATTGGCATCGTGGGTGAATGTAACGTTCAGTATGCCTTCGATCCATTCTCGGAAGATTACCGCGTGATTGAGGTGAACGCCCGTTTGAGTCGTTCGTCGGCACTGGCTTCCAAAGCAACCGGTTATCCGCTGGCTTTCGTAGCTGCTAAACTGGGTCTTGGTTACGGACTTCCCGAATTGAAAAACTCGGTAACAAAAGATACTTCGGCATTCTTCGAACCGGCACTCGACTATATTGTTTGTAAAATTCCCCGTTGGGATTTAGGTAAATTCCAGGGTGTGAGTCGTCAGTTGGGATCGAGTATGAAATCGGTGGGCGAAATCATGTCTATCGGTCGTAACTTTGAAGAAGCATTCCAGAAAGGACTGCGTATGATTGGACTGGGGATGCACGGATTCGTTGCCAATAAAGATTTTTATGCCGACGATGTAGATACTGCGCTTTCGAAACCAACCGACAAACGCGTTTTCTACCTGGCTCAGGCATTGCAGGGCGGCTATTCAATAGATAAATTACACGAACTCACAAAGATCGACCGTTGGTTTCTGTATAAATTAAAAAATATTGTCGACAAAGAGCATGAACTCGAAACATTCAACTCCTTGAATGAATTACCCGATGATGTACTTCGTAATGCAAAAGAATTAGGATTTTCCGACTTCCAGATCACGCGATTGGTAACTAAATGCAGCAGCGACGAAATTGACGAGAAGATAAAACAAACCCGACTCCATCGTAAAAGTCGTGGCATTGTTCCGGTGGTAAAACAAATTGATACACTGGCAGCCGAATATCCTGCACAGACCAACTATTTGTATCTTACTTACGGCGGAACCGGCAGTGATGTGAAATACCTTGGCGACCACCGCTCAGTAGTAGTACTTGGCTCGGGAGCTTATCGTATCGGTTCGTCGGTAGAGTTCGACTGGTGCGGTGTTAACGCGTTGATGACCATTCGCAAGGAAGGTTTCCGCTCGGTAATGATCAATTACAATCCCGAAACGGTTTCGACCGACTACGATATGTGCGACCGTCTGTACTTCGACGAACTAAGCTTCGAACGCGTAATGGACATTATGGACATGGAAAACCCAATGGGAACCATTGTTTCTACCGGCGGACAAATTCCGAATAATCTGGCGCTGAAACTTGCCGATGCCAATGTTACCATTTTGGGAACACAAGCCACGGATATTGACCGCGCCGAAGACCGTCATAAGTTCTCGTCGATGCTCGACACCTTGAAGATTGACCAACCACGCTGGAAAGAATTGACTACTTTCGATGATGTGAACGACTTTGTAAAAGGTATCGGATTCCCTGTATTGGTGCGTCCATCCTATGTGCTTTCGGGTGCAGCGATGAACGTATGTTACGATTCTACTCAGCTGGAAAACTTCCTGAAACTGGCAACAGATGTTTCGAAAAAACACCCGGTTGTAATTTCAGAATTTATCGAGCGTTGCAAGGAAATTGAAATTGATGCGGTAGCTAAAAATGGCGAAATACTTGTTTATGCTATCTCGGAACACGTGGAATTTGCCGGAGTTCACTCGGGTGATGCCACCACGCAATTCCCTCCGCAAAAAATATATGTGGAAACCATTCGCCGCATCAAGAAAATTGCGAGCGAGATTGCAAAATCGTTGAATATCTCCGGACCATTCAACATTCAGTTCCTGGCGCGCGACAATTATATCAAGGTAATTGAATGTAACCTGCGTTCGTCACGTAGTTTCCCATTCGTTTCAAAGGTATTGAAAATAAACTTTATCGAACTGGCAACGAAGGTAATGCTTGGCCTGGAAGTGGAAAAACCTGAAAAATCGGCCTTCGATCTGGATTATGTGGGTATCAAAGCTTCGCAGTTCTCCTTTGCCCGTTTGCAACAAGCGGATCCTGTGTTGGGAGTTGACATGGCTTCGACCGGCGAAGTAGGTTGTATCGGCGATGATTTCCCGGAAGCAATTCTGAAATCATTGCTTTCGGTAGGCTATCGTATCCCAAAGAAACGAATCCTGATTTCGTCGGGCGAAACAAAATCGAAGCTGGAACTTTCGGAAGCTTGTCTTTTATTGCAAAAGAAAGGCTACGAACTGTTTGCTACCCGCGGGACACAACGCTTCCTAAAAGCAAACGGAGTTGAATCCACAGCCGTGAACTGGCCAGACGAAGAAGGCGAGTTGAATGTGAAAGATATGATCTCGAACAAACAATTTGATCTGGTGATCAATATCCCAAAGAACACCACTAAACGTGAATTGGCCAACGACTATATCATTCGTCGTGGTGCTATCGATTTCAACATTCCGTTGTTCACCAATGCACGCTTGGCGTCAGCCTTTATCAATGCCTTCTGTACCATGAGTTTCGAAGACATAAAGATCAAGAGTTGGGATGAGTATTAAGTTCAATGCATAATTCATAATTAAAAGCAGCCGATTACAGAAATGTGATCGGCTGTTTGGTTTACGCGACAAAAAGGCACAAAAACAGCTTTCATTGCCAAAAAAACAAGCCAAAACAACCAAATAGAAAGTTTTTATTGAATAAGGCATATTTTATGTGTTCCTGAATTCAGGTATAAAAAATAAAGGTATGTGTTGTATTAAAAAAATAACAGTTTTTCTGTTCGGTCTTCTTATCATTCCCACTGCGTTCAGTCAAATCAATGTGATACCCGATTCGCTGGCAAGCATTCAGGATACTGACTCATTGCACACCCTTCGAAAGAACGGTGTAAAAGCAGCCACCTACGTGTTTGCAACCAATATCGGAGTCTGGACATTCGATCGTTTTGTCCTTGATGGAAGCTTTGCCCGCATCAACCTGAGTACGATGAAAGAAAACATCAAAACAGGTTTTGTTTGGGACAATGATATGTTTTCGACCAACCTTTTTGCTCATCCTTACCATGGAGGAACTTATTTTAATTCAGCCCGCTCAAATGGCATGAACTTTTGGCAGTCGGTTCCCTATGCGGTAGGTGGCAGTTTGATGTGGGAGTATTTAATGGAAAACGAACCCGGCGCCATTAACGACTTTGTTGCCACCACCATAGGAGGCGCTGCGCTGGGCGAAATAACCTTCCGAATTTCCGATTTAATCATCGACGATCGCGCAGTAGGATTCGACCGATTCAAGCGAGAAGCATTGCTCACTGTCATTTCGCCCCTCAGAGGCATCAACCGGATCATCAGCGGCGACGCATGGAAACATCGCAACATCCGCGGACACACAATCCCTAAAGTACCTGTAGTGTTCTATACCTCTGTTGGTCATCGCATTATTCACGATAACTCGCAGCGCGATGTGGATGTAAGCAATATGTTGAGTTACCATCTCGGCATGTATTATGGCGATCCGTTTTCGGTGGACAACGAAAAACCTTACGATTTTTTCTCCATCAAAATGAGCGGTAATTTCTTTTCTCAACAACCTCTCATCGATCGATTCAACCTGTTGGGAATGTTGATTTCAAAAGACATAACCCTCAAAAATCAGAACAGACAACTTTCGGTAGGGTTATTTCAGCATTTCAATTATTATCAGGCACAGGCCGATATCAACAACGTGTCGCTGTCCCCCTACAAAATATCCGAAGCTGCCTCAGCCGGACCCGGACTACTTTATAAGAGTAAACCTACAAAACATACTACCTTCTCCTGCTCAGCCTTTTTAAGTGCTATTCTGTTAGGCGGAAGTCAAACCGATCACTTCAAATACGACAAACGGGACTATAATATGGGGAGTGGATTCAGCTCTAAGTTAAATCTCGAATTGCAGTTCGGCGAAAAAATCAGATTTGTACTTAATTCCGAAGACTATCGGCTGTATTCGTGGGTAGGATACGACCTGAACGACAAAGGAGAAATAAGTTCAAATGTACAGGGCGACAAAGGTCACTCAAGTCTAAGCGTTGTAAGGCTAAGTTTCAATTATATAATTAAAAAGCACCTTTTATTATCCACCGAAACAAGCTTTAACTACAGAGAAAGTATCTACGATTATTACAGCCCTGTCAACCACAGTGTCAAAGAAAACAAAATAAGTATAGGATATATTTTTTAAACAAAGAATGAACTTACACCCCTGATCAACAAATACAACTTCTTGCCAGCTCATTACTATATTACAGCATATTAGAACATTTACGATTCAAGAATCAGATTTTGAATTTCTAATTTTTAATACCTGTTTGCAAATTCAGACATCTTAATTTCTGTTAAATATGCGAGCGAAACATTCAAATTCCTAAAAATTTCAAATCACTGGTATCTAAGTTGTCTAAAAAAATTATCTTTGCATGAATTTAAAAATCTCAGAAATATGCTAGAAGCATTTATTATTTCAGCCGTACTTCTATTCGTCGGTATTTTATTGTTAGGAGTTCGTATATTTTTTGTAAAAGGAGGTGAATTTCCGAACATACACATAGGTGGAAATCAAGCACTTAAAAGCAAAGGCGTACATTGCGCCACCACACAGGACCGTGAAGCTCAGAAAAAAGTAAAACCGTTGAATAACAACGATATGATGTTGGAAATTACCAAAAAATTATAATATAAAAATATGAAAAATCTTTCACTCATTTTAAACGCCGTATTGGCAATTGCTGTAATAGTACTTTTTGTAAAAGTATTTAGTAACAATCCTAAGTCTCCTTCGGAAAAATCGTTCTTTAAGAATGATTCATTAAACGCAGGACTTTTACCTATTGCTTACATTAATGTCGACTCTTTGTTACTTAATTATCAGTTTGCAAAAG
>JAYFRI010000230.1:0-30949 GCA_034926015.1 Paludibacter sp. | reverse complement strand
ATTGGTATAGGTGTTGCAGGTCTCGATTTGGGTCATCCTGAAATGCTGGGTCAACTGTTGGCGGTATATCCTTATCTTCAATTGTCTTTGATCAATTCCAATTTCCTGAAACTAAATATCAGGGGAGGTGCGGGGATGAGTTTGCTGAACAAACGTTTCAATAATACGGCTACCGACTTAAATGACCTGAACACCGGAAATGCGGCGATAGGTTCGGTGGTAAATGTGTATTTTGCCGGAGGCGGTAATCTTGAAATCCCTTTCGGAGGGGGAATTGCTGCCGTTGCGGGCTTTAGCTGGAACCATGCGTCGAACGGAAGTTTTTATCAGCCTAATTCGGGAATAAATATGTTGAATGCTTCGGTTGGGTTGAAGTATAACCCCAATTACAAACAGCATTACAAACCGCAGTATAAAGAGCAGGAAGGATTGCCGCAGCTGTTTAGTGTCGAAATTATTGCTTCGGGTGGAGCGCGTGAATTGTATTACAAGGACGATAAAATGTACCCGACCGGTTCAATTGTGTTGGGAGTTTTCAGGCAGTTAGGTAATAATATGCGGCTGGGAATTGCAGCAGATGCCTTTTACGATGGTGTATACGATGGAAGTTCAAAGTTTAAACGGACTTACCTTACTACCGACGAGCTGAAGAATAAAATAAGGGTGGGAGTGAGCCTGCAACCCGAATTGGTAATCGGAAAACTATCTGCTGGCATTCACTTGGGTATGTATGTTTACAACCCGCTTAAAAACAAGGAACCGTATTCAAACGCCGAAACTGGAACGTTGAATAAACCACTGATTTATGCTTACAATATCGATGATGAAGATGGTTGGTTTTATACCCGCGCAGCACTCAAATATAGTATGACCGATCACTTGTTTCTATCGCTGGGATTAAAAACGCATCTTCAGAAAGCCGAATTTATCGAATGGGGAGTAGGGTGTCGGTTGTAATTATTTCTTTGTATCGGTTCTGTAGAGCACTTCATCAATCATCAAGTGATAATCGTCAGGGTGAACACCATTATTGATCAGGTGAATTTTGTCTTCATGTATTAGGTCGGTAAACACATCGGTGTTAAAATGAAGAGATTCCATGCATCGGATATAATAATCGATGGCAATCGTCTTTTTCCCATCACACCAGGCTATATGTCCGGCATTCAGCAAATCCTGTGTTTTGGGAGTCGATTCTATGATTTTTTGCGAATAATATGCTGCTTGCGCCAGATCGCCCGACACAAAAGCACACCAAACGATAGCACGTTCCACCTTAAGTTCGGAATTCTGGTCATCTTCGAGTTTGTGGTAATAGTTCAGCGCTTCTTTGTATTTACCAAGTTCAACCAAACACTGGCCTATGTTCATGATGGTGGATTTATTGTCGGGTTTCAAAAAATCAGCATGCTGATAAAATTCAAGCGCTTTGGCAAACTGGCCAAGCAAACGGTAGCAAAGGGCAATTTTCCTTATTGTCCACAAATCGTCAGGCTGAATAATATCGGCTTTCAGGTAAGCATCCAACGCTGATTGTAGTTGCGAAGTTTGCTGATAACAATAAGCAGCTTTCTGATAAAGTGCAGCCGTAGGTTCTTCCTCTTTCAGCAGTTCTTCGTATAAATCGAGGGCTTGCTTATAATGATTTTTCGAGAAATAATACTCTGCTATTTCAGCTTTTATATCGCCGTTGGCGGCAAGTATGCCGAATAAATAACTGCGATGCATAAGCAGTGCCGGTACAAACATATCCGAAAAATCATTGTGTTGAGGATGTAGCTTGAACAGTCTGAATAAATCCTGAATGTACTGTTTCGAAATGTTTTTTGCCACTAAATTTGGTTTTAGCAAGGCTTCATCTTTCGCCATTTCCTCCATCTGCTCCGATTCCATGTTGAAGGATTGTTGCATCATGTTTCTTTGTTTTTCGGGCATTTGCAGAATGCTCAGACAGAAAGAGTATTTATCGGAATTGCACATATTGTAGTTGCCTACAAACAACGAAAGCACTGATTTGTCTTTGTTGGCAAACAATTCACTTACAGCCGTTGTCCGAACATCGAAAGGCAGAAGCCAGTTTGTAAACTCGTTGAAAAAAGGGAAACCTTTTAACATCGAAAATGTGCTCATATACACATCGGCGCCCTCAAGCTGCAATTCGCTTAACTCCTGTAGTTTGTCCGATACGCCACTATTTTCGAGAATGTCCTGCCACTCAGGATTTCCTTCTTCCCAATCGTCCGATTTCAATAGATTTTCGGCCTCCATTTTATCTTTTATCAGCGGACTTATTTTCATTACTTCGGGAAGAATTTCTTCACGTAGTTTTTTTGATATCTTATCAGTTTCGACTGTCGAAATGATTTGGATGATAATATTTTTGAAGTTTTCGATATTGTTATTGTCGTCGGCAAGCAATACCAGCCTGTTGCGCAAAGCAGGAAAATAAGGTAAAAACTTATTGTATTTCGAAAGCACAAAGCAGAGACCCGTCATGGCCCTTTGTTTAATGTGCTGATCGGTAACAGTGCAGCAGTCGAGCAACAACATAAGCTTTTGTTGGTCGAACATTCGCCACAAATTTAAGGTTACTGCCGATACCAATAGTGCTTTTTCGAGACTTCCGGGGTGGGTCGGTTGGACGATTTCGTTAAAAACTTCGAGTTCATCCGAACTATAATGTGTATTCAGCCAAAATGTTCTGAAAAGTTCATTTAATGCCGTTTCGTAGTTGCTTCTCAGGCGCTTTATTTCAAGTGCGTGTGTCGATTCAAGATTTTCAATCAGCGCTGTTTGTGAATGATAATAATTTAGCGAGACAAATAATTCTTTTACAGATAAATAATGGCGTGTGTGCGGAAAATACCGTTGCTGTGTATATTCAAACCCTGATGAATTTCGCATCATCAACTCCTCGCGAAGTTCTGAGGCTAAAATGAACAGGCGGGAAATCAGCTTGTTATAAACAGTTTTACGGTCGGGGTCCTCTATATCGTCGATATAATAGTTGAGTAAAAATTTATAGTTTTGTTGAAGTTCCTGTAGTTGGTCGGCGTAAGTACCCATTTGTAATTCCAGCACTAATTCACCTGCTTTATCAAATGCATTTTTAAGGCTGCCCAGCGAAAGGTAGTTCAATACAGAGGTATAGGTAGAATGTATCTGAGTTGGATTCATACAGGAAACAATAATTTTTTTTGAAAAATACAGTTGACCAAATTTGTTTTTAGTTTTATAGTAGCATTTTGAATGGAGTTATCCCATTTTACTTATTTTTACCAGCCGTTCATCGTCAATTATCTTTAGTTTGCGGCCATCCATGGCAATTACATGTTCGTTCACGAAATTTGATAAGGTGCGAATGGCATTCGAAGTAGTCATGTTCGAAAGGTTGGCCAGGTCCTCTCTCGAAAGATAGATATTGATAGTTGCTCCATCTTCTTCCACACCATAATTCTTTTTCAAAAGGAGCAAAGCTTCGGCAAGCCGGCCACGGATGTGTTTTTGAGTAAGGTTTACCGTACGCGCATCCGAAGCGCCGAGGTCCGACGCAATTTCTTCGAGAAAACGAAAGCAAAATGCATTGTTGTTGCGGAGAATCGAAATAAAAATATCGGCGCGTAACATATAAACGGAGGATGCTTCGAAAGCCGAAACATTTGTATTGTACGATTCGTTGGCTATAATAGCCCTGTATCCAAAGTGTTCGCCCGGTTTCAGCATCCTTATGATCTGCGTTCGGCTGCCTACTCCATCCTTATAAACTTTTACTTTTCCGGCTGCCAGTATCATCATGTGTGTAGGCGTATCTCCTTCGCAGTGAATCATTTCGTTCTTCCGAAAATGGTGCACTGAGGAGCTACTTTTTACAAATTGTCTTTCATCAGGGGTTAAAACATCCCAAAATGTAGATACCTCTTCGATAGATTTTAATTCTGATGCTTGTTTTTTATTCATGATTTTTTAAACAGACGAAAATATGTTTGACAACAATGTTATAAAGCACAAATTTAATACTTTTTCCACATAAAACATATTTTGTAAAAAAAAAACTAATAAAAATTCTAAAAATAAGCTATTTTAAATTTTTATGTGACTTTGCATGTATTGCTAATTTTTTATTGTTTAAATTCAAATGAAGACTTGTATCTTTGTAACCGAAACGAATTAAAAAAAATCATAGGTTGAAAATGGCATTAATAAAAGAAGTGCGTGGATTTACACCACAAATAGGGGAAGATTGTTTTCTGGCAGAGAATTCAACAATAATAGGCGATGTAATTATGGGCAATGGCTGTAGTGTTTGGTTCAATGCGGTATTGAGGGGCGATGTAAATTCAATCCGTATCGGAAACAATGTAAATATTCAGGATGGATCGGTATTGCATACTTTGTACGAAAAATCGACGGTTGAAATTGGCGATTATGTCTCCATAGGACACAACGTAACAGTTCACGGAGCTAAAATTGATGATTATGCATTGATTGGTATGGGCGCTATTTTGCTCGATTATGCGCATGTGGGCGAAGGAGCTATTGTAGCTGCCGGAGCTTTAGTTTTGAGTAACACTGTAATACCTCCTTATACTTTATGGGCTGGCGTTCCGGCTAAGTTTGTAAAGAATGTGGAGCCGGAGAAAACAAATGAAATGAACCGGAAAATTGCGCATAATTATGCAATGTACTCGGGTTGGTTCAAGGATGAAAAAAGCGAATAAACAAAAGAGTTTTATTGAATAACAATAAAATGTGTTTGTTTCACAATAAAAAAATATATATATTTGCAACGTTTTTTTAATTGAGAAGTCGTTCATCAGAGCATTAATACGTATAATATTATGGTAGTATTGGATCTTATTCAACAGGAGTGGAAAAAAGGATATCGCTCGCAGGGCTTTTATAAAAATCTCGCCGTCAATTTAATGCTTGGCTTTTTGGCTTTGTACATGGCCGGCTTCTTGCTTTTTCTTGGTTTTTCGCTCGATTCTATTCTTGAAGAGCTCAGCGACAAGCTTGACCCGACAGAGCTTTTTAGTGGCGCAATGATTTATATTGTGTTGACCGGGCTGGCTTTTAGGTTCTTTATGCAACAGTTGAATACGATGCATCTTCCTCCTTATCAGGTGCTGCCGGTGAAAAGGAGTCTTTTGGTGAATTTTCTGCTTATAAAACCTCTTTTTAGCCCTATCAATTATTTCCACTTGTTTGTTGTAGTGCCTTTTGCAGTACAATCGGTGGCAGGGTATTATGGTGGTGCTGTGGCCATTCGCTTTGTGTTGCTCTGTGTGATATTGGTTTGGTTCAACTCACTGATGGCATCGTTTCTGAAGCGTAGATTAGGCTCAGGTTTTCTGAGTTTTATAGTTGTAATTGTCATTTTTGGTGCTTTGGGGGCACTTGAATATTTCAGGATTCTTTCTTTTTTCGAAGGTTCCAGAATTGCTTTCGGTTATATGCTTGAACATACTTTTGGTTTGTTGTTGCCATTGGGCGTTGTGGCGGGTGCTTATTTACTGAATCGTCTCTTTTTTGCTCAGAATTTTTACAGCGAAAAATTCAACGAAAAAATAAAAACTGAAAACAATTTCAGATCTAATCTCTCGTTTTTGAACAGATTTGGCGTTATCGGCGAAATAATTGCATTGGAAATCAAACTGATATTACGGCACAAACGTACCAAAAGCATTTTATATATGTCGGGATTCTTCTTGTTTTATGGCCTGCTTTTCTACACCAACGATATCTATAAAGACAACGATGGCTTTTTGTTCTTCGTTGCCATGTTTGTTACCGGATTGTTAATGTTCATGTTTGGTCAGTGGGTAGTGAGTTGGGACAGTGGACATTTCGACAGTCTGATGACCAAAAACATAGAAGTACGTACCTATCTGAATGCAAATTATTATTTACTCGTTGCTTTTAATGTTATTTGCTTTGTGCTGACAACTCCTTATTTTCTGTTCGGTGCCAAAATAATGTACATGCATTTGGCTGCTTTTCTTTTTAATATGGGGGTCAATACATTTTTATTGTTGTTCCTTTCTACTTATAACACAAAGCGAATTGACCTGAGCAAATCATCGGCCATGAATTATCAGGGCACAACTTTCAAAAACTTTCTTATCGTTATTCCAATGATGTTTTTGCCAATGATACTTGTTATTGTATTTTCAGCTATATTTTCTTCAACAATAGCTTTGTGGATACTTGCGGTTTCGGGTGTGGCAGGCATTTTGCTGCGTAAGCAGTTGCTTACTTTGTGTGTTCATCAGTTTAACCGACGTAAATATGCACTGGCAGAAGGATTCAGACAATTGGATTAGTCCCGTTTTATTTTTAGCACATAAAAATCAGATAAAAAATTAAATCTTTATAGTTATGATACAGGTAATAGATTTACAAAAAGTTTACAACGGAGTCACAGTACTCAACATTCCGGAACTGAAAATAGCTCAGGGCGAAAGTTTTGGTTTGGTAGGAAATAACGGTGCCGGGAAAACAACTTTTTTCAGATTGATTCTCGATTTGATAGAAGCTTCGAAAGGTGGAGTAATGGTGGATGGAGAAAAGGTGATGCGCAATGATAACTGGAAGCTCAAAGTGGGTTCGTTTCTCGACGAAGGATTCCTGATCGACTTTCTGACGCCCGAAGAGTATTTCGCATTTGTAGGGAAACTATACAATAAAACCGAAGGCGATATCAGCTTTTTCCTCGAAAATATGAAGGACTTTTTTTCGACAGAGATACTGGGGAGTAAAAAACTGATTCGTGATTTTTCGAAAGGAAATCAGAAAAAAATCGGAATTGCTGCGGCCTTGCTTGGCGACCCTAAAGTGTTGATTCTTGATGAACCCTTTACGGCGCTCGACCCTTCGTCGCAAATAAGATTGAAGCGGTTCCTGACTGATTTGCAGCAAAAGCAACAGATTACAATGCTCATTTCGAGCCACGACCTGAACCACGTTACCGAAGTATGCAAACGTATCGTTATTCTTGAAAAAGGAAAAGTAGTGAAAGATATAAAAACAAGCGATGATACACTTAAGGAACTTGAAGCGTATTTTGCAGTGTAATATTCTGCTTTTCAAATCAATGAAGAGTTTTGTTTTTATCCCATTTTTGTTTTTCGCTCTTGTTCTAAATGCGCAGCCGGGTAGAAACCGTTCAGTATTACATCAGGTTTCGAACAAGGATTTGGTGCAAAGTGTGTTTCCTGAAGCGGTGAAAGTGTCGAAAATCAATGATTATTGGTTTTCGGTGGTCGACAGCAAAGGGAAAACCCTTGGTTATGCTTTGTCGAGCGAGCATTTTTGTGAAAACGTCATCGGATATCAGGCGCAAACTCCTGTGCTAATAATAACAAGCAAGAAGTTTATTATAAAAAAAGTAGCTTTGTTGTCGCATCACGAAAGTCCGGGTTACGTCCAAATACTTGAAAGAAATGGTTTTTTTCGTTTATGGGACGAAAAAACATTTACGGAAGCTGAGACTGTAAAACCTGATGCTTATTCGGGAGCCACAATGACAGCAAAAGCAGTTAACGAAAATGTGAAATTTCTGCTCGATAAAGGATATAAAACTAAGCCCCGATAAAAAAACAGCACAATTACCAGTTCAGTAAGTTGACTATTGTGCTGTTTTTTTTACTCAATTTTATTTTTCTAAAGTTCAATTTCCTCCAGCCCGAAGGTTTTTTCAATCTTGTGTTTTTTATAATTTGCTGTTACCGTGCAACATTCGGTGTAAGCATCGTGTTCGAAAAACAGGATTTGCTCTTTATCGGCTGCTTCGTCGAGTAAAACCTTTTTTTCTTCCATGGCTGTGAGCGGAAAAACATCGTAGGACGAAATCCACGAAAGCGGAACATTGGCTGCCAGTGGAATCACATCTCCAACATATACAAGTGTTTTTGTTCCCAGTTTGATGTAGCTTACCAATTGCCCTACTGTATGTCCGTTGAAAATTCTTATTTCAAGCTCAGGGCAAACCAACTGATTTTCGGTGACTAATTTTAATTTTCCTGCTGTCGAAATTGGTATCATGTTTTCGGCGAAGTAGGAATCGCTTTCGCGCACATTGGGATGCATGAAATTGTCCCATTGCGTCTGACTTACCCAATGTGTTGCATTCGGAAAAACTAACTCAACCGATTCACCATCAGCGCCGAAGCGGGTAGCTCCACCGCAATGATCAAAATGCAAATGCGTAAAAATCACATCTGTGATGTCCGAACATTGATATCCCGAATTGCCTAATTCGCTTTCGAAATCAATTACGCCTTTAAAGCCGTAGTAAGCCAGGTATTTAAGTTGTTTGTCGCCGGTACCGGCATCAATGAGTATTCTCCTGTCGCCGGTGTCCACCAATAAGCAGCGCATGTGAAGCGTGCAAAAATTATCTTTGTCGCATGGATAGCGTTTTTGCCATACTTTTTTTGGAACAACACCGAAGGCGGCTCCGCCATCTACATGAAATGTTCCGGCTTCTATTTTTATAAGCTTCATTTATTTTTTTTGATTGAAAGATAAGATAAAAAACACAAACTGTGAAACAAACACTACATTTCAGAATAAAGTTTAGCCGATTTTTATTAAGCGCTCAGCGCTTTTATCCAATTTAACAAAACGCAGGGGGTTTAAAGCATTCATTAACTGATGTGCTTACCGAACTTTTTATTACTTTTGTGATTCAATACAAGTTAAGTACAAAAATACATAAAATCCTTTATTTTGCCAATCATGCAACGTGTACATTTTATTGCCATTGGAGGTGCTGCCATGCACAATTTAGCGATCGCTATCAGTAAAAAGAATGATTTCCTTGTCACCGGATCGGATGATGAGATTTTTGAACCTTCGTATAGCCGATTGAAAAAGAATGGTTTGCTGCCAGCTGAAATGGGTTGGTTTCCGGAAAGAATTCATAGTGGATTATCTGCCGTCATCGTTGGAATGCATGCTACTATTGATAATCCAGAATTGCTGCGTGCCAAAGAACTGGGACTCAAGATATTCTCCTTTCCCGAATATCTTTATCAACAAACACGCAGTAAAACGCGTATAGTGGTAGGTGGAAGTCATGGTAAAACCACTACAACTGCCATGATACTTTTTGTGTTGAAACAACTCAAAATTGATGCCGACTACATGGTAGGCGCTCAGATTGAAGGTTTTGATAATATGGTGAAATTATCCTATGAAGCCAGAATCGCCGTTTTCGAAGGGGACGAATATCTTACTTCGCCCATCGATCGCCGACCTAAATTTCATTTATACAAACCTCATATTGCTGTACTTACAGGTATTGCATGGGACCATATCAATGTGTTTCCTACTTTCCCTGTTTACGTGGAGCAGTTTAAAAAGTTTACCGATTTGATGGAAGTTCAGGGCCGGCTTATTTATTTTGATGGCGACGAAAACCTGAACCAGATTGTTACCGGTTTACGTCGCGACATTGTTCCCTTTGCTTACAACACACCAAAACATGAAGTGCGGAACGGCGTTACTTATCTGAAAACAAAAAAGGCAGAAGTGCCGTTAAAGATATTCGGAGAACATAATTTACAAAACATGGAAGCTGCAAGATTAGCTTGTCGGCAGATAGGAGTGACCGATCAACAGTTTTATTCAGTAATAAAGGATTTTCCGGGGGCCTCCAACCGCCTGCAGAGAATTGTAGAAACCGAAAAAGCTGTGGCTTTTAAGGATTTTGCACATTCGCCATCTAAACTCAAAGCCACTGTGAACGCTGTTAAATCGCAGTTCCCCGATCGTCAATTAATTGCTTGCATGGAGTTGCATACTTTTAGTAGCCTTACCGAAGATTTTCTTCCTCAGTATGCCGGTTGCATGGAACAGGCCGATGTGGCTTTTGTTTATTACAATCCTGAAGTGATTCAGCACAAGCGTTTAAAGGAAATTGACCCCGAACAGGTAAAAAATGCTTTCGGCGGAAATAATCTTGAAGTTTTTACCGATTCGGCAGCTTTGCAAGCCAAACTACGAAGCCTGAATTACGACAATACAGCTTTACTTTTTATGACTTCGGGTAATTTCTCGGGTGTTCAGTTGATAGATTTTGCTGAAGAGCTTTTAAAGTAAATCGGTTTCGGGTTTCGGGTTTCGGGTTCGGAGTTATTGATAATTGATAATTCAACAGTTCAACTACGTCCACAGACTTTAGACCTTTGACTTTAGATATTAAACATCTGAATATAAAGAATATGAAAGCTATATTACAGGCTTACTAAAAGGATATTATACTATTTTCATTACAAGAACAGCATATGGACGAAAAACAACAAAAGTTAGATAAACGATACATGCGCATGGCGCGTATCTGGGCTGAAAATTCGTATTGCGAACGCAGACAGGTAGGTGCATTGCTTGTAAAAAATAAAATGATTATTTCGGATGGATACAACGGAACACCATCGGGCTTTGAAAATAAATGTGAAGACGAAAACAATGTATCCAAAGCTTACGTTTTACATGCCGAGGCAAATGCAATCAGTAAGATTGCCCGTTCGCACAACAGCAGCGATGGCGCCACACTTTATGTAACGGCTTCGCCTTGTATCGAATGTTCCAAACTCATTATACAAGCCGGAATTAAACGTGTTATTTACGGAGAGCAATACCGCATAATGGATGGCGTAGAGCTGCTCCAGCGTGCAGGGATTGAAGTAGTTTATCTCGAAGAAATTTAGTATTGTTTGTCATTCTTTTTTGCTGAGCATGGCCATTCGGTATTGCAAATGCAGAATAATTATTAAAAAACTCACTTATTCATGAATAAAAAAAATTTATTACTTGTACTTATCGTTTTGCTTTCGGTAGTTGTGGGTCTTGTACTTGGCAATATGCTGGCCGAAAGGGCAATTTTAAGTTCGAACAGTGCTTTGGGTCGCTTTTTTAATGGCTCATCCAACGATAAATTGAGCGAAGTGTTGTCGCTTATCAACAGTCAGTATGTCGACACTGTAGATGTGAATCAATTGTCGGAAGAAATGATGACAGATCTGATTTCGAAACTCGATCCTCATTCGGTATATATTCCTGCTTCCGATCTCGAAGGGGTGAACAGCGAACTGGAAGGTAGCTTCAGTGGTATCGGTGTTCAGTTCAATATCCAGAATGATACTATAATGATCGTTTCGGTGATCAGTGGCGGTCCGTCCGAAAAAGTGGGCTTGCTTGCCGGCGATAGAATTGTGCAGGTAAACGATACTGTTTTTGTTGGTAAAAAAGTGAGCAACGAAAAGGTAATGAAAAAGCTTCGCGGCCCCGAAAAATCAAAAGTAAAGCTTGGCGTAAAACGAAATGGTACAAAAGAAGTATTGAAATTTACGGTAACACGCGGACAGATACCTGTTAATTCGGTAGATGTGGCCTATATGATAGAGCCCGGAGTGGGATTTATCAAAGTAAGCAAATTTGCAGCTACTACTTATTCCGAATTTCTGACTGCCATAGCCAACTTACGAGCCAAAGGAGCTAAAAAATACATTATTGACCTGCGCGAAAACAGTGGCGGATTTATGGATCAGGCCATCAATATGGTGAATGAGTTTTTACCTGCCAATCAAATGATTGTTTATTCCGAAGGAAAAGCTTATCCACGATATGAAGCTAAATCGGATGGAAAAGGAAGTTGCATAGGATTGCCGGTGGTGGTAATGATAGATGAATTCTCGGCTTCGGCAAGCGAAATTTTTGCAGGTGCTATTCAGGACAACGACCGTGGCATTATTGTGGGACGCCGTTCGTTTGGAAAAGGACTTGTTCAGCAACAAATAGATCTTTCGGATGGATCGGCGCTCAGACTTACTGTGGCCCGCTATTTTACACCTTCGGGACGCAGCATTCAGAAACCTTATGTAAACGGTAATACCGAAGAATACGAAAAGGACATTCTGAACCGTTACCTGCATGGTGAATTCGATAGCAAGGACAGCATACATGTGGCCGATTCGCTTAAATTCAAAACGCTGAAAGGGCGTACAGTATATGGCGGTGGCGGTATTATGCCTGACTATTTTGTGGCACGCGACACCTCCGAATACACAGTTTATTTGAATAAAGTGGTGAACTACGGCTACATTTATCAGTTTGCTTTTCAGTACACCGATAAAAACCGCAAAACACTGAATGCCATTAAGGGTTGGCAGAATATTGAAAAATATCTTGACAAACAACCGCTTCTAGGTGATTTCACTACATTTGCCGCATCGAAAGGTGTAGTACCCAATGCTAAACAAATTGCTATATCCCGCAACTTCTTGCTTACGCAGTTAAAATCGTATATAACACGAAATATTCAGGGCGACGAAGGCTTTTATCCTTTGTATTATAAAAATGATAAAACAGTGCTGAAAGCCCTTGAAGTTATCCGAAATCAAAAATAATAATTGTCACTCGTAACTATTTACATTTGTTTTGAACTACAACCACAACCGACAAAACTTTTTTGTCTGTTGTGGTTCATGTTTTAAGCACCGGAGAGTATGAAGGCTGAACACCTTTATTTATAACTCCTGTGTTTTTTTTGAGAGAATGATAAAGCATAGCATCCAAAAAAGATGGGAGCAGCGTAAAAATCTTTCCTTTTAGAAAATAAGGAGGTTGAATTGAAATAAATAAAATTGAATGGATTATCAAATACATACACTTCCAAACGGAATACGATTGATACACCGACCTGATAAAAATGCAGTTACTTACTGTGGAGTGGTTGTCAATACAGGTTCGCGCGACGAAAGTGAGGATGAGCAGGGAATGGCTCATTTTATCGAACACATGTTATTTAAAGGTACCGAACGTCGTCGGTCCGGACATATTATTAACCGACTCGAAAATGTGGGAGGTGAGCTCAACGCTTTTACTTCGAAAGAAGAAACTGTGGTTTATGCTGCCGTGTTGAACGAATATTTCGACAGGGCGATGGAATTGATTGCCGATATAGTGCTTCATTCGGTATTTCCCCAAAAAGAAATTGATAAAGAAGTAGTGATTATTGTTGACGAAATACAATCGTACAACGATAGCCCTTCGGAGTTGATTTACGATGATTTTGAAGATATGATTTTCAAACATCATCCTATCGGACACAATATTCTTGGTACTGCTGCCTTGCTCGAGCAATTCAAAACTGCCGATGCTGTGCGGTTTGTAAGCAAACAGTATCGCCCCGACGAAATGGTTTTCTTTTCGATGGGAGATCAGAATTTCAGTCAGATGATAAAAAGGGCCGAAAAGTATTTCAGTACAACTGCCGACTACCAACCCAAATCAATACGCCTGGCACCGGAGACTTATACCCCAACGACTAAAACTATTGAAAAAAATACACATCAGGTACATTATATGTTGGGCAATTGTGCTTACGATCTGTATCACCCCGATCGTATGGGAATGTATTTGCTCAACAACATACTCGGTGGTCCGGGAATGAATAGTTTGCTGAATCTCTCCCTGCGCGAGAAATATGGCCTGGTGTATAATGTCGAATCGAGTTATCAACCTTTTACCGATACGGGGATGTGGACAGTGTATTTCGGTTGCGATCCTGAGAATGCCAATCGTTGTGAGCAGTTGGTGTATGCCGAACTTCAGAAACTAAGAGAACAGGAAATTCCCGAAAATGCACTTAAAAAATACAAGTTACAGTTGATTGGCCAAATGGCCATTGCTTCCGAAAATAAAGAAAACCTTGCGTTGAGCCTTGGAAAGAGCTTTATGCGTTACGGAAAAATTGATACCCTCGAAGTTGTGAAGCAACATATCGAAGAGGTTACTGCTTCTCAGCTGAAACGCATTGCAAACGAAATTTTTAACCCCGAAATGTTCTCGGTATTAAAATATACCTGAGCCAAGTTCTTGTTGGAACGAAAAGCCCATCGAAAATGAATATAGACGAATACATAACCCAGCATTCCGACGCCGAACCTGAGTATTTGAGTAAGATAAACCGCAAAACGCACTTGAAAATTATTAATCCCCGCATGTTATCCGGACATTTGCAGGGAAGGGTGTTGGCTATGTTTTGCCAAATGATACAGCCCGAACGGGTTCTTGAACTGGGAACTTTTACAGGCTATTCGGCGCTTTGTATGGCCGAAGCATTGCCCGACAACGGAGTGCTGCATACAATTGAATGCGACGACGAACTCGAAGATTTTATCCTCGAAAACTTTGCAGGTTCCGTACATGGGAAAAAAATACGTCTGCACATAGGCGATGCACTTACTGTGATCGGGCAGCTCGACGAAACTTTCGACCTTGTGTTTATAGATGCGAACAAAAGAGAGTACCTTGCTTACTACGAAGCTGTGTTGCCTAAACTCAACACCGGAGGTTTTATATTGGCCGACAATACACTGTGGGATGGCAAAGTGGTACAAAAATTAGTGCCTAACGATCATCAAACCATTGAAATAATGAAATTCAATGACTTTGTGGCTGCCGATACAAGAGTTGAAAAAGTAATGCTTCCCTTGCGCGATGGCCTTACGATTATCAGAAAAAAGTAATGAAGTAGAAATCCGAAAGAATCATTAAGCTTTTAATAATAACGAATTTGAATTATGTATATTTACGAACTTGAAATGAAGGTGCGCGATTATGAGTGCGATATACAGGGAATTGTAAACAATTCGGTGTATCAGAACTACCTCGAACACACACGTCATGAATTTTTACTCGAAAACAATGTAAGTTTCGAACAGTTGCACTTGCAGGGAATTGATGCCGTGGTAGCGCGTATCGAGATGGCTTTTAAATTCTCGCTGCGTCCGGGCGATGTCTTTATTTCGAAGCTCCTTGTAAAAAAAGAAGGTGTCAAATATGTATTTCATCAGGTCATTCACCGCAAGTCCGATAACAAACTTTGCATCAAAGCAAGGGTGGATACAGTAGTGGTTATCAATGGTAAGTTAAGTGCTTCGCTTCCCGCATTCGACGAGTTGGTGGAGAAAAGCACACAGCAGTAAGCATTGAAAACAGCTTAAAATATAAGCCCTGTTGTAAACTATTTCCGCTTTTGCTTGTTAAAAAGGCAATAAGACCCCGACAATAATGTTTGTAGGTCGACAAAACAAAACTGAACGATAAGCACTATTTAGATATGAATGAATTTTTAGAAACAGAAGAGAAAATTGTCCGTATGCTTAAAACTGTATACGACCCCGAAATACCTGTTAATATCTACGATTTAGGACTGATTTATAACATCGATATCGATGCCGAAGGATTTTTGGTGATCGATATGACACTGACAGCTCCTAATTGTCCGGCCGTTGATTTTATTGTGGAAGATGTACGCATGAAAACAGGCAGCGTAGAAGGAGTAAAGGATGTACATGTAAACATTGTGTACGAACCCGCCTGGGATAAAAGTATGATGACCGAAGAAGCACAACTCGAACTGGGATTTCTTTAGTCGTCTAATGTTAAAGGTCTAATGTCTAATGTATAAGGACGTTGTTGAACTGTTGAAACGTTAAACTGTTAAACTGTTGAACTGTTGAAACGTTGAATTGTCAATTGCCCCGAAACTCAGAACCCGAAACTACGAACCCCATGGTCTATTTTATTTCCGATGCGCATCTTGGTTCCCGCCTTGTAGAGGATCCGAAGAAACATGAAAAAAAACTTGTCGATTGGCTCGAAAAGGTAAAGGCAGATGCTACAGCCATATATCTTTTGGGCGATATGTTCGATTTTTGGTTCGAATACAAAACCGTTGTACCCAAAGGGCATGTACGTTTTCTTGGCAAACTGGCCGAGTTGATTGATGCCGGTATCGACATTCATTTCTTTACCGGTAATCACGATATATGGACTTTCGGTTACCTCGAACGTGAAGTAGGACTCATTGTTCATCGCAGGGCACAAACAGTAAAGATAGGCACGAAACATTTTTACCTGGCACATGGCGATGGATTGTATGCCGAAGACAAAGGATTTAAAATCATCCGCAGTGTTTTTCACAGCCCGTTGGCTCAGAAATTATTCGGACTATTGCCTCCACGGTTAGGGCAGGAGTTTGGTTTTGCGTGGTCGAAGAAAAACAGAGAGAAAATCCGGCACATCGAGAACAAGTTCCTGGGCGAGGAAAATGAAAATCTTGTAGTTTTTGCAAAACAATATGTGGAAACGCACAACGAGATCGATTTTCTTGTTTTCGGACACCGACACATTGCGCTCGACCTCCAAATCAAAAACAACAAACGCGTCGTTATTCTCGGCGATTTCGTATCCATATTTTCGTACGGCGTTTTCGATGGCGAGAACTTCTGGCTCGACTATATCGAGTCGTAGTAAAGCAAATCAGTCCCAACATATATTGATCCTGAATTTATAAAAGCTGAACCTTAGCAGGTTTGGCTTTTTTTGTTCAATAGAGATATGGCTGTTTCCCGCCAGTATATAAGTTTTTTATTTGGTTTGTTAGTTTCCAGCTAAATCAGGAAAGTTCCCGCCCGGGCAGAAAATGATCTATTCATTTGATTTTATGTAAATTTCCTCCCAAAATCTTGCCGTTGTTAAATATGTTATTTATCTTTGGAGTCTTCAGCTTTAGCTGGAGGCAAATCATAAACAGACTTGGCCTCCGGGCCATTCTGTCTAAATGACAGAAATTGAGCAAAAATAATTATGGAAGACTATAAAACAGAAATTATAAACAAAATTTGTTATACCGATCTTGTGTATGAAAGGATCAATAAGAAACTGAATTTACAACTTCCGAAAGATGAGATCGAAAAAATGATACATCAGATCATTGACGAAACAGACAAAACAGAATTTTGGAGAAGAGGGAAGAATATTTATATTACAAGCAATCAAAGAAATGTTCGGCTGACAATTAATGCTCGCACCAATAGAATAATTACAGCCGACAGCTTGAAGAGCAGAACAATAAAAAATAATAAGACAATGTTTCAGGTACCCCAAAATTATACAGAGAATAAACTATAAAATCAATATATGAAAGCTTTAAACATATTTTTATTCTGCCTGATTTGTGGCAATGTTTTCGGACAGGAAGCGACAGAAAAGGAAATCAAAACTGAAGTCAATGAAGTAACTGTTTTTATTGACAAAGCTCAAATCACAAGAAAAAAATCTGTTGAGCTTATGCCTGGAATTTCAATTTTACGATTTGTGAATCTTTCTCCTTTCATCGATGCCAAAAGTGTTCAGGTAAAAGCGAGTGGTGATGTGACTGTTTTGGCAGTAAATCATCAGCAAAATTTTATTGATAAACTTGAAAAGTCCGAGGAGGTAAAAGGAATAGAACTACGGCTTAATGATATAAATGCCAAAATAAAATTAGAAGAAACCTACCTTTCAATTTTAAAAGAAGAAATGACTTTTTTAAATGATAATAGGATTATCGGAGGAAAGAACAATGAGATGAATATCTCTGCACTCAAAGAAATTTCTGAATTTTACAGTACTAAATTTACTGCATTAAAACTCAAAGAAATTGAAAGAAATAAAACAATAGATAGTTTAAATAAACAAAAGAATGAACTTCAAAACCAATTAAACACATTAACAAGTAAGAAAGAATTTGCTTCGGGTGAAATATTGGTAAAAGTTCAAACCAAAATAAAATCAAATCCGAAGTTTGAATTATCATATATTGTTGACAATGCAGGTTGGTATCCTACCTATGATATTCGTGTAAAAAGTATTAACGATCCCGTTGAAATTGTTTACAAAGCCAATATAAGACAAGACACAAAAGTTGATTGGAAAAATGTAAAACTTAATTTTTCTTCGTCAAATCCAAATTTATCGGGAGTTGCTCCTGAACTAAAAACCTATTTTCTAGACTATTATAGTTTACCACCAGTATATAATAAATTAATCAACTCTGTAAGCGGACAGGTTTTAGATCAGGATAATCAACCATTAGTGGGTGTGTCGGTAAAGGTTCCGGAAACCACCATCGGTACAATTACGGATATGAACGGAAATTATTCAATCAAACTTCCCAACAATGCCGGTTATTTAAGTTTTGCTTATATTGGTTGCAAAACTCAAACATTACCAATTACAAGTTCTGTGATAAATGCAAAAATGGTCGATGATAAATCATTATTAGAGGAAGTTGTTGTCATTGGTTATGGTGTTAATAAAGATGCTGATTTTTCAGATCAACTTCAAGGCAGAGTCGCAGGTGTTTCTGTAAATAAAACAAAGAGTAGGGACGCAGAAAGTATTGTTGTTCCATTTGAAAAAAAGGAAAATCAAACATCAATTAATTTTCAAATTACTACTCCATATTCAGTTCATTCAGACAATAAAAACTATTCAGTTGACATGGTTGTGTATCAGGTACCTGCATTTTTTCAATATTATTCAATACCAAAAATAGAAAAAGAAGCATATTTAATTGCAAATATCACTGACTGGGAAAAATATAATTTACTGGAGGGTGAAGCCAATATCTTTTTTGAAGAGACATTTGTCGGAAAATCACTTTTAGATGTGAGGACTTCATCCGACACTTTACAACTCTCATTAGGCAAAGACAAAAATGTCATTGTTCATCGCGAAAAAGAAAAAGATTTTGAAACCAGACAGTTTATTGGTTCAAAAAAAGAAGAATCAAAATCATGGAAGACAACAATTAAAAACAATAAGAACCAGGTAATTAACATAGTTGTACTCGATCAGGTTCCTGTATCTAAGCTTGATGAAATTGAAGTAAATATTCAAAATACTTCTGGTGGAAAGCTAAACAAAGAAAGTGGAGAAGTTAAGTGGATGTTTAGTTTGAAACCTACGGAGAAAAAGGAGTTTGATTTAAAGTATTCGGTAAAATATCCAAAGTCGAGAAAATTAATAATAGAATAAGAAGCTAATATGCAGATTCATTTTGCAGGAGAAAAAAAGTTGATAAGTTCAACATTATTTCCGTGCGAATTTCTGTGGCGGTAGGGTAGGAGAGAGGCAATGATAGAAGGTTAGGTTGAACGTAAGCTTCAAAAATTGAAATAAGCGCTGAAAACAGAAGCAGAAGTTGTAATTTTATGCAAAAAACTGTATGAATTTGCAATAAGACAGGTCGAGAAAAGAGGAAAAACATACAAAACTGCGAAAATTCAATATTGAACTGTCGCAGTACGGATACGTTCTCTTAGAAATCAATATTGAACTGCATATAAAACGGACACGTTCTCTTCGAGATCTATATTGAACTGTCACAGTACGGATACGTTTTCGTCCAAAAGAATATTGAACTATACGCAGAACGGATAGGTTTTCGTTCAAAAAAATATTGAACTGTCGCAGTACTGATACGTTCTCTTCAAGTACAATATTGAATTATCGCGGTATTGACAGGTATTTTGACGTAATCAATCTTAAATTGTATGAAAACAATATTGAAAAACGAGGGTGTTGATCCGTACTGTAGCTGTTCAGTATTTTATAAATGCATTTCAATCAGGCTTTTGGCTGATTTTTGATTGAAAATGCGCTGTTCGGGTAAAAACATCAGGCTTTTGACTTGTTCTGTCGGCAATGTCAAAGAAAGGACTTAGTGCGGATTTGAATATTTATTCAGAAGAATACGAATGAAAGAAATAGTAGTTTTTATAGGCATATTATTTTATAAGACGCCTGTTCTCTTTTTCACCCGGCAAAGTCTTCCTTTTAAAAAACGAAGTTCTGCTTTTTAACAATAGATTGTATAGAGTGTTCAAAATTCCCGAAAATCATCCTTCTCCCCGCTGTATCAATAGTAACAACAGGGTAGTATGGGAGCAATAGCAAGCGGGATCATAAAAATGATAAAATAAACAACAATTGAAAGACTGCTTGTGCTTGAAAAGCAGCTTGATAACTGAGGGTAGATAAAGCTCCGATATCCAATCCTTCAATCGTTGAATAACACCTTACAATACCAAAGTAGCCGATTTTTTACCAAATTCGTTACAGCGGGTAGTCACTTCAATTTTAGTACCTTTGGCCAGATCGGGCAACGAAACTTCTACAACTTCGGACTGTGTTGAGGTTTGCTTTTGGGGCTTGATTGTTTTTATTTCTTTGCCATTGGCCTTGATTGTGATCAGGTCGATGTAGTGAGTTGTTACATCCTTTACTTTGTGGATGGCCTCAATTTTAAGATTACCATTCTCATAAGCTAAATTTACTTTTTTAGCAGGATCGGCTTTCGCTACAAAACTTATTGCTACAATAGCAATCATTGTTGAAAATACTTTTTTCATATTCTGTGTAAATTAAGTGAAAAAATAGAAATATATCATGATCACGGCATGTATCATTACCAATACAAAGGCTGTAATGCTTAGTTTTTTGTGTAAATGTAGTTTTGGTTTGGGTTTTATTACCCTCAGGCCGGTCAATAACGAGATTATCAAAATCAAAAGTCCGGCCAAACTCAGGTAGATGGCCACATCCCAAAGAATTTGAAGAAAATCCATAGCGTATTTTATTTAAAGTTTAATAACCACTGTTGCCACAAATAAGCTTGAAAACGCTGTGATGGCTGCAATTCGGTGATAAGGAACTAAGGATGAATTGTTTTCTAACATTCCGGAAAGTATATTGGTGGCTAACATGCTTGTTACGTGAACGATAGATAAAGTACGGTGTATATTTGTTTTAGTAAATCCCGATGCGTGGTTTTTCATGCGCGGTGGTGCAAACAGGGCAAATGCCAGACTGCCAAAATAAGTAAAGTTTGTAACACCTGTAAATGTTTCGTGCAAGTCTTTTGCCTTTTCGTTACCTTTCGAACTCAGTTGTCCTGTAATTCCGGATCCTATCATGCCGGCAAGCGAAACATATCCTGCAATGCGGTGTACCTGATTCATTTTTTCACGAATTTCAATTTCGCGTTCTCTCGCCTCAAGGCTTAACGCGAAAGTATCAAAATTACGCATCAAACCATTGGCACCCCAGAGCCATCGCTGAGTAAATAAGTAGTGGGTAGGTAAAAGCGCCTGTTCGCTTGTATCTGTTCTTTCCGGCTCAGGCAGAGCAACAGCATTTGTATCGATCGGTTGAGGACTAAGTACTTCGGAAACAACAATACTGTCGGTTTTTACAATGAGTGAGTCCTGAGCATGGACTTGTAAAGCTAAAATAAAAAAACAAAAAAACACAAATTGTTTTTTCATCTGGGCAAATGTTTTCGGATGTTTAATGCTAATATTGACTCTCACAAAACGGCACAAATGTAATCATGTTTTTTTTTATTTCATGTATATTTTACAAATAATAATATTGAAATTTTTATGTATGAAATATAAAGTTCATTCATACAGTTGAATAGACTGTGCTCATTTCGGGTTTTCAACTTCTCAATTCATTAATTTCTCAAGCATCTTCTGAAGCTGAAACCCGAAAATCAGCACCCGAAAGCTACCACGGAATATTGTCAGTGAGTTTGTATTCAACCCTACCGTTCAACCCATCATAACCCGAAGGGCCATCCATACCGTTCATTCCCTGTGAGCCATTTCTGCCCGAAGGACGACCGCTTCCGCCGCTTCCTCCGCTACCGCCATTTCCACCATCGCCACCATCACCTCCGTAGCCACCAGATGTATCTATTTTTATTAAGTCCAAATACCGGTTGGCTGCAGGGGTGTAATATACAATTATATATCCTCCTTCACCACCATTACCTCCGACACCGCCATACCCACCGGGGCCGCCATGTCCACCATCACCACCGGGTCTTTGTTTCGTTATCTGTTTTGTAATTTCCTCTTTGATTTCCCTGCCTGCTGTATCTTTCTTTATTATCGTTTCCTTGATGTATTCGGTGTAAAATTCACCTGTCGTTCCATTTCCTCCATTTCCTCCACGGCCGCCGTCGCCACCCGATCCTCCCCGGCCGCCCGTTGCGTTGATAAAAAGACTTCCACCTTGTGGATGAATTAAATAGTGCAACTGTTTTCTTGTACTTACATTTTCGACAAACACCTTTATAAGAACACTTTTTACAATAGAATCGTAGTAAACATCTACAAAAACATCAATGTCGTCGCCATTGTAACCATCAGCTCCATGTTCTCCATCCCTGCCTGGTCTGCCATGTTCTCCTGTCGATCCGGAAGCACCACTGAATCCGCTGGAACCAAACATCCCTGAGTTTCCTGCTGCTGAGTATTTGTAGTTTTCCTTGTAGTCGAACTGAAAATCGAGGATGTCGTAGACATTGGTGTCGTTTTTTAGTTGGATAAGAAAGCCGGGGGTATGATCGGGATTATCGAAGATGTCGTTGCTTACAATAAATTCTCCGTTCTCCTGCCGTCCGCCTTTTGTAATTATTTCGTAGTCGGGGAGTACTTTCTTTAGCGCTCTGTTGCTTGTAAATACCTCTTGCTTATAATTGTCGTAGGTTACCTCTAAACCGAATTTCAACTTTGTTCCCGGAATTTTTTTGAATGAATTCAACGGAAAAACTCTGATTTCTTTCTCGTAGTTCAACCACAAAGTATCGTGAAAAATTTTTTCGGGCTGATGTTTGGGGCTGATGTTGAAGGCTACAAAGGTGTTGCGCTGATCATCTGTTTTATCGATAGTGATGGTGCCGTTTTTAAAACGGGCATTCTGAATGTTGATGTCGAAGTTTTTCCAGCGCACAGTACCTTTCGAAAAACCGGATGTTTTGAATACTTCGTTATCGGCGGTGAAAATCACTAAGCCCATTTTGTGTTCGCTGCCGGGCAACAGCAGCAATGAGTCGTAACGAAGACTAAGTTTTTTGATGTTGTAGCCTTCCAGGTTTTTCACTTTACGCTGAAATGAAAACGACATCAGACCAATTGATAAAGCTATCAACAATAAAACGGGCGTAGAACTGAGCTTTTTCATAAGATTTGTTTTTTGTTAAATATAGCATAAAATGTGCCAGAATTTCAACGGTCTAAAGGTATGAAAAAAATAAAAACAAGGTATAAAAAACCCGCTTACTAAAACAGCAAGCGGGTTCAATTTATATTGAGAAAAAAATTAGTTTTGTTCGATGTAAGCAATTACATCTCCTTTGCGTACCATTTCACCCTGTTTTCTTTCGATGCCAACAATTCTACCATTGCAAAAACTGTTGATTTGTTCGAGTCCGTACCGGGTTTGAAGCGCGCAAACAGCTTCTTTCTCTTTTACAAGTTTACCGTGTACCGGTTCTTTCGATTTTTCTTCGAAATCGAGTTCCCAAAGCACACGTCCTGTAGCAGGTGCTTCAAGTGGTTCGGCATTTGGATATTTCAGGGTGCGGATATCAGGTATAGCTACATTCATCTTCGAATACTTTTCTTTGATAGCAGCTTCAAGTTCTGCATTGAAACGTTTTTTAGCTTCACCCGATTTGTAATCGCGGTATTGTTTTTCGTGCATTGCAAATTCAAAGAGTTCTTCATCGTCTTTGCCTCTTTCCCAGTTGTTTTCTTTCATCAGAGCAATAAAATGATCTAATTCATTAGGATAATTGTCCTGAGGATTTCCTTCGAAAAATTCATAGTTGTTCTTCTTTGCCAGTTCAACGATTTCAGGAGCAAGCGTTCCGGGAAGTTTACCTGCCTTGCCGAGTATCATGTCCCATGAGTTTTTGTCAATCATACTCCAGCGTGGTTCTCCTTTTAACATGAACATTACATTCATCAGAGCAATGTTTTTTACATATTGACTAAAAGGAGTTACCAAAGGAGGATTTCCAAGTTTTGGCCATATGTATTTTACTTCGTCGAAAAGCATTACCAACAATTCATCGGTACTGAGTTCGTTTTTTCCGTTGTTTTTGAGTGTGGCGTTAATGCCCATGTGCACTCCTTTGAGGTCGGCCATCAACGATCCCATCATACCACCCGGTAAACCACAACCAACCAATAGCGAAGTCATGAATTTATTGCGGTCGTCGATAAAATAGCCAAGGAAATCGTCGATAAAGCTTTGTGTCAGCCTGCGGGCTTCCATATAGGCTTTCATATTGATTTCAGGCACTTTGAATCCAGCATCTTTCAGCATGGCCTGCACCGAAATAACATCGGGGTGGACCATTCCCCACGAAAGGGGTTCCATTGCAACGTCAAGATAATCAACGCCGGCTTTGGCAACTTCGAGCATCGAAGCCATTGAAAAACCGGGTCCTGAATGTCCGTGATATTGTACAATAATATCGGGGTGCGAAGTTTTTATTGCTTTCACAATTTTTCCAAGCATTACAGGACGTCCGATGCCGGCCATATCTTTCAGACATATTTCTTCGGCGCCGGCAGCAATCAGTTGTTCCGACATGTTGATGTAATAATCGGCCGTATGTACTTCGGAATAGGTGATACACATGGTGGCCTGAGGTATCATACCGGCAGCTTTAGCATATTGTATGGAAGGAATAATGTTGCGTACATCATTCAGTCCGCAGAAAATACGAGTAATATCAACTCCCTGAGCTTTTTTTACCTTGTACATAAGTTCACGCACATCGGCAGGCACCGGGTTCATGCGTATTCCGTTAAGTCCGCGGTCGAGCATATGAGTTTGGATGCCAGCTTCGTTGAATGGCTTTGTGAATGTGCGTACTGCATCGTTTGGGTTTTCGCCAAACAACAAATTTACTTGCTCCGATGCGCCACCATTGGTTTCGACGCGTGCAAAACACCCCATCTCTATAATGACAGGTGCAATTTTTTCTAACTGATCCTTGCGTGGTACGTATTTACCTGAGGATTGCCACATGTCGCGGTATACAAGACTGAATTTAATTTCTTTCATAACAATATATTTTGAATTTTCTGAAAACTATATCTTTAAATTGCTGTTCTATCTGTTGAATTATTTAATGATCGTTGCGTTGAAACGAAGCGATTAAAGAAATTTTTCTCTAATAAATTTCATTGCAAATGTAACACTTTTATTTTGAATTAAGGAAATAATTCTTTAATTATTTTATTGAATATCAATTGTTTGATTTTTTAATTATCATTATTTTGTATGTTTTTGTAAACAAATAGCATATAAAACTAAAAATAATTAAAGAAACAAACAAAAAGTCTTAAAAATGTATTAAACTAAAACTTTTGTTTGTTCCTGTTTTTCCGGAATAAGTTGAGCAAACGGGGGTTTATAATTATCTTTGTAGAATAAAAAATAAAATCATGACCTATATTCGAAAACCTGAATGGTTAAGAACCAAATTATACAGTGAGTCTAACTTTTCAAATGTTAGCCAGGTAATTAAAGAGCGTGGACTTCATACCATTTGTCAGAGTGGTCGTTGCCCTAATCAGAGCGAATGCTGGAGCAAAGGAACGGCTACACTGATGATAGCCGGTGACATTTGTACGCGTGCCTGCAAGTTTTGTAACACAATCACAGGGCGTCCCTTGCCTTTGGATGCTGATGAGCCCCGTAAAGTGGCTGAATCAATCAGATTAATGGGGCTGAAACATGCTGTTATTACGTCGGTGGATCGCGACGACCTGAAAGATCATGGAGCTAATCACTGGGCCGAAACGATAAGAGCGGTGAAAACTGTAAATCCTACGACTACATTGGAAGTGTTGATTCCTGATTTTGATGGACACGAGGAGCTGATTGATAAAATTATTGACGAAAAACCAAATATTATTTCGCACAACCTTGAAACTGTTCGTCGGTTGACTCCTCAGATACGCACAAAGGCAAAATACGATACAAGTCTGAAGGTATTGGCCTATATTGCTTCGAAGGGCCTGAAAGCGAAAACAGGCATTATGCTTGGTCTTGGCGAAACCGAAGAGGAGGTGTTACAATTGCTTGACGATGCCCTGGCGCATGGTTGCAGCATTATCACCATCGGACAATATATGCAGCCTTCGCGGAATAATATCCAGGTTACTGAGTACATTCACCCCGATAAATTTGCTGAATACAAGCAAATTGCTCTTCAAAAAGGATTTAGATTTGCCGAAAGTGGACCATTTGTTCGATCTTCCTATTGTGCCGAAAATCACATAGAATTATAAATTTTCTTATCAATTATAATCCTGAATTCTGGGGGGTCCAGCAAAAAATAGCCCGTAAAAGTAGCATAGCGCTTGCTTTTACGGGCATTTGCAATAAACAAACAGATAGATTATAAGGTATTTCTTTTTTTAGAATGCATGTCTTGAAAAGATTATTCTAAAGTTATGTTTTTATGACGAATAAAAAAGAATGAGTAAAATAATTTTTATTTTTTTGGAGGAATTACAACATCTGGATCGCCTGTACTGCCTTGCTGATCCGGACCTTCAGTTGTTTTAAATTTGTAGTTCATGTTGTCGATTTTTTTAGTGTTTTATATAAGTTTCAATGTTCAAAATGTGAACCTGAATTCGTTACAAAGGAATAAAAAAATCTTTACATTCTGAACAAAACTCACTTTATTTCATATATACATCGCTAAAATCATGTGAAATTAAATATCTGAAAAACAGGTATTTAAAAATATAGAAAATGTTTTTTTATATACATTGAAATTTTGCGCTGTTTTGGGCCCTCAAATGCTCAAAAATGACGGAGAAATTCCATGAGGTTACATGAATTATCGAGCATTAATTTTTTGCGGAGTCTGCTTCTGTGAATATTGATGGACTCATTTCTGACATTGAGTAAAGTGGCAATCATTCCCGTATCAAAATTGGCAAGCAGCATACAGCAAATAAGAATGTCGCGTTGGGTGAGGTGAGGATAGGCAGCGCTCAAACGTTTCGAAAGGTTTTTGTAAGCGCTGTCAATATAGATAATAATTTCTTCTTCAATTTTGTCGATGGCTGGTGCCTGTTTTTTTTCAGAATCACTAACTGCTTTACCTTTAATGGTTTCCGAACGATATTGCTCCACATTTTGAAGCAGGATGTGTTGCATTCGCGACTGCTGTTGGAGAAGGGTGTTGTTTTCGTTTGCTTTTTCGAGGAGTGCTTTTTCTTTTTCGTTAAGTTCTTGCTGTATAGTTAGTTGATTTGCTTTGTTGCGGTATCTCCAGTTTATAAGTATAATAACAAGGATACTTATGAGCAGCAAAATGACAAGAATTATAATTCCCTTTTGCTTATTTTTGATGATAAGGTTATTGTTGGCAACCTTCAGATTTTCGTAATGATATTTCTTTTCGAGACCGGCAAAGCTGTTTTTTAACTTGTAATCGTAAGCCGAGTCTTTTGTTGCAATCAGTTTTTTCGCAAAATAGATCGATTTTGAATAATTTTTTTCCCTTTCGCTGATTCTAAGCCAAAGCGAATAATAATTAATGGCAGTAAAATCAAGTGGTTTTACTTTGTTCAGATAGTATTTGGCCGAATCAAGCTGATCCATGGATTCGAAAATATAGCTGATGAGATACCATTTGTTATAATCGTACACATCATTGTGCGTCAATGGAGCTTTTCTGAAAAAGTAAAGTGCCTTCTTGTAGTCTTTTTGAAAATAGGCATTGTTACCGAATCCTTTATAGATGGTTGCTGTGAGTAGCGTGTCGTTCAGCGGTTGGGCGTATTTTTCGGCAGTCGAGAAGTATTTGGTCGCACTATCGGGCTGCATTGTTGAAGAATAACCTTGTCCGACACTAATGGCTGTGAGCACCGTATTGTAGGTGTCGTTGGCTTTCAAGAATGCATGAAATCCTTTTTTGTTGTGGATGATCATGCTGTCCATTTGCTTTTGCGACTGATACATGTCGGCTTTATCACAATATATAAGTCCCTGAAGCTTATAGCAATCCGTCATTTCGGCAAATTCCTGTGCCTTGAGTAAAGCATTGGCCTGCACTTCTGCATTATTTCTGTTTTTAGCGCATCGGGCTGTGTAGAGCCAGGCATATCCTGCACGAACAGGCTCTTTTGCATTGTAATATTTTGTAGCAATCGAAATAAGTGAGTCAGAGGTGATAAGGCTGTCGGTTTTGTCGTAGGCCTGACTCAGCAATAGAGCATACAATGCTTTATCAGCCGGGTTGATCAGCTGAATCGGGCTAACCATTTTCAGTACCATAAGTGCTGAATCGGGCGCCGTTTCCATCATTTCTTCTGCTACTTTAAGCTCGTTGGGCAAAAGCGAACAACCAAAGAAACAAATGCAGATGAAAGGAAATATGAAAGCACGGAATTTTGAAGACATTTTAGATGTTTAAAAAATACTGTCAACAAAAATACCTAAATTTTTTGATAAAATAATGAAACTGTAAAACTTAAAGAATTACAGTACCCTTCTGTTTGCCCGTAATAGCCTTTATGTACGGAATATTATACTGTTCGTTTATCAAAATTATTGCGCTAAAAGTTCATTCTCTTATGCTTTAATGCAATGTTTAGCTTTCGAAATACAATATTTTACTTTCGTTCTATTTCACGCAGGTTCTCCATGTTCTTTTTAGCAAGAAATCCGTAAATGTCTTCGTGATGCTCTGTTACCCTTTGATTGCCAAATTCATATACTTTACTTATAAGTCCATCGAGAAAATCACGGTCGTGCGAAACTACAATCAATGTTCCATCAAAATCAATCAGGGCCTGTTTAAGTATGTCCTTTGTCTTCATGTCCAAATGGTTGGTGGGTTCATCGAGAATCAGCAGATTTACGGGTTCGAGCAATAGTTTCAGGAGTGCGAGCCTTGTTTTTTCTCCTCCCGAGAGTACTTTTACTTTTTTGAATGAATCTTCTCCTCCGAACATAAACGCACCGAGTAAGTCTTTAATTTTAGTACGGATGTCTCCCACGGCAATATCGTCGATGGTTTGATAAACGGTAAGACTTTCGTCGAGCAATGAGGCTTGGTTTTGTGCAAAATAGCCTATTTTAACGTTGTGTCCGAGGGTCACCTTGCCTTCGTGTTCAATTTCGCCCATTATCGCTTTCACAAGTGTAGACTTACCTTCACCATTTTTACCAACAAAAGCGATTTTTTCGCCTCTTTCAATCATAAAGTTGGCATTACCGAAGATCCGTTTGTCGCCATAGCATTTACCTGCATTTTCGGCGCTCACAGGATAATTGCCGGAGCGGGGAGCCGGAGGAAATTTGAGTCTCAGGCGCGAGCTATCTTCTTCATCAACTTCGACAGGAACAATTTTCTCAAGCATTTTAACCCTCGATTGTACTTGCAGTGTTTTTGAGTATGTGCCTTTGAAGCGTTCGATAAATTCAGTGGTTTCGGCTATCATTTTTTGTTGTTCATCGTACTGCTTTTGCTGTTGTTCACGTCTTTCTTTGCGTAGTTCAAGGTAGTGCGAGTATTTAGCTTTATAGTCGTAGATGCGCCCCATCGTAACTTCGATGGTTCGGGTGGTAATGTTATCGACAAAAGCACGGTCGTGCGAAATAACAACAACAGCCTTCGCTGTGTTGATAAGAAATTCTTCGAGCCATTGAATCGATTCAATATCAAGATGATTTGTGGGTTCGTCGAGCAAAATAACATCGGGCCGGCGGAGCAGTATTTTTGCTAACTCAATGCGCATGCGCCAGCCTCCGCTGAATTCTGAAGTGTTGCGGTTGAAGTCTTCTCTCGAAAAGCCAAGACCCAGCAAAGTTTTTTCGATGTCAGCGTCGTAGTTAATTTCTTCAATGCTATAGAATTGTTCACTCAGAGCCGATACTTTTTCAATGAGTTCCATATAACTATCCGACTCGTAATCAGTACGGGTAGTCAACTCTTCGTTGAGCGCTTCAATTTCTTTTTCCATGTCATGCAGCGCCGAAAAAGCCTGTGCAGTTTCTTCGAATACTGTTTTTTTATCTTCGGTAAGCAGGTGCTGAGGCAAATAGGCTATTACCGTATCCTTTGGATATGAAACTTTACCTTTGGTAGGTGCGCGCAAGCCTGATAATATTTTTAGTAAGGTTGATTTTCCCGCTCCGTTCTTTCCCATAAGAGCGATGCGGTCTTTTTCGTTGATTACAAATGAAATGTCTTTGAAAAGCGTTTGTCCGTTGAATTCGACTGTAAGTCCGTCAGCTGATAACATATAGTAATTTATAATTTAATAATTTACGATTTACAATTAATAGTAAGATGGTTTGAGAAGTTGATATAAGTATTAAAAAAAACTTTCCGTCGATGGGCTTTGTAAGTCTATGACGGAAAGTTTTGTGTATCGAAGGTATGATTATAAAATCACTTTGGATCTTCGTTTGCCCGACTTGAAGATGTATACTTTGTTACGAATTAAACCGTTGACGGTTACAATATTTGCATCAGGTACAATCTCGGTTATCTTCTGTCCCAGGGCATTAAATACAATAATTGAATTGTCGGTATCGGCCAGAATAACCTTTACTGATCCATCTTTTTGTACAAGCGTGCGCAGCGAGCTAATATCTTTGTCCTCGAGCGTTTTCACTTCTACGATGTTCGAGAAATCGGTTATATTCTCGTATTTTATCAGATTGGTATTTTCGAACGTTCTGTCGCTTGCTTTTACCTTGTAATAATGGTACCGGTTTGAAATAAGATTCGTGATTGTATCAGATGTTGCCTCTAACCATTTATTTGTAATGATATAGTCCACTTTTTTCGGATAGGTGGCATTTACATCGTCCACAACAACATAGCCCGTATTTTTTGTGAAAGTAATTCTGAAACGGGTGTAATTATCTTCTGTCGAAAAATTAAAAGTATTTATTCCGGCAAGATCAGAGGTCACCGCTACATTGTTTACTATATTCCATTTTGTTCCGTTCCATGCTTCAAGCGTCAGATTGCCGTTGTTTTCGGCCATCGACTTTGCAAAGAACGAAAGTTCTGTAACAGGCAGATAGTATTCTTCTGTTTGTATGTAATCTCCTGTGTACCTGAATTGAATAGCAGGAACAGAATCTCCGCTGTAATTTGCCGACGATGATATGGCTTCAGCTGATATTTTCCAGTCATTTGGAGCTGTCAGGCCGTTTTTAAAGCCCTGTTTACGGGTTGATGTGCCATCGGAAACGCTGTAGGCAG
>JAYFRI010000363.1:0-8692 GCA_034926015.1 Paludibacter sp. | reverse complement strand
AATCATTTTCAAAGGCATAGGCTCGGCAGCAGATCCGATACGAATAAATGTACCCTTTTCGGACAGACCATGCTTTTTGAGATAGTATGGCTTTTCTGGACCACTAGCAAATGTGATTTTAATCACATCTTTTGACTCTATATTCTCTACCTCCACGTCAAATAATCCCATACAAGATGGCATAATATTATTTTTCAGGCGATCCTTGATTTTAAGCATATCCCCATCAATATTATCAACTCCAATAGGCTTACCCGTTTTATGAATTCCTATATACATTATACCTCCCTCGTTGTAATTCAAAAAAGCAATTGCTTCTTTCTCCAAACCATCGGTAAGTTGTTGTTTGTATTCTATACGGTTATTTTCAGGTGTCATAATTTGATTATTTTATTTTACAAAAGTATTGATTTGGATTGAATTCTCAAAAAGAAAGAATTATCTGCTATTTTTTCCTTACATTTTTATTTTCTAATAGGGGTAAACCCGCCGCAGAAACGAAGGCAACCGCTGGGAATGCGTTGGAAAGTGGCATGAGTATGACTGAGGGAAAGGAATATATGGAGTGAGAAGAGGAATACTTATGCCGCGGGGTGCTGAGGTGGATGCACGAATGCAAGCAGAATGAAGTGAAGGGGTTTGGAGTGAGGTACGAACGTAATTCCCAGAGCGCAATGGAGCCGGAATGAATGCATCTACTGCAAGCACATGAAATAAAACACGATTGCGTGAAGTGACTGCAACAACTAATGGGTGATGGGGAATAATTGAGGTTTTAAATCAAACACGTTCACAATGCATTTTTGTATGGGAATGGGGTCCAACGAAAAACCCCTGGAATACAAAAATGTTTTGTGTCCGCTGTCCCCATTGGAAAACCTGTTATGTTTTTTGTTGCTACCCGAAATATATCTTCAATGAAAACTATAAGTGGTTTTCGGGGCATTATTTTCGGGTTGGCGAAGCCTGAACAACCCACCGATTAGGTGTTTTATTCTTGCCGCTCTGCCTGAAAGGCGCTTAAATGGGGTGGACTCGCCGCAGTATGAAAAATAGACCGTTGGAAATGCGTAGGAAAAGGGCTTGGGAAAAACGGAATGAATGGAGCTTGCGAAATGGGAATGAGTATTTCCCTAAGCCGTGCGGTGCTGAGGTGGGTGAAATGAACTGAGCGCAATGGAGTGAAGGGTGGATGGCGGTGAGGTACGAACTGCCTCCCCCGAAACGTAATGAGCGAAGAGAATGAACCTACCGCAAGCATAGGAAAATAAAACTCGTTCTATTTTTTGATACTGCAACCGTTGAAAGGGAGGAGGGGAATTCTTGTGGTTTTCGGGCAGCGGAGCGGGGCAACGCGTTGATCTTGTGCGGCTATTATACATAATTTGGTTATAAGCTTTTTTCAGGGTATTCTCCCCGAAACGTAGTGGAGTACGAAGTATGAAAAAACGCATATAACTACATGTTATGTATAATAGCTTTGAGTCGGTTTTTTCTGGCGCATTTCAGGCACGGTGGTGGCGGTTGGAGTGCCTGAATTCTTTTTGCCTGTGGGCGGATTGGCACTTTGGTTTTGAGGCACGAAAAACATCAAAGGGACATGACGGGTTGATTGCAAAAAGTGTGACAGAAAAAAACAACAGCAGGGTTGATTGCGCGGAGGGAGGCAAAAAGACTGTGCAAGCCATGAGGTACGAATGGTGAGGATTTTTGCCTGCCTGTGGTTGCCCCGGCGGAGCTGCCCGTAATTAACTATCAGGTAAAACCTGCCCGCTTTCTGCCGAACTCTCTTTCCTCCTGCTTTTATTCCTATTTCTCAAACAAAATAGATTTTTACATTTGAATTTCAGGAAACACCCCTTGGTTGCGGAGTTGCGGTTGCGGAGTGCATCAAAGTCTTTGCCATAAAGGATTGTAGCGATTTTTTCCCGCAACTAAACTGATTTTTTAAAATTAATTTTTCTTATTTTGGTTGCGGTGTATTTCTTCTGATAGGCTTACCAGTAAAGCTTTTCAGCTAATTTTGACCGCAACCAAGCGATTTCCAAGATTTGGTGTTAATTCGTTTAAACGAGATGTTGAACAAAAAATGGTGCAATTAATCAAGTTTCTCTAATTATTGATAAATTTTGTCGCAGATAGAGAAATAACAAGCAAATTTTATCGCAAATAATTCAATCAAACTACTTTATTTTGTTCATTAAAAACGCTTGTTCATTGGCAATGAACAGAAAAAATATTAAACAGATAATTTATCTAACCGGCAAAACCTGATTTTTGGTTCTGATAACTTTATTATTGGCACACTTTACAAAAGTGCGCCAGCACGTGAATCTCGGCTGCGCTTGGCAGAGCTTAAACGAGTTTAGCTTTGTCCTTGCTGGCACAGGATTTTGTCTACCGGTGGTTGCCCCGGTGGAGTTGCCCGTAATAAACTATCAGGTGCAACCTGACCGCTTCCAGCCCATTTTCATTCCTATCTGGTTTGATTCCTTTTCTCAAATAAAACGAATTTTAATCTTTTAACTTAAGAAATACCATTTGGTTTTCGGGATGGTATTCTTGAAAGGTTTAATGAAAAATTGATTCAGCAAATTTTGATTGTAATCAAACAATTTCAGACTTGATTTAGCAATACGATTTATGTGTTCAAGCAATTGCTTCTTGAAATATGTCCTTTTCAAAATAATAAATGTCCTTTTCAAGCTATTTCGAATAAATCGTATTTTGTTATTTTATACATTTGCACTGATCAAAACAAATAAAGTGATAATGAAAGGAAAATATCTAAGTATAAAGGAAAATAATATCGTATTGGGATTTATTATTTCTATTGTTATGACGCTTATTGCATCCATTCCACGTTCCATGAGTGAAAATGGGTGGGATAGAAGTAGTATTGTTGGAGCTGCATTGTATTCTTTTATCTTTTCGATGGTGGTTTGGTTTGCTCATTTATATTTAATCAACAATCGAATTATTTCGAATAGAATAACCAACACCTTTTGGCGAAGTTTTATTAGTATTCTACTTGTGGCTTTGTTTTCTTACATTTTGTGTGATCGTTTTTTATCCGGCATTTTTAGAAATATATACAACATTGATGAATTTCAGTTGGCAGATAAACGTCCGGGCTTGCTATTTATGCGAAACATATTTCGTGGCATTATTTATTATTACATTCTGTTTTTTCAGAAAATAATGGAAGATAAGAAGAATGCTGAAATTGAAATCCAACGATTAAAACAAGTGCAACTGGAAGCCAAAATAGCTTCGTTGAAAGAACAACTTAGCCCGCATTTTCTGTTTAATACGTTAAACATACTTTCGACTCTAACTAAAGAAAAAGAAGCACAGAATTTAATTACCGAATTGGCTAATGTTTACAGATATATATTGCAATACAAAAACAAAGAAGTGGTGGAACTGAAGCAAGAATTAGATTTTATAGCCTCCTATTGGTATGTACTAAAAATGAGATTTGGAAATTCCATTGATTTGATAATTGAAATTGATGATGGATTACTTGATTCGGTCATACCACCATTAACGCTTCAGTTATTGCTGGAGAATTCAGTTAAACACAACATTGCAGGTTTACTAAGACCACTGAAAGTACGCATTTATAGTGATGGACAATTTTTATTTTTCGAAAATAATTACCAACCCCGAAAATCTGAGTTGCCTTCTACCGGAGAGGGACTGAGTAATATAGCTCAACAATATCAATTGCTTTTTAGTGAAAAAATTGATATAAACAAGGGACAGGAAACCTTTAAGGTTAGTCTACCTGTAATTAAAGGATATAATTCACATAGTAATAATCAATAAAAAACAAAAAAAATGAAGACAAATTTAAATCGTATCGTTACGGCAATTATGCTATTTGTTGCTTTTTTATTATTCTCAGGATATATTAGTGCTCAGGATACCAAACCTCAAGCTGAAGAGAGAGCTAAAAATCTGACTGAACAGATGCAAAAAAAGCTTTCGTTGACTGATACACAATATCAGTCCGTGTACACTATTAATCTGAAATATGCTAAAATGAATGAACAGCTGAAGAGTAGCACTGAAAGTAAAATGGCAAAATTCAAAAAGTTTAAATCACTGCAACAAAACAAGTCGAAAGAGCTACAGACGGTTCTAACGAAAGATCAATTTACTCAATACGAGGAATGGATCAAAGATGTAAAAGCCGAATTAAAAGAAAATTATAGAAATCGTGAGAAATAAAACCTGCCAAGTATGGATGTTTTAATTATTGAAGACGAGCTTCGAGCAGCAGAACGATTACGTGAATTAATCTCTGAAGTGGATGATACCATTCGAGTAATCGGGATGCTGGATTCCGTAGAACAGGCTGTGAAATGGTTTGGAGAGCATGATTCTCCAAATCTTATTTTCTCAGACATACAACTTGCCGATGGACTCTGTTTTGATATTTACAACAATGAAGCCATAAAGGTTGACAGTCCGATTATTTTTTGTACGGCTTATGATGAATACCTGGTGAATGCTTTTGAAACCAATGCTGTAAGTTATCTTTTAAAACCGATAACTAAAGAGCAAATAGAGAAGGCTCTCGAAAAATACCAGTTGTTGAAGCAAGCATTTAGTAAAACAAATCAGCGTGAACTTATTGGCACATTATTGAGCAATTTTCAGGAAGTCCAAAAGTATAAATCTTCTCTGATTGTCAATCATGGAGAAAAAATCATTCCTCTGCAGACGATGGATATTGCATTTGTACAATATGATAATCACTCAGTTATTATAAATACGGTAACCAATCAAAAATATCATTATTCCGCCTCACTTGATTTGCTGGAAGCACTATTGGATCCGAAACAGTTTTTTAGGGCAAACCGACAATTTATTATTAACCGGAATGCGATAGTAAACGCCGAGCGCTATTTCAACCGCAAACTTGTAGTTAAACTGTCGCAACCTACTTCGGAAAAGATAATTATCAGCAAAGTCAAAGCCTCCGAATTTTTGGAATGGATTGAAATTTAGCTAATTAAAATATATTAAAAAGAACAAATATTCAATGAAAACAATTAGATTACTCTTTTTATTTTGCGTATTCACTAGTACCGTGTTTGCACAATACAGTGACCCAAATTTCGCAAAACCTCAAACAGGTTATGGATCGGATGGGACGCATCCGGTTGGAATTATTTCCTTCACTAACCCAAATTATCCTCAAAAGGATATTGAGATTTATCATCCTTTAGATGTTACGACCAAAGTCCCTACAATATTTTATAGTCATGCATATGGGGGCAATGTCTCGGAAAATATTATTGGTCTTCTCAATTTTGTGGCGCGAAAAGGATATGCCATTGTGTTTGTGCCTTATCAAACAACAGGAGTGACAGTGTATGAACGTTATACTAATCTGCTTGAAGGGTTTCGGAAAGCATCTCGTGATTATCCATCTATCATTGATACTACCCGAGTAGGATTCTTAGGTCATTCGTTTGGTGGTGGCGCTTCGTTTGGAAATGCACTGGCTTGCTTTCGAGACAATCAATGGGGAGTGAACGGACGTTTTATCTATGCCCTGGCGCAATGGTATTCGTTCAATATCTATCAGTCCGATTTAAATAACTTTCCGGAAAACACAAAGTTACTAACCGAAGTATTTGATGACGACACCACCAACGACCACCGCATGGCTATTGATATTTTCAACAACATAAGCATTCCTGCATCTGAAAAAGATTTCATCTTGGTGAAGTCGGATACCATTAATGGATACATTTATGCAGCAGACCATTTGGTTCCCAGCACTACCACTGCATTCGATGCCCTCGACTATTACGCCTACTATCGTTTACTTGATGCGCTTTGTGATTATACTTTTAATGGAAATTTGCAAGGGAAAGAAGTGGCGTTGGGCAATGGTAGTGCAGCTCAAATCACCATGCCTTCCGGTCTGAAAAGTTTGCAACAAACTGATGCTCCTCAGGTAAAATACCCCGAATCAAAGTATCTTTTCCCCTGTTCAGATGCACAGAACTTGCGTAAGAACAATTGTCCGTCTATTACTGAAGTGAACGAGCTTTATGGTATGGAACAAGATATGACGGTAATTGCTAATTCTGGTAATAGGACTTTGACAATTAAGCTCCCCAACATTAGTTCCGAAAATAACATTTATATTTTCAACTCACAAGGACAAAGAATATTTTGTATACGTCAACCTGCCGACAATTCACTTACGGTTGATGTTTCGTCATTCAAAACTGGAGTTTATCTGGTTGCGTATGAAAAATATCACACTAAATTTGTACTAAAAGGTGATTTATAAAGCACAATGAATCACTTTTTGTGTAAACCTCATTCATTAATAGCAGAACAACCAATAATGAGTGAAATTCCATTCATTATTTTAGTCTTGGAAAATATTGGTTTCCATTTAGTTACTTGTGAAAAATGAAAAGGCTATGATTGTTCAACCCCGTCTGAGGTAAAAGTAATTTGTAGCTATATGTATCGATTTTCGGTATATATTGCAGAAAGTTACTAAATCTGTTCAACCCCGTCCGGGGTTGGTGTGAGAGGGTGTGTTTCATCCCCCCAGTTACGTTTCATTTACTGAGGGTTATTCACATTTAGCCACTCCGTGGCAAAGAAATTACCCATGCCTAGTAAGAAAGTAGCTGATAAAACCTTACCGCTATATAAATCGTCAGACACTGTCTGACGATTTATATAGCTACTCCATGACAAAACCATAGCAATAAATCCTAATTATGCCCAATCACAAAATAGTTTGTCTTCGAGGGATCTTTGAGGATAATGTCTTTTTCACGCATGAATTTGATATAGCCTTTGGCGGTGCGTTCTTTTACGTCGAGGTATTCTTGCAGCTTATCGGTTAGTTCCTGGTAAGTATAGTAGCGTTTTTGTGAGAAGATTGCTTTGGCCGTAGCTGTAAGTTCGTTTTCTTTGCGTTTTTCTTTCTCTTCCTTGGTTTTCTCGCCCAAATAAATGTGCATTTCTTCCTTTTTATCCCATGCAAACTGAATAAGCGGTACATCTAACGGACTGCCGTCACGCACTTTCAATACTTTTACGACAGAAACTCCGGGTTGGTCGTCTTTTTCAATAGAGAGAATACCGGCGGATTTTCGTTGAAGCTCCGAACCTAAGTGTCCGCGAAGCTTTAACCCGTTCGGGATAAAGTGAAGCACACAGACAATGCAGGTTTGATAAATTCCAGCCAGTCGGTAGAGTTCGTCAACAATGCGGATACTTTCAGCTTCATCATTGGCCGAATGGATTAAGTCGGCTATACCGTCGATAATTACCAAATGGATTCCGCCAAACTCATAAAAGAATTTATCCATGCTTTGGATAATTGCCTGAAGCCGTTCTTTTCGGGACATTCCAGTGAGGCAATAAGCCCTGAAGTTGTCTGGGAAATGTAGCTGCTTAACACGTTTGAGACTGTTCATGGTATTTTTGTATAGCTGTGGCTCTGACTGTTCGGTATCATAAAGAAGAACAGCTTTATTCTGTCGGTTGGCTTTGATATGAGTTCCTAAGGTGTCAATATCATCGTCATCAATATTTAAAGTTCCTGCAACTAGAGCACAGATATAATTACTTTTTCCTGTCCCCTCCCCTCCTGTTATACAGCATAAATTGCCTTGTGTACCAAGCGGGACGTTATTGATTGAAATTATCATTTCAGCTGATATTGGTGGTTTGGTGAAATCTATTTCGCATGATTTTAAAACAGCCATGGTTTCGGCATAGATAGTGTCTAAAAATTGAATGAATAATTTTTGGAAATCTTCCTTCGTATTTCCAAGTTTGAAATAATCGGAAATGTCTTTTTCTTGCTTGCTTCCATTTAAAGGAAGCACCATTCTTTTTACTCCAAGTGAAGATAATAGCTGTTCGTGTTTGGTAGATGCTTCCATACCGGTTTTATCGCAGTCGTACAAAATAACAACGTGTTTAAAGCGGTAAGACAATTTCCGAATAATACTCTGAGGAATATTGGAAGTTTCGCTGTTGAAACATATTGCAGAAAAACCTTTAGTGACCAAACTTAGTACGTCTTTTTCTCCTCCTGTGATAAAAAGGATATTCCCTTTAGGCGGCAGCTGCTCCAATCCAAAACAATATTTGTCGCCCAGATCGCCAGCATACTGAAAGCGAACAGTCGAGAAAGGTCTATAGAGTTTTAGATATCGCTTCCCTTGATATGCGAAGATTGGTTCTTTATCTGTTGGCGTAAGCTTGTATGGTTTGCCTTCGTTGTTTTCGGAAGCAAATTCTTTACAAGAAACAACCTGGTATCTCTTCAAAGATTCGAGTGTAATTCCGTATTGTAGCCAATAACTTAACTCAGTTTCTGAAAACGGTTTGACTTTAATGGCAAACGGTTTGATTGGTTTGGATTGTTCGGGAGCTGATTCCATTATTGGGGACGATGGGGACGATGACATCTCCCGGCCTTCGGCCCCCCTCTCCCAAGGAGAGGGAAAAGAATTGGAGGAAGGGTTTTCCATACCGAGACAAAGATCCTGATTTATTTTTTGAAGGATTTCTATGAAACTGTCTGCATGACGGCAGTCAGTTCCCAGTATTTTGCCAACAAAATTGAAGCAATCCCCGCTGTAGTTGTCATTACCATAGTCTTTCAGCTTGTACTGATCGTTTGTTCTGT
>JAYFRI010000012.1:0-20779 GCA_034926015.1 Paludibacter sp. | reverse complement strand
TCGGCTGTTTTCCCGGGAATTCAGGGCGGACCACTGGAACATGTGATTGCTGCTAAAGCGGTTTCGTTTGGCGAATGTCTGGAACCTGAATACAAAGAATACCAGGCTCAGGTGAAGAAAAATGCAGCTGCTCTAGCCAATGCACTGATTGCACGCGGATTTACAATTATTTCGGGCGGAACAGATAACCACTCCATGTTGGTGGATTTGCGTTCGAAATTCCCTGAATTGACCGGTAAAGTAGCCGAAAAAGCATTGGTGGAAGCTGATATTACTGTGAACAAAAACATGGTGCCTTTCGATAGCCGTTCAGCTTTCCAGACTTCGGGCATCCGTCTCGGAACGCCTGCTATCACTACCCGTGGTGCAAAAGAGCCATTGATGGAAGAAATAGCAGAAATGATTGAAACTGTGCTTTCAAACGTGGAAAACGAAGCAGTAATCGCATCGGTTCGCGAACGTGTAAACAAAACAATGGAAGCTTATCCGTTGTTTGCTTATTAATAAACAGAGGTAAGAAAGTAAGAGGTGAGATAGTAAGTAATTTGTAAACTAAATGATTTTAGAATATGTCAGAAGTTTTGGATTACAATGAAAAGTACCGACAACGAACTAAGAAATTTGCAGTGGCAATAATTTTGTTTTACGCAAAATATTGTAAGCAATCAGAAGAGTTACGTGTAATCGGGAAACAGCTATTGAGGTCAGGAACTTCTGTGGCGGCAAACTTCAGGGCTTTTACCCGTGGAAGGTCACATGCCGAACGATTCTCGAAAATGTGTATTGTCGTTGAAGAAATTGATGAAACACAATTTTGGTTTGAATTGATCGAAGAAGCCGAACTTTTGGACAAATCGACTTTTATGAATCTCAAGAATGAAATTAGTGAACTTGTCAGGATATTCTCCTCGAGTAAAGCCAATATGAAGAAATAACAAATTACTTACTATCTTACCTCTCACTTTCTTACTTTCTATCAATAATTATGATTGAGCAAATCTTTGAACTTTCCGAACATACTGATACTACTGTTTTTTACGGTGTGAACAACTCTAATATTCAATTGTTGAAAAATCTGCACCCCAATTTGCGATTAATGGCAAGAGGACATGTGGTGAAAATTTCGGGAAGCGATGAAGAAGCTGATCGGTTTATTGAAAATATAAGAAGAATTGAACGGTTTTGTTTAGATAATAATTCGTTATCCGAAGAAAACATTATCGAAATTGTCAAAGGCAGTGAACCGGTCGAAATTCGTTTCGACAATCTTATTCTACATGGTGTGAATGGGAAATCCATTATGGCGCGCACTGCTAATCAACAAAAACTTGTAAAGGATTTTGAAACAAACGATTTGCTGTTTGCCATTGGGCCTGCAGGATCAGGAAAAACCTATACTGCCATTGCGCTGGCTGTTCGTTCGTTGAAAAACAAAGAAATTAAAAAGATTATCCTCAGTCGTCCCGCTGTGGAAGCCGGCGAAAAGCTTGGTTTTCTGCCCGGCGATATGAAGGAGAAAATTGATCCGTATTTGCAACCGCTCTACGATGCTCTTCAGGATATGATAACGCCCCTGAAGCTCAAAGAATATATGGAAAATGGTACCATTCAGATTGCCCCGCTGGCTTTTATGCGTGGACGAACGCTGAGCGATGCAGTGGTTATTCTGGACGAAGCACAAAATACTACTACCATGCAAATAAAAATGTTCCTGACACGCATGGGGTTAAATACCAAAATGATTGTTACCGGAGATATGACGCAAATTGATTTGCCCTATGCTCAAAAATCAGGCTTAATTGATGCTTTACAAGTGTTGAAAAATGTAAAAGGCATTGCTAAAGTTGAATTTGATGTAAAAGACATTGTCCGCCACAAACTCGTACAGAGGATTGTGGAAGCATACGAGAAACAAAGCCCCCAAAATCCCCCAAAAGGGGACTTGAAAAAGGGGAAATAAATATTATTGAAACAATTTAAAATTAATACAATTTAAAAGCCCCTCCTTTGGAGGGGTTGGGGAGGCTTTATGAACGCACTTACAAACACCGATTTCCATTTCGATGGACAGACAAATGTGTATCACGGCAAAGTTCGCGACGTGTACACCGTGAAAAACGACCTGCTTGTAATGGTTGCTACCGACCGTATATCAGCATTTGATGTGGTTTTACCAAAAGGAATTCCTTACAAAGGACAAATGCTCAATCAGATTGCAGCCAAGTTTCTGGATGCAACAGCTGATATTGTTCCTAACTGGAAACTGGCAAGCCCGGATCCAATGGTAACAGTGGGGTTACGTTGCGAAGGATACCCTGTAGAAATGATTGTGCGCGGCTATCTTTGCGGTAGCGCCTGGCGTGCTTACAAAAGTGGTGTACGCGAGATTTGTGGCGTAAAAATCCCTGACGGTATGCGCGAAAATCAACGTTTTCCACAACCTATCATCACTCCTACTACCAAAGCAGAATATGGATTGCATGACGAAGATATAACCCGCGAGGAAATTCTCAGTCAGGGATTGGTATCGAAAGACGAATACGAAATGCTCGAAAAATACACGATGGCACTTTTTATGCGTGGTACCGAAATGGCTGCCAAACGCGGATTGATTCTGGTGGATACAAAATATGAGTTTGGTCGCCGCGATGGAAAAATTTACCTGATCGACGAAATTCATACTCCGGACTCATCGCGTTATTTCTATGCCGACAGCTATCAGGAGCTTTTTGATAAAGGCGAAGCTCAGAAACAACTTTCGAAAGAATTTGTACGTGAATGGCTAATGGCTAATGGTTTCCAGGGTAAGGAAGGACAAGCTGTACCTGAAATGACTCCGGAAATTGTAGCCGGTATCAGCGAACGCTACATTGAATTATTTGAGAATATCAGCGGAGAAGCATTCGACAGAGCCGATGTAAGCAATATTACTTCGCGCATCGAAAAAAATGTGGTTGAATATCTGAAAACTGTATAAGTAATAAAAAATCCCGCAGAGAATTACTCCTGCGGGATTTTTTTTTCAGAACAATTTTATTCTGAAGGATTCCGACTCTTTTCCCCAAGTTTAAGCATGTTTTTTACAAACATTGCCAAAATACCTGCAACGATAATGATAATTCCTGAATAGATAAAAGCATAATCGATACCAATATGATCAGCAATAAAACCTGTAGCGGTAAGTCCGAGAAGCGATGGTAATATAGCTATACTTCCATACAGCGAAAATACGCGTCCCAGTGCTTCCGGAGCTACATTTTTCTGAACAGTGGCTGTAAACATGGCGTGATACAAAGCTCCTGCAATTCCTCCCAGGCTTGTAAGTAACACAAAGAACACAAACCCGTTTGCCGGCAAAATACCCGAAAGCATAAACGACAGTCCAAGCAAAATGTAGGAAATGTTGATCAGAACTACTTCGTTTGTCTTTAGTTTTACAAAGCCGATAAAAGCTCCTCCTGCTACCATTCCAACTCCCCAAACCACTTCAATGATGCTCATTTGATAAGCAGTACCATTAAAATGTTCGAGTGTCATAAGCGGAAACAAAACCGAAACAGGCATTAAAAACAGAAGTACAATCACCGAAAAGGCAAATAACCACGGCAATCCTTTTTTTGACAAAATTGCCTGAAAGCCTTCACGCATTTCCCTGAAAACATGCGGTTCGATATGTTCGGAGCGTTCGGGCTTTGGTATTTTTACAAATAGCAAAGTTCCCACGGCAATGAGAGCCCCAAGCACGTCGAACAACATGACGTAACCCAAATTAAACGAACTCATAAGCAAGGCACCCAATGCAGGTCCGGCAATGCTCGAAACCGACATGATCATTTGATTAATGCCCGAAATACGTGTCAACTCCTCCTGTGGAGCGAGCAAAGGCACTGAAGCCTGCATTGAAGGGCCGTGGAAGGCCGAGCCCACCGATCGCAAAGCCAGAAGTGTATAAATGGCTGCGATGTGCAAATTTCCGCTGAAAACCATAAAAGCCAACACGAGTGAGCAAAGCGCAATAAACAGATCGGAGAAAATCATAATCTTCTTTCTGTCCCAGCGATCGATAAGCACCCCCGTAAACGGTCCGATAAGTCCCTGCGGAAGCATGGATGCGATAGCCGCAAAAGCCAGCACTTCTGCCGATTTTGTTTCGAAACTCAGCCACAGTATAGTGGCAAAACCAACAACAGAACTACTCAAATACGAGAAAAACTGTCCGGTCCATATAATAGCAAAAACTTTTTTCCAATTGTTATTCATTTTCTTAAATTTATATGATAAAATAAGCCCATCTACTTTCTAAAGTAAATGAAAGCGTTGAATATGTAATTTTGTTCATGAAAAAACACACTCCACTCATAAATGCGGAATGTCAAAGGCAGAAAGCTCCAACATAAGTGGGAACTCAGACGCGATCCCTGTACAGGATGGCTATATGAAGGTAAGAATGCAACATAGATTCCATATAATTTGAACTGCAAAAATAATATATGAAAATTAAATTACAAAATTTTCATATCGAATCCATTGAAAATAAAGGTTGTTTGTGATAGCACCTAAAGCAATACAATAAAAATCTCTTCTCAGTGTTTGGAAGTTTAATAAAAAGCACTATCTTTGCACCGCCTTACAAAAATAAGACGATCCCTGGAGAGATGGCAGAGTGATCGATTGCAGCGGTCTTGAAAACCGCCGTACTGCAAGGTACCGGGGGTTTGAATCCCTCTCTCTCCGCAAAAAAGATTTCAAAAATCAGTAAAAGCCCGTAAAATCAATGATTTACGGGCTTTTTCATTTTTGGATATATCCAAAATATTCAGAAAATATCAAACTTTAGGAGACCTATTCGGGTACCCGAAGATTTGAAGAGCCCCGGGTAACCGAATTCACATCAAACTCACTTGTAATCAAGTAGTTCAAAGATTGAACATCTTGTGTACTAAACAAAGAACAAGTATTTTTGAACAATTCTAAAGGTTACCACAAATGAATGCAAAACTTTCCATTCTCTTTTACGCAAAGAGAGCAAAAACCACAACCGATGGTTTAGTCCCTATTTACATCCGTGTTACTATCGATGGCGAAAGAATCGAATTAAGCACCAAGCGTTACACACATCCTGATAAATGGTCCGTAGAAGGAAGCTGTATGAAAGGATATAGCGGCGAAGCCAAATCAATCAATTCTTTTCTGGATGCATTAAAAGCAAAAGTGTACGATTATCAACAGCAACTTATCCGGGCAGATGAATCAGTCAATGCCGAAAACATGCGAAACAAGATCCTGGGTATTGAAAAACGCAGTCACATGCTGATAGGCATATTTCAACAACATAATGATGAAATAAAAGCCCTTATCGGCAAAGATTATGCAGCTGCAACGCATGTCCGTTACGAAACCTCTTTAAAGCATACAGCCGACTTTCTGAAATGGAAATACAAAGTTTCCGACCTCGACATTAGAAAGATTGATCACGAATTCATAACAAGTTACGAATTCTACCTTAAGAGCGTTTGTAATTGCTGTCAAAACACCACTTCCAAATACATCAAGAACTTTGGAAAGATTATCCGGATTTGCCTGGCGAATGGATGGTTGCAAAAAAATCCATTTATCAACTACAAAAGCAAGATGGTGGAAGTTGAACGGGCATTCTTATCCATGGAGGAAATTGAAACCATGTTCAATAAAGAGTTTGCAACTGATCGCCTCAATCAGGTTAAAGACATATTCCTATTCAGTTGCTTTACAGGTCTCGCCTACTCCGATGTAAAAAAGCTTTCATACAAGAATATCGGCATTGGTGTTGACAGTGAACGTTGGATTTTTATCAATCGTACCAAAACCGATACGCGTTCCAATATTCCGTTGCTACCCATTGCTACAGCAATATTGAAAAAATACGAAAATCATCCGCAGGTAGTCAACCAAGAACGACTTTTACCTATTTTGAGTAATCAAAAAATGAATTCATATTTAAAAGAAATAGCAGACCTTTGCGGAATCAACAAAGAACTGACATTCCACATCGCTAGGCACACCTTTGCCACCACGGTCACACTTTCAAACGGTGTTCCTATCGAAAGTGTTTCCAAAATGCTTGGACATAAAAATTTACATACGACGCAACATTACGCTAAGATTCTTGATTTGAAAGTTAGCAATGACATGAGAATCTTGAAGGAAAAGTTTGGAGATGGAACTCAAATGAAAATAAAGAAGTCAGCGGGATAACAACTTTATCAATTGGTTTAATTTAGTCCCTTATTCTATACTAATAGTATATTATGAAGCCACAAAACAAACTATAAATAGCAGAATTTGCTCAGATAATCGGGTTTTAATCGATTATCTATACAAATTCTGCTGATTTTTTTAATGATATGAAATTCTAAAATAAAAGTTACTGCACCGACTATATAATAAAACCATATTTCATTTGCGATATTCACCGGAAAATGTGTATTTCTGCAAACAAAAAACTTTACAACACAATGAATGGATTTATCAACAAAAGAGTAGTCTATTCTTTCAAAATCACTTCCCGCAAACGGTCTGCATTCTTATCTCCCCAGTCACCCAAGCTGGCGAGAACCGGAATCAGCGTTTTGCCGAATTCGGTCAGACGGTATTCCACTTTGGGCGGTACTACTGGATAAACTGTTTTCTCTATCAGCTCGTGCTTTTCCAGCTCGTTGAGCTGGATATGAAGCACCCGTCGTGAAGCATCAGGTATTTTGCGCTGTAACTCGCTCGGGCGAAGAAATCCTTCGTTGATAAACCAAAGCAGGCGAATCTTCCACTTGCCATACAGCACCTCGCCTATCAGGTCGAGACCGCAATTGAGACTTAAAGGTATCTTTCTTTCGTACATAGTGCAAAATTAGTCTCATTGTTCCAATCGTGCAATAGGTGAATAATTTATCCCTATGCAATTCGTTTTTCCGTACTTGTGGAAGTACCGCCGGGGTATTTACTTTGCAGAAAAAAAACATGGAACAAAATTTTAATTTCAACAATGAACTCAGTGGAAAAACCGCCTTGGTAACCGGCGGTACCAAAGGAGCTGGCAAAGCCATAGCCGAACGTTTGCTTCAAGCTGGAGCCACCGTCATTATCACGGCTCGCCATCAACCGGAACATAACAATAACAGCCTTCACTTTATCGCTGCCGACCTGAGCACACAAGAAGGAACTGAAACCGTTATCAGGGAAGTCTCGGAAAAATTCGGTACCTTGGATGTTTTAGTCAACAACCTTGGAGGATCGGAAACTCCAGGAGGCGGCTTTGCCGTGCTGACCGATAACGATTGGGAAAAGACTTTTCAAACCAACTTGTTTGCTTCCGTCCGTTTAGACCGAGGATTCTTACAAGGAATGTTGCAACAAAAATCCGGCGTTATCATTCACATCGCATCTATTCAGGGACGGTTGCCGCTTTATGATTCAACGCTGCCTTATGCGGCTGCCAAAGCCGGACTGATCAATTATAGCAAAAGCCTCTCCAACGAAGTGTCACCAAAAGGGGTACGAGTGCTCACCGTTTCGCCGGGATGGATAATGACCGAAGCCGCCAACCGGATGATGGAACGTATTGCAGAAAGTTCCGATACTTCTATTGAACTGGCTACTCAAAACGTAATGGATGCCTTGGGCGGAATACCGTTCGGAAGGCCAGCTCGTCCCGAAGAAGTTGCCGAATTGGTCGGCTTTCTGGTTTCTCCAAGAGCCGCTTACCTCACCGGAACTGAATATGTAATCGATGGAGGCACCATACCAACAGTTTAATAAATAAAAACAATACGATTATGAATTTACCAGAAATTATCAATAGACTACTTCAAGCTCAAGCTCACTTTGATAATCGTGCTTACGCCGATTGTTTTGCAGAAACGGCCGTTGTATATGATGAAGATGCAACGCACGGAGGAAAAGAACAAATAAGGCAATGGAATGAAGCTACCAATGACAAATACCAAACTGTTCTCGAACCAATCGATTTCAGTCAGGATGGAAATAAGGCTTTCTTGACGGCAAAGGTCTCAGGCACATTCGATGGTAGCCCTGTATTGCTGGATCATCATTTTGAAATAGAAAATGGACTAATAAAATCATTAGAAATCACTATTCACTAAGCGTAAAAACGATGGCTGCATATATTATTATTATCAGGGAAGAGACAATCGAACCCAACGAATTACAGATTTATGCGCAAATGGCACCTGCTGGTTTGGCTGGTTTCCCGGTATCAGTAAAGGCTATATACGGTAAAAATGAGTTGATAGAAGGCAATGGGCAACCCGAGGGCATTGCCATTCTGGAGTTTCCGACTTACGACGAAGCGAAGGCGTGGTACAACAATCCACTTTATCAGGCCGCCAAAGAGCATCGCTTGAGAGGAGGCAGATACCGTAGTTTTATTGTGGAGGGAGTTTAAATGCACCACACCAATCCTTTATTTTTCAATATTAACACTATAAAGTATGTAAACAAACGATCAATTGTAGTCGTTATTGTTTCGTTTGAGTAGAATCAAAATACTCGAACACAAGAACCTCAAAACAGCTCAACATTATGCTAAGATTCTTGACCTAAAGGTGAGCAATGATATGAGAATTCTGAAGGAAAAGTTTGGAGATGGAACTCAGTTGAGGATAAAACAATCAGCATGATGAAATTTAGTATTTCTTTTACTTATATGAGTACTCAGTACATTGTCTTTCTTTTATATTAAGCTACACTTAAATGTAGAGCAAATTAGAATTATAAAGAAGAGCGTAGTTACATTTACAAAGTTTCGACCATGTCAAAATGCATTATTCTACGCTCTTTGTTTTTGCTGCTTACTTTTTCTTTCCACCTTTTTCTCTTTGGGAAAGTGCACTACCTGCTGCCGTCTTACTCGTAGCACTTGTTCGCCCATCCCTCAAGACTTTTGAGGCGGCTGAAGCTGCAGCTGTACTTGTAACTTTTTTAGCCATTACTTTCAAATTTAGTTTTCAATCCAAACAATACAGGTGGATTGATTCCTGTTTAATGTCATTTTCTCTGTTTCTGGATGACTTTATAAACTCTATTAATGTATTCCACCTCCGTGCCAAGTCCCAGTGATCACCCAAATCTCATAATGAAGCAACCATTCGCTTATCCACGGTATAATTGTTTTTGCAATCATTTTACGTTCATTCCATTCGTTCATTCGTCTATGATATATACATAGATGCTGTTTTTCTTGGTCGTAAATATGTGGCAGTTTTATAGCATCTTTTGCTAACAGTAAAGGTTTTGGATTAATTACATATACATTTGGATCTTTACCCATGTTATATTCTATCCTTATATCATAAGTCATACTTAATTCGGAAGGTTGTAACTTTCCCTCCCAAATCAATCTTTTTCCAAATCTAACTATTTCCAATGTAGAATTGGGAAAATAATGCCGAAGCATTCCCCCTTGTGCATACATTGAAATAGGTCTTTCTTTAGTCATTCCCATGAAAATTATGTGCAGGTGTAGCTACGGTACCTGCAGCGCTAAGAATACCTGTACCAGCTGACATTTTTAAAGTCCCGCTTTCACGAAGATTTAATTTTTTTTCTCCTAATGTAGAAAAGGTCTTTGTAATAGCTTGCTCACCGAACGGCTTTTTCATCGACTCGGCAATATATTGCAATCCTCGTTTCTGAGTAATTGCTTGTATGTCATATTCAACTTGGTCAAGCCACTTATAGAAATTCTTTTCTCTTTGGGGATGTTCTATCCATTTATCAGCAAAATTTTCCTGAGGATTTACTGGATTTGAAACCCATTTAACAACTTTCTCAACGCTTGTTTCATAGCGACTCTCAATGTAGATTCTCATATTAGCAACTACATTCATCAATGCTTCGATAATGGATGTCTCCTTCTTGTATGCCTTTGAAGCTAAAGTTGTAATAATTATGGAGATAGGCTTATCTTCATCCCCATTAAACATCATATCCCGATGTCGTTTCAGGATTTGCACAACTCGTTGAAGAGGTAATTTTTCCTTATTATACTTTGGAACAGGATTTACGGCCTCCGACAAAACCAAAGATTTACGTAAGGTAGTAACATCGGCTGCATTAAAGAACCATTTACCATAGCCGAATGGATTGCTTTTCATCCAATTTTCGGCAGCCGTATCGGTATAGTAGTTGTTTTGCTTATTATCAGTGATACGTATTGCCAACGATTCATAATTATTATCCAAAGCTGTCAAGGCTGTGGCAGAAAAAGCTTTTTCAAGCACTGTATTGTATCCACTACTGACAATACTCGGAAGTATATCCATGTGATACTTGGCACTGTCAGCATATGACAACGTCCAGCATCTTCGTCCTTCCTTGTCAAGCATGTTTTTGTAAGCTTCGTTGTCTTTAAGCCGATTTCCAACCACTTGTTTTAAATGATATTGCGTCCACTGTGGATTTTTACCTGTCAGTTCACACACTAAATCAATATCCAAATCGTCATCTTCGCAGACGGGTTTAATCATTGTTCCGAGCATGAACGAGCCTTGCGGACGAATGATTGGTTTATATGGTGCAAGTGATGATTCGGGCTTTGCCAACCATTCGCCTCCTGCACCATAACTACTAACTGCGGCTTTATATTGGCTTTCTGTGATATCCAATGTTTCACCGAGTGTTTCTAAAATTTCACTAAACTGTTTGTTTTCTTCTTGTGTCAGCATATCTAATTAATTTATTGTTATTGTCTTATAGAAATCATTCTTCTCCTTATTTGCATCATATATTACCATAGGCATATCAACTTTTGGCATCCATACTCGACCCAATTCAACGGATGCAGAAACAGGCATAGAAGGAAAAATGTGTAGCTCTGTGCAACCATGATGCGATTTGATTTTATCGAAAACATGTCGAACTGTTCGACGAAAATCAGATAACAATGTCTCTGTTTTTAAGAAATCATTGTCGGGTGTACCACTTGTTGTTATTTCCCATACACTTGCATTGTCGCCAAATATTTTTTGTATTCTATCATGCGTAATAGTCGCGCTCAAACTAAATACAAGTACAGGAACTTTCGTTTTATCGGCAGGCTCACGAAAAATATATTCAATATTAGGAGATGTGCTCTGCCACTTCCATGTAGAAGGCTCCCTATGCTTCTGATATACTTTCACATTATTCAAATCGTTCAACAGGACTCCAAATTTTATAAGCAACGGTTGTGGCGCAATAGCGAACACAGAATAATGGTCGGCATTGCCTTGCATAAGCCTTGGTTTTATTTTCTGATTAAACTGTATAAGAAGGTTTGTTTCTTCCGCTACCCAATAAGCATCAGTATCGTCCGTAAAAGGAGCATTTTTCAATCCCAATTCAATAGGATGAATGCTTGCGGGATAATAATCGTAAAACAAGGCTTCACTTGCCGTATGATAGGATAAAGGAGAATTATTTATTCCAACATTCGCACCATACAGAATTATTTCACTAGTCATATTGGGAGCGATAGCCGTTATTCGATTAATGCGTTCTTCATGTTGTCTTTTCATTGCTAATAATCGAGATTCAGGATGACCAGCTACATCATTTATATCTATTCGTCGATGACATTCATCGCATAATAACATCAGATTCTCAATATTATCGGCCAAAATTTTTGACCGTAGTGCATCACCTCTTGGGCCATCTGGCTCATCAGCTACAATATGTGCTATATAAGCACTGTTATATTTTTTCTTGGTGAGAATATCTGTATGTAACTCTTTGTTGCATCCTTCATATTCACACCTTCCTGCAGAAATTGCCCATAGAAGGTTCTTGTTTTTTGTACTAATACTTGTTACACTCATTATTATCTCATTTTATTATATACTAATTCCGTTAGGGAAAATTCTGTTTATTCACAACAATATGTTTATATTTGCAAAATAATTGATATCTTTCAATTATATACCAATTCCGTTAGTAACGCTTTTAGTATACATATGAAAAGTGATGTAATAGCAGAAAAAATAGATTTTGAAAATATGGTTGGTTCTGAATTATTGGAGTATGTCTCATTCAAAGATGAGTTTCCCAATGAAGCTGAGTTGGCTTTCTATGTATTCCGTGACAGATATCAACGAGATATATTAGAAAAATCAGAAATTCAATGTTCTAAGTTTGAATACAATGAAGCAATTGCATTTTTAGCAGCAACTTGTACTTTTGATAAAGTATGGAAAAATGCTCATACTTTTAGCATGAAAAAAGCAAACACAAAAAATGTTGATAAAGCTATTCTTTTCTGGATGTACAAAATATTGTATACCCAAATATTGCTTTTTAAAAATAGTGATACCTGCGCCCAGCCTACAAAAGAGGAAGATTTATCGTTAATCGAAAATTTGGATGACCTCGTTAATGTCTATGCCCTAGAAAATCTTGAAAAACAAAAAGAATTAAAAGAGAATTATAGCTTTTTGGAGAAAGCGTTACAAGGACTTTCGCTAAAGCATAAAATAATTTATTTTACCTACTTGGCATACAAGCCGGAAAAAGACAAAAATATTCCTCGATCTGTGAGTAATAAACTACAAGAAAAGTTGGAGTTAACACAGGCTTCCATTAGAGTATATAGAAAAGACGCAACAGACCTTGTAACCAATTATATAAACAATGTCAATGGGAACAAATAAAAACACAATCAACAATCAGAATTTGGAAGAGTGGTTTCGTTCAACTGGATTCTTATTTCCAACAAATGAATTGGAGCTTGCCAGGTTTAATAAAATATATGCAGACTATGACTTTAAATTAAAAGATGTTTCAATTGATGCTAAGTCAATAGTTGAAGGGAATATTTGTTCCCACCACACAAAGGAGTTTCAGATAAAAAAAACTGACGAATTGAATAATGAGATTGAGGAGTTAAGGATGGTCGCCCGAAAAGGGAAAGAACTTCCAAAACATATCCTTGATAAAATGACTAAAAAGCATCGAAAGAATAACGATGATAAAGAAGAATAGTCCAAGAATTAAAAGATTGGCGGAGTATATTGCTTTACAGTTTGATGAGAAAATCACACCGCTTGAACGAATCTTAGAGGATGAAAACTTAGATGTATTCTACGACAATTACGAGTGTGATACATTTGATGGGATGACTGTTTATGATAATGGGAATTTTTATATTCATCTTAATATTGACAAGCACAATCATCCGGATTCAGATAGAGGTAGATTTACTTTAGCACATGAACTTGGACATTATTTTATTGATGCCCATAGAATAGGCCTACAGAAGGGATTATTAGAGCCTCACCCATCATTAACTAACCAGAAACAATATTATACCATTGAACACGAAGCAGACTATTTTGCATCATGTTTATTAATGCCCGAATTACGCTTTCGAAATGATGTCGGGAATAAGAAATTTAGTTTTAAAGTTATAGATTATTTAAAAACTGAATATAAAGTGAGCAGGACTGCATGTGCCTTACGATATGCGGATATTGGTAATTGTCCAATTTTGGTTGTTTATGCTGAAAAGAATATTGTAAAATGGAAACATTCAAGTGATGATTTTCCCTTTAAATGGTTGATCAATGACAATATTGTTCCTCGTTATACAGTGATGGGGGATTATTTCAATAACAATCACATTGCTGATGTTTTTAGAACAGAGCAAGTTTGGGCAATTGATTGCTTTAAATATGTCAAAGACGAGGATATTCAAAGAAAATTCTATGAACATTGTGTTACTTATAAAGACTCAGCATTAAGTATTTTCTGGGAGGATTAATTTATAAACCCAATGAATTGTTTTAAATTGTAGGTTTTTATTATTTAAAATAGTCTTTACACAACTCATTCATAGTTTGATTACAATTTCAATTTAAGCCCTTCATTAATCATATAGAGAAGTGCATGTGCATTACCCAACGCATCTTCAAGTGGATTATGTGTATGCATAAAACCCTTTTGTTCACGTCCATCTATATCAGTAAAAGTTAGAGTCCTCAAGTATTTCCAAGGTAAACGCATGTCGTTTTTAAAACCACACCACAAATCACCTATACGCCTGGAACTATATCCAAAAGGATTACTGCCACAAAATGTATGAAAATACCAGTTAATCCATGAAGCATCATATCCGTTATTATCAGAAATTAAAACTGGTTTTCCTTTGGTGCTGGTTTCTGCAAGCCACAATGCAAATTGTTCAAAAACAATTTTCGGATCTTCAAAAGATTCATGTTCTTGTCGGGAAAAACCACTGATGGCAAGTGCTTCTTCATTGTAATAATCACTAATTGGACGTGTTTGTCCATAAAAAGTTGTTCTTAGCTCATTATCCAATCTGACTGCACCAAAGCATACCATTGAATTTTTGCCTAAAATGGGCCCGTCAGACTCGACATCTATAACATAGTAAGTCATATTTATTTTACTTTAATTCAATACTAAAAATATATTTTATTTTCTATCTCAACAAATTATCATTGAATTTATCTGTCTTATTTTTCAAACTCAGTTGAATTTAACCGCTGTATGTATAGTCTAACTATACATCAGAAGGATTATTTCAACTACAGCCCTATTTCCTTTTATCCTTCGCTCCACCATCAAATGCAATAAGGTTAAACATTTCTCTCATTCTCGAACGAACACGGTTCCCATAATAATCTTCAAGTTCGGAAGCAGAAAGATTGGTAGTAGCATGTGTGAGCATATGATTACTGATAAAATGGTCATACCGGGAAAGTAGAATTTCGCACATAACATTACACTGATTGCCATAGTACTTAAAAGTACTTTCAGCACCAAGATCATCGAAGCAATACGTATGAGGCCGGGGTGGAACTGTAGAATTAGTATATGCCAGGCTTCCATAGCGTTGTATAACTTCATAGCCATCTTTGATAAAATCGAAGGTTATTTCACGACATGATTTAATACCAAAGCGTTGCGGCTGCGGTACGAGCAGACGCATAAGCGACATAAGGCTGGTTTTGCCGCAACCAATCGGGCCGGTCAATAATATGCCTTTGTGGAGGTTGATATTGAATTGTTTTGCTTGTTGTTCATCTTGTAAGAACCACGTCAATAATTTTTGTACTAGTTCATGATCTTCAGGATAAATACAAAAGTGATCGCCGAAGACTTCTTTCCCTCTGGTCTGCATTATAGACAGGTTGTTGTTCATATTTTAAAGCGGTTCAGAGTAGTTTTTTCCTGTGCTAACGTTTAGATTTCCGGGAGTCAGTTGCTTTTGTACGGCGATTTGAGGTTGCGGTGAAAATTGTGGAATGTTGAGGATCCAATTTCCGGCAGCTGCTTGCCAATCTTTCATAGGGGCTTTACCGCCTACTTTCCAACCATTGCTCTGGAAGTAATTGAAAAATTTCTGCGCTTCCACCTCGTTGCTGTTTTGCGCCAGAAAGTACTCCCGTATTTTCTCAATAGTCGGCTGGAAAGTATTTGTTAGTCGAATTGTAGAAACACTCTTCTCTGGCGAGTTTTTCGAATCAACCTTTTCTCCATTTATCTCAACTACTTTCGCTCCTTTTTTTGAAACTTTCAAAACTATATCATTTTGTGGTCGGGTTTCTTCGTTTTCAATATTTAAGTTTAAGATGTTTTCTTTGTTTATATAAGGGGCTAATGCTTGTTCAATACTTGTTTCGATATTAGTACGGTCATGGGTAGATACTAGTTTAGCACTTGACTGCATATCGAACAGGTACACCAAGCTCCCTTTAAACGGATTGAACGATGGTAGATATTGGATATAACCAAAATTGTGCAGGTCTTTAATACACTTATGATAAGTTGCTTTAGCACATATTTTACTAATACGCATAAGTTCCTGCCGGGATATGGATACCGGATTCTGAAAACGTTCCGCATTCCAAAACTGAAAGATCGCCATGTAGAGGCTGACATGTGTTGGGTTGAGACGATCATCAGCCGCAACACGTTGAAAAAATCCACTGAGCTGAAGAATATAATTCATCGTGTTTTCTTTTTAAGGTTTTGCGATAATAAAGTATCTATATCTGATACATTATAGTAATTTGTTCCACCTATCTTTGTATACGGTAATGTTCCGTTAATACGTAATGTCTGGAGTGTCCCGGGAGAAATATTGAGTAATTTGCGAACTTCCACTGATTTCATCCATTTCTTTATAGTGGGGTTTTTCTGCTCGCTAATGAGAACCCGGATTTCATCAAGCAATTCTATCTTGAATTCCCGAAGATCATCGGTAGTTATGATTTGTGCTGGCATGATAATATTATTGATAATAGTTTGCTAATCATTGAATTCCAATGCCCTGATTATCCATCCATATAAATACTTTTTATTAGCTGGACGTTTCTTGATAATGGCTATATAGTGAGATATTTTAGCTACGGTAAAGGCTGACTGGACATAGATGAAATCAATAGAATTTATTTTTCCCAGTGTATGTTCTCCGATAATTCCATCGGCTTTTGTACCGACTATAGATTGTATCAATCTGACACTTGTTTTGATTCCGGCATTTACCGCGAAATCGAAAACTGAATCCGCAATAGTTTGATTTGATATAAGGTCTGCCTTTAATGGCAACCAAAATTCATACAGATAAAAAAGTTCGACCTGTTTTTGTAATTTGATATCTCTATCGAGTGTCGTAGGAAAACCAGACTTATCTTTGCACTTATCGATAATAACCCAGCCCTTCCAGACTGAATGCGAAGCCCGGGAAATACCTTTATAGGTTTCACCACCTAAATCATCAGGATCGTTACTGTAAACGCCTTCCTGAGCAAGCGTTCTTTTTAATGCAATATTAAATTCTGCCATATTATAATGTTTTATATATCGGCAAAATTGGTAAGTTTTGACGGATTTTATTCCCAAGGTAATCCCCATGTGGTATAAATATTTTTGTTTATATACTAAATAGACTATTCATAATCTTCATTTATCTTTCTGAGTAATGCATCTTTAAGTGTATCTAAAAATTTAGTTTGATTTGAACGCAGTTTAATATCCTGAAAACCACGATAGATATCGTCTAAACATATATTGAACATCTGTTCGAAAAGTGCTGCTAGCTCATTAATTTCGCAATTTCCGTTATTTAATACGCCTGCATTACAAAGAGAATAAATAAGTTCATACAATGAAATTTTGCTCCCGGTCCATTTAATATCCTCAAAAGCCCCAAGGTGTTCCACATGTGGCTTTTGGGATTTTAATTGAATTTTCTCTAATTCTTTATTTAGAAATCCTTCGAGATGATTATATGCAATTATTTTTGCTACTGTATAATCGTAACCGGTAGAGAAATTATCATCAATATCGACTCCTTTCATTTTTTGCTTCAAATCAGTTTTTTTACGGAGAAAATATATATCATCCAAATGAGTTGATTCCATTCGATAGTATTGATAGAAGTCTTTGTGCTGATTGAAGAAATATGTCAACATTTTTAGTTCTTCTTTTAAATAAATTTCTTGTTCTTCATGACAGCCGATTGGACGAAGGCTTTCAATTTCTACTATTCTTTTATAATAAATGGATTTACGGTATAATTCAGGTTTCTGCTTCTTAAAAAACAGTATTTCTTCTTGTTCACTACAAAATGTATATTCTAAAACAAATGCCTTGAGTTGTTTCAAGGCATTTGATACACAAGTATAAGACTTCTGCGATTTTTCAATAATATTGTCTGTTTCAAAATCAATGGTTTGTAATTGCAGATTGAGTGCTTCGTTAAGTTTAGTAATAAAATGATTCATTTTATATGATGGAAATTATGTGCTTTACTTGAACAAAAGAAAGAATGCCTGAAATTAACAGACATTCTTCCTAACCTTAAAAAACTAATAGAGAGTGATAGTGAACAATTTTTCGAATAATTATTTAATCACTTTGAGCAAACCCATCGCCACAAAAGGCAGGGAATTCATTTCAATTCTCAAATCTAACCATAAATTTAACAATACAGAGCCTTAATACTGTTTTACGTGAAATGCATTAATATATCGAAAGTAATTTGACAGAATTCTGTATAGAGAAGTAAGAACATAATTACTGCATTTAAATCTATGGCACTGGTATCTTATGAGTTTCCCCATTCACTCGAAGTAAATAAATTCCTGAATTAACTTGATAAATAAACCTTCCTGTCATAGTTTCTTTTTGAAGTAATTGTCCTGTTATGGTGTATAATTCAATATGTGCTGTACCTTCGATATTCCCTATAAGTTGATTTTTTATGCCATAAACATATTTAACTTTACCTGATTGAGGAATTATCACTTGTGAAGTAACCGGATATGTTGATATATTGTATTGTGAAGGATCTGTCCCATTTGCCCAACCTATAACTGAAATACAATTGTAAGCTTTGTTGTACGTAATAAAATTATTTGATTGAATTTGTAATACCGCGTCATAAGTTGCAAAACCTCCCCAGTCTCCCATTCCATCTGTTGAATAACGCTTCAAACAAATTTGTGGCCAGCTACCAGCAGGAATAGTCAATTTATACATTCCAGTTGAACTATTAAGTGTAAAGGGAACTTTAACTTCAGTAGCTCCATTTTTGAATATAGCTCCGAACGTTGCATTATTAGAAAGCCATTGAGAACTTGGAATCAAATAGAACTGGTCTGTTGTATTAATTGTAGTATCATTCGTAGTATCAGTTACAAAGTTAAAGATGAAATCTCTCTTGATTAATGAATCCTTTTCTGCTTGAGAAAGCGCGCCACCAGCGTAAGCAGTTGCCAACAACAATGATATTTTGGGTTGTTCCATGTTAGTATCGTAATAGAGTCCAAAACGATTTTCCGGTATTGGATTCTGGGCTTGATCATATACTTCATAAAAATAAACTGATTCAACATTTGCTACTGTCTGATTTACAATCTCATTTAAATGTTTATACAAGCCTTTGTATCCGGTTTCAGTCAAAGGTTGTCCTGCCTGATTTTCATAATTAGTTCCGGGTGAGTATGAGGCACCAGAAGTAATTTCGCCACTATTAAATTCATTTATATGAATCGGTTTATTAAATTTTGAAAGTTGTCCTAATGGACCACCAACTCCAAACCACGGATCCTGATCAAGTGCAGCATGTCTTTCCCACGGATAAATATGGTAACCAACAATATCGAAAAGTACACCCTGTTGTTGCATATAAGTTATGAAACCAAAATATTTTGATACTGTACCAAGTATAATACGAATTGGCAGATTATACTGTTTCCGAACATCATTAATAGCTTTCGACATACCACGCAAAGCAGCAGCCTGTAATCGTCCTGCAGGAGTATTGTAATCGGAAGCATTTTGTCCTGTCGCTCCAGACAAAATTATATCCGGATACAAGGGCACTTCATTTTGAAGTTCGTATTCCAAAACTAAATCTTTTGTACTTATAATTCCTGGTTTTATTTGATTATATACATATTGCGCTACTTCAGCAGTATCTGCCGTGTAATCTTGCGATCGTGCTTGTCCTCTCGAAAACGAAGAATGAACAACTACCTGAATTTTAATTTTATTGGATTGCATGATATTAGCAGCATTTAAAAAACTTGATAAATAAACAGGATCATGCCCCCACAAATCCATTCTTACAAATTTCAAGTTTCTCTCAATTAATTTATTGGCAACATTTTGCGGGTCATTTCCGCCTTTGTGAATATTAACTCCCCATTTGATTGAGTTAGGCGCTGTACTCTCAGAAAGTGTTTGTTCATTTTCAGCAGATACATTTATAGTAATGCCTAAAAGCAACGTAGCTAATAATTGGATTATTTTTCTCATACTGTTTTACTGTCGGTTATTTATTTTTGATTAATTATTATGTAATAAAATTCAAGCTAAAACTTTATTTTACAACTGGATATATTTTCATTACATAACCTCCTCCGGGAGCCATACTTATTTTCAATTTTCTTTCTTTGCCTATTTGAATAATTTCTTTTTTATAATCACTTGCCTTTTTATCCGCATTCAAACCATCTTTGAATACCTCAGCAGCATAATTACCTGTTTGTAAGAAAGATAAATCCACCTCTAATTTTCGGGCATCCCAATTTGTCAGTGCACCAAGATACCAGTTCTCTGCTTTCTGACGTGCCATTACAATATACTCTCCGAGCTTGCCATCAAGTGCAACAGTATTATCCCAAACAGTTGGTACAGAAGTAATGAAATTTGTACATTCCTGTTCTTTTTCGTAACTTGTAGGACTATCGCACAGCATATTCAAGGGAGACTCAAATATCACATAGGTAGCCAATTGCCGACAGCGTGTTCCCTGACTCATGGGTTCACTGAATACCGGTCTGAAATTATCTTTTGTCGAGTTTCTCATAGCTCCCTGAGTATAATCCATTGGTCCGGCAATCTGACGGATAAACGGAACGGTAACATCGTACGTTACCTGATCAACAGTCGTTGGAAATTTTAATTGCTCCAAACCATGAACAGCTTCAAAATTTATCACATTCGGATAAGTTCGATTTAGTCCGGTTGGTTTATAAGTTCCGTGAAAATCGATAAGTAGTTTGTATTTAGCAGCTATTTCCGCAACACGGGTGTGAAATTCAACCATGGGATGATCATCTCGATCCATAAAGTCTATTTTAAAACCTTTAATTCCCAGTTCAGAGTAATGTTTGCACACGCCTTCTATGTTTTTATTGAAACTAATGTACCCAGCCCATAAAATTAGCCCAACATTTCTTTCTGTAGCATAGGTTATTAAATCTTTCAAATCAATTTC
>JAYFRI010000390.1:0-1941 GCA_034926015.1 Paludibacter sp. | reverse complement strand
CATCAGAAGGAGATTTCTATAATGAAAAATGTGTTTGTTATTTCACTTTCAATGGTATTTCTACCCTGACGCTTGTTCCCTTGCCGATTTTACTTCTAATAGTCAATTTACCTCCCAATAAAACCATTCTTTCTTTCATTCCTATCATGCCGTACGAGTCCTGTCTGCCTCTGTTATTAACATCGAATCCTATTCCATTATCAATAACTTCTAAAATGAGTTTGCCTGCTTCTGATTTTAACTGAACTTTTACGAGTGTTGCTTTCGAGTGTTTTGCTATGTTGTTAAGCGATTCCTGAAGTATTCGGAAAAATGAAAGAGACTGTTGCGAATTCATTTCAATGTCTGAGTTCTCTGCGTCGAATTCACATTTAATTTGATATCTCTCCTCGAAATCATGAAGATAGGAGGTGGCAGCACTGGCAAAACCATTCATCTCGAGCAACTCTGGCCGCAGTCCGCTCATAATGCGCCGGGCAGATTTTATGGTGTCGTTTATCAGATTTACTATTTCATCAAACCCTACAATTATTTCTTTCAGATCGTCGTTCGAAATCTTAAGTGTTTTATTCTTAAGTATGCCCATGTTTATTTTAAGGGCAACCAAAGTCTGTCCAAGGTCATCGTGAATTTCGCGGGCTATAGCCACTTTTTCTTCTTCTCTTACGTTTTGAAGATGAGAGGCAAATTTTCGCAATAGTTTTTCTGATTTGTTTAATGCAATTTCAGCTCGTTTACGGTCGGTGATATCTTCTTTTATCGACAGATAATGCGTGATCTGTCCTGAAGTATCAAAAATAGGAGAAATGGTGTCCGATTCCCAGTAGAGTCTACCGTTTTTTTTCTTATTGTGAAATTCGCCACTCCATACATTTCCTGAACTTATTGTTTGCCAAAGGTCTTGGTGCAGCTGGTTCGACTTTTCGCCTGTTCCCAATATCATTACATCTTTATTGAGCAATTCACCTTGAGCAAATCCGGTGAGTTCGGAAATTTTGGGATTGACATATTCTATGATTCCAGCCGGGTCGGTAATGCATATTCCAATAGGACTTTGTTCCACAGCTTTTGATAGTTTCCGGAGTTGAAGTTCAGCATTTCGTTGTTCGGTAATATCGCGAATGACCGAATAAATCATTATTTTTTTTGCAATGTTTATTGGGCTTGAGTATATTTCCACTTCTCTTGTCTCGCCATTGGCTAAATAATGCTGACTTAAGAGATGGTTTTTGGATTCAGCTTTTACGGTTTGTAACCAATTGATTGTTTCATTTTTATCGAGAGTGCTGAAATCGTAAATGCTTTTACTGCAAAGTTCGGTGTGTGTCCACCCATAGTAATTACAAGCGGCCGGGTTGGCTCCTTCAATTTTTGCATTGTCCGAATTTAAAAGTAAAATTATGGAATGATTGTCGTTGAAAAGTGTTTTGTAATGACTCTCGCTTTCAATAAGTTTGGCTTCGGCCAGCCTTAAACTTTGCATGTGTGTTTTGACAAAAACATACAAAAAAACAGCAGTTACAAAAATAAACAAAGCGCCTTTATAGGTTTGGAATTTTGTTAGCAGAGCTGCATCAGCCACCAATAAATCGAGCAGTATGTCTGAAAAAAGAATCCATAACATTCCAAAAATCAAATAGTTGAATGTGATTCGATACTCAAACTTAAAAATTTGCATTATATTAGATTTGTGAGTTTTCATAGGTATAGTATTTATTTGTGATTCAACGGTTTCAATAATCATGAAAGTCAGAGCAAAATTATAAATCAGCAGCTATAAGTACTGCTCATATTAAGTCAGGCTTAGGTGTAGGGGATGATTATGTTTTATGAAGGTAAATATATCATATACGTTCGTAAAGCATTAATATCCAAATTGTATATGTGTTGATACTGTGCAAATATACATTTTTTTTAAAATTAATGTGAATATATGCTGAA
>JAYFRI010000095.1:0-2967 GCA_034926015.1 Paludibacter sp. | reverse complement strand
GATAAAATTTCTAACGAATTAAGAGAACTGCTGATACAGAAAGCACAGGAAGGCGTAAGAGTAAGAATGATTTATGATTATTGGGGAAGTATTTTTCTCTCAAGAATTTACCTACAGTCTCTGCGCGATGCAGGTGTTTTTATAAAACCTTTTCTGCCACTGAGACTTAGATTCGGAAGAAGTAAAATTAACTATCGTAATCACCGAAAGATACTCATTGTCGACGGCGAAATAGGCTTTACAGGAGGTCTGAACATAGCCGACCGATACCTTTTTGGCAACTCACTCGGCCATTGGCGCGATACATTCGTACGATTCGAGGGTCCGGCAGTACACGGACTGCAACAACTTTTTCTCACCGATTGGTACTTCGTAGAACACAAATTGATTGATGACGATAAATATTACCCCACGTCACGGAAATTCAGAGAAAACATAGTTCAAATAGTGAGCAGCGGACCCGATACCGATTGGGAAGCCATTATGCAGGGAATTGCATCGGCTATTATGTCGGCAACAAAGTATGTTTACATCCATACGCCCTACTTCATCCCCAACGATGTGATCGACACCTGCATGCAAATGTCGGCCCTGAGTGGCGTGGATGTACGATTAATGATTCCCGACCGCTCAGATTCGAAACTAACAGATGCCTGCACTTCAAGCTATCTTGGCAAAGTGCTCGAAGCCGGTATCAAAGTTTACAAATACAAAAAAGGATTTCTACACAGCAAAGCCATTGTTATTGACGGATTTATATCTATTGTAGGTTCGGCCAACCTTGACGAACGCAGTTTTAATCAAAATTTCGAAGTCAATGCCTTTATTTACGATACCAAAACCGCCGAAACGCTTAGCAGCCTGTTCGAAAGAGACATGAAAAACTGCTTTGAGCTAACCCTGGAGGCATGGACCAACCGTAGACGCCGGCAAAAACTGAAAGAATCATGGGCACGACTTTTCAGTCCGTTAATGTAACTTTCGGCCAAAATAACAATTTTGCATTTTAAAAACCCGTCCAAAATCTTGGGAGAATAATTTTTTTTGATTACTTTTGTGTCTCCAAAAAAATTAGCGGGATGTAGCTCAGCCCGGTTTAGAGTACTGGTCTGGGGGACCAGTGGTCGCAAGTTCGAATCTTGTCATCCCGACTGCTAATAAATAAAGGCTTACAAATTGTAAGCCTTTATTTGTTTTTTATCAGGTTTGCTTCAACAGCTTTCCGCAGTAAAAAATTCAACAGCAGATCACGCACACGGTCAATCTACCACCACTTTCACCACCTCATTGCCGCAACGCACAATGTATACTCCCTGCTGCATTACGTCAAACTCAGTGTTTTGTATCGCCGGCACCGAATATAAAATACGACCCGTAACATCAAAAACTGTCACTGGCATTGCTTGTTTGTTTTCTACTTTAATGATTCCTCCCGCAGCATACACTTTGCTCTGTGTTTCTAATAAAGGTGGATCTGACTGCGTTTGATTACACTTCCCATCTACAGTTATATTTCGCACTTCCCAGGTAGCCGCCACTGTTTCGTTCGACTGGTATTTAAAAGCAAATCTTATATTTTTCTTCATCAAGTCAGTAGGAATTGTGATATCTCCTGAATTTACAAAAATCCAGTCATTGCCCAACGGCATAGTGGGAATCGTGAGCTTCGTCCAATTAGCAGTGCCAGGCAAACCAGCACTGTAACCGTCGGTTATCCAGAGCGAATAGTTAGCCAAATTGTCACTTGCAGAGCCGGCATAGTTCAATGCATGCTCAAAGTGAAGCGTGGCCGAACTGCTTTCCGACAAATCCATAGCAGGTGAAATAAGCCAGTCTTCGTTAGTATTTGCAATGCTGTTCTGGTATCCCGAAATCACTGCACCATACAATGCACGCCAGCCCCACAGCTGAGTTCCCTGTACACTCTGTTGGGTAAAGGCACCTAAACTTTGACCAAATGATTCTGAAAAACTAAAATCCTGACAACCGGAAGTCTCATCGCCAAAGCTGAATGTAGCACTTATAGGGTAATGATCGGAAGTAGTTGACGTAAAACTCGACACCACTTGTGCAGCAGTAGTTTCGCGGAGCACCGTATTTGTGTAGTTATCGAATAGTTCGTTGGAGATGATAATATTGTCGATCACAGGACTATTGTAGTAAGGATCCCACAAACTGCCGGTAAGCCCTTTGTAGTTTTGGGTGTCGTCCACAAAATTTTTGTAGGGCGATTCGGCAGGTGAGCAACTACCACACTGTGTACCCGATAGATAATCATTAAAATCGCCAAGCAAAATTACATTTTTTGTATTATAACTGTTTCCATCCAGCAAAGTTTTAAAACTCAAAGATGCAGCTTTGCGACGTGCATAACTCCCCTCGTCGCCCATAGCTTTGGCATGAATATTTATAAGTGCCACCGGAACAGTGCCGCTGCCAACTACAAAATTCAGATTATAAAGTGCCGGATACCTACCACCTGACCAGTTGTAAGAAGTACCTGCATTACTCATAAGTGAAGCGCTTACGAACTGTACTTTCGATTTTTTATAAATAACACCCTGATTTTGACTGCAATTGTCGGCCGACCATGGAATAATACTTCCACCCCATTCGCTACCAAGCCGCCTCACCAAAGTATCGATAGTGCTGTAGGTGCTACTAGTACCCACTTCCTGCAAAGCTACCACATCCGCATCAAGCGCTTTGATCACCTTAGCCACATTGTTCACCTGAAGTTGTTCGTCAGTTGGCCCGTTAGTACTGCAGGTCAGCCATTCAGCATTCCAGGTGACAATTTTAAACCTGCTGTTTTGTGCATTTGTAAAAGCCACCATCGCAAAAATCATCAGTAGCGTACATCCTATTCTATTCATTGATCCAGATATTAATAAATTATTGGTCCTTAGCGCCCGTACAGCAAAACTGCGCAGATCGGAGGGGGCGCAAAAGTACAAATAATATTTG
>JAYFRI010000112.1:0-2295 GCA_034926015.1 Paludibacter sp. | reverse complement strand
ACAGGATGATTACGAAATCTATACATTGATATGAAGAAAATGTTTCATCCGGGTCCTGTCATTCAAAAAAAGAGCTTAGTATTTCTTTTCCGAAATCAACTTTCCTTTCTCGTCCCACATGTACCAGATGCCTGTCTTTTTCCCGTTGTCGTATTGCATTTCGTACCGCATAATGCCCGAATCGTCCCACACGTGCCATGTGCCGTTCTTTTTGTTGTTGCGGTATTCGGCTTCGGCAATAAGCATACCTGCTGCGTTGTAAGTGCGCCATATTCCATGAAACTCTCCGTTCCGATAGGCACGTACTTCATTGGGTTTTCCGTTCTCGAAATAAATTATATAAGGTCCTTCGGGCTTGCCTTCCTTAATGTTCATCTCTACTTTAAGCGCTCCATTATCGAAAAATTCCTTGAACTCGCCGGTATAAAGCTTTGTTTGCGAAGCATCTGTAAAAAACAAACCATCGCTTTGAATAATTTTATTGGTTTGCGCCGATAAACCTACTGAAAACACGAGCCAGAGTACGATTATAAATCTATTTTTATACATAATGTTGATTTTTAGTTTGCTTTACAAATATAGCTACAGCCCTTCGAACTTGTAGTCATAGGCTTTAAATTTAATATGTGTTACAAAAAGGCAGGAGAAGCAGTCTTCGACAGACAACTTCTCCTTATTTGCAGTAATAATCACAAATCTAATTAATAAACAGTGTTTTGTGGGTCAAAATTCACCCAGGTTTCCTTGGTCCAGTCGGTTGTTCCGAAAGCACCGATATAATTTGTTTGAGTAAAGAACGAGCCACTGAGTTTTGTATGTGTAAATGCGGCTCCCGAGAGCAGGGCTGAACCACTCTCAGGAAGAAAACTTGTTGGATTAGCAGCAGTCCCGGTTTTTGTAGCATCGAAAAACGAACCTGAAATTTTTGCTGTAGCGTTATCGGCAATAATCTGATTCTTAAATAATAAAGTGTTGAAAAATGCAAGTGCATCAGCTTCAGCAACACTGCTTGCGCCGTTTACTGATTTTACTTTGTTGGCAACAAGTGCATTGTTCTGTATAGCTAGGTTGCCGGCTAAAGCATTGGCATAAGTTGTAGTTGCATCCAGCAGTAAACCGGTATTCCAACCTGCAAAAACGGAGTTGAATACTGAAAGTGAACTGTTGCGACGGATGTGCATACCGGCTCCAAACATGCTGTTCACGTTTTTATCGTCTTTGGTTTTCCATGGTCCGATTAAAGTTACATTCGAAAACACAGGAGCAGTTTGTGGCATTGCAGCGGTTCCCGAACCATCGTTGTCGGACTCAAATCCATTCGATGTGGATACATCGGCAACACGAGGATTGCGAACTCCTAAAGCAAATTGCACTTTGCCGTTAAATCCATAATCTGTATCAAATTCATCGTCCAATCCGCAGAAGGCAATCAGGTGTTTTGCATTCACAGTACCACCAAACCATTCGAATGAGTCGTCGCCTGAGTATGAAACCTGAATATGATCGATTGTTGTTCCCGATCCGACAGCACAAAGTGTCAGACCATTAATTTCCTTGTCTGGCTGCAATGCTATTCCGGCAAATTCGATACGCACATATTGAAGCGTTCCTGAATTATCGGCAGCATCGCGGGTGGCAAAAGCACTCGTACCGTAATCAACAGCATTTGTCAATCCTTCAACAGTGGCGCTCGATTGATTTACAGGTGCTTTACCTACAATCACCAAACCACCCCAGTCGCCGGCAGCACGAAGTCCTGGCTCAAGACGCGAAGTGAAGACAATCGGTTTAGAAGCAGTTCCGATAGCATTTATTTTTCCACCGGGAACAATCACCAAACAACCTTTGGTAACTTTGTCGCCTTTTATTACGGTTCCGGCCGCGATATTAATTGTGCCCGAAACGTTGACTTGCCCCTGAAGAACATAAGTAGAATCGGCAACCAAATTACGGGTTCCGGTAATGTTTGAACTTAAAATAACCTCCTTCGAAGTGGGTTGAGGTTCGGGTTCAGGATCATTTTTATCGTCACACGAGCTAAATACGGTAGTTGCACCAAGCAAAACAACAGCAAAATTAAGAAATAGCTTTTTCATTTTTAAAATTGATTTTTATTTGTTTCTGTTTTATTTCAAATCTTTGTCACAAAAGTAGATGTGCAGTATTTCAATTGCATTCCGAAACTGTTATGCTTATATGTAATTTGCATTACAATCGCATGACAAATAAAGAAACAAACTGATTACCAGATGAATTAATATGAAATCACTATTACAGCCCGACTACATATTGAGA
>JAYFRI010000377.1:0-2455 GCA_034926015.1 Paludibacter sp. | reverse complement strand
TTTTGCTCGAATCGGCCAGTGCCCTGGAAGAAGTGCAGGTGGTGGCATTTCAAACACAAAAGAAAAACAGTGTGATCGGATCGATCAATACTGTAAATCCTACCGAATTAAAGATTGCACCTACCAACCTGACCAATGCTTTGGCAGGAAAAATAGCGGGAGTCATCTCGTACCAGCGCTCAGGCGAACCGGGGCAGGACAATGCCGAATTCTTTATTCGTGGTGTTACTTCGTTTGGTTACGCCAACAGTCCACTTATTTTAATTGATGGTTTGGAAGTTACCACGACCGATCTGGCCCGCATGGAGCCTGATAATATTGCCAGTTTTTCCATTATGAAAGATGCCACTGCCACAGCGCTTTACGGAGCCCGTGGTGCTAATGGCGTGATTCTCGTAACCACGAAAACCGGTAAAAAGGGCAAAGCAAATATTTCTGTTCGTATTGAAAATTCAATCACCTCACCTACCATAACAAATCAGTTTTTAAATGGTGTGGATTATATGGAACTTTATAACAAAGCTTTACGTACCCGCGATCCGGAAGCGCTGCTATATTATTCGAAGGATAAAATTGAAGGTACCCGCAATGGACTGAATCCGCAGATTTACCCTAATGTCGACTGGTACAGCGAACTCTTTAAATCCACTGTTCAAAACCAGAAAGCAAATATGAGTGTAAGTGGGGGCGGTGAAGTGGCACAGTATTATTTGTCTGTTTCGTATACCGATGAAAAAGGATTGTTGAATGTGGATAAAATGAATAATTTCAACAATAATATTGATATTAAACGCTACAATCTCAGGGCCAATATTGATGTAAACCTTACCAAATCAACCAAAGCAATGGTTAAGTTTTACTCGCTTATCGACAGATACAACGGTCCTCAAAACGATGCCGGAAGCATATTCTCGATGGTGATGCAGGCTAACCCCGTAAATTTCCCCAAATATTACGATAAGGATGAAAGCACACAATTTGTAAATCACGTGCTGTTTGGAAACAAGGGAAATGGTGGATATCCAAATCCTTATGCCGAAATGGTGCGCGGATACAAGGATCGTTTTTCGTCCACTACCACAGCACAATTTCAGTTGGAGCAGGACCTGAGCATGATTACCAAAGGTTTGAAATTGCGCGGTATGGCATCGCTCAATTCCTACAGTTTGAGTGAAGTAGCCCGTGGATTTACACCGTTTTATTATGGTTTGAAAGAGGTGGATGGCGAATCGGGTGTAATTCACAGCATTGAGCAAATAAGCGAAGGAACCGAATATCTGACCACAGGAACAAGCTACAAAACGGCCAACAACAGTTTTTATTTCGAAGGAGTAGCGCAGTACAACCGTGTGTTTGGCGATAAACATGATGTGGGCGGCTTGTTGGTGGGTTATGCCCGCGAGCTGTTGACCGATGCAAGCAGCGATGTATATTCTTCATTGCCGTTCCGGAATATGGGTATCTCTGGACGTACAACTTATGCTTACGATGAAAGGTATTTTGTTGAGTTGAACTTTGGATACAATGGATCAGAGAAGTTTTCGAAACAAAATCGCTATGGTTTCTTCCCTTCGGCAGGTTTGGGATGGGTTGTCTCCAATGAGAAATTCTTCACCGAAACAATGAAGAAAGCAGTTTCAAACCTCAAATTAAAAGCTACATATGGTTTAGTTGGTAACGATGCCATTTCGAGCAATCGTTTCTATTATTTGTCGTCTGTCAATCTGAACGATGGCGGTAAAGGTCATGTGTGGGGCGAGGATTTCGGAAATAGTTACAACGGCTACAACATCAACAGCTACGCCAACCCTGCAGTAACCTGGGAGGTGGCCGAAAAAGCAAATTTCGGTATGGAGCTCGGATTATTCAATAATGTCAATATCCAGGTTGATTATTTTACTGAGAACAGAACAAATATCTATATGCAGCGCGACTATATTCCCGCTTCTATGGGACTTACTGCTCCAATTGCAAGTAATATAGGCAAGGCCGAATCACATGGTATAGATGGCTCTGTAGATTATAAAGTAAGCGTAAACAAAGACCTGTGGATAACTTCACGCGTAAATTTCACCTACGCAACCAATAAAATTATCGAAAACGGTGAACCTCAGTATCCTTATCCCTACATGAGCAGTATCGGACAACCAATGAATCAGCCACGTGGCTTGGTTGCCGAGCGTCTTTTTATCGATGAACAGGATGTACTCAACTCTCCTGTACAATACAATCAGATGGGAAGTTATATGGCCGGTGATATCAAATATGTGGATGTGAATGAAGATGGAAAAATAGATGATTCGGACATGGTGCCCATTGGTTTCCCTACAGTTCCTGAAATAGTGTATGGTTTTGGAGCTTCTTTAGGTTATAGAAATGTTGATTTTTCATTTTTCTTTCAGGGTTCCGGTCGTTCCTCCTTTTTTATCGACCCAACCACTCTTTCACCTTTTGT
>JAYFRI010000206.1:0-2449 GCA_034926015.1 Paludibacter sp. | reverse complement strand
CTATAACATTTTTGTGAATAATCGTAGGAGTTTTGTATCGTTGAGACAGGCGCGGAATCACTTCGGTGCTCATTATATGCTTCATTTCATTGGGCACACCGGGCATAGAAACAATCACTTTCCCGTTTTTTTCGAACCAGGTAACCGGAGCCGTTCCCACCCGATTTTGAATAACAGTACAGCCATCAGGGACAAAAGCCTGCGTACGTGTGAGCTTGTTGACTGCGCGTGAACGGTTAACGAGCACTTGCTCTATATTTTTATAAACTTCGTCGTTGAAAACGAGCTGCATACCAAAATACCGCGACAGGGTTTGTTTAGTAATATCATCTTTCGTTGGACCAATTCCGCCCGTAAAAAGCACCACATCGGCACGTTCGAGCGCCAAATCAAGCGAAGCAACAATATGCGCAGCATCGTCGTGAACCGAAGTGATTTGAACAATTTCAAAACCAGCCTTATTCAATTCCACCGACATCCAGGCGGAATTAGTGTCGACAATCTGACCAATCAGAATTTCATCGCCTATTGTAATGATTTCAACTTTAACGCTATTTGTTTTCATTTTTTAAATATATCTACCAGGGCAATCTTATTAGCTAAAGATACTTAAGACAACCATCAACTTTTAACTCCGAACCTGATGTTGTGCCGTTTTTGCATCTTAGGTTCTTTTCAATTCTTTATCCGCAATTTCAAGCTGATTAAACCAATCGGCACCGAAGCGACGAATTAACGGTTCTTTCAGAAAACGATATACAGGCACATTCAAACCGCCACCTAACGTTCTGGCACAATCGCAAATTCCCCAGCGATGGTAATTCACAGCCGTAAATCCATCGTATTTCTGCAACCTTACCGGATACAAGTGACACGAAATTGGCTTGTAAAAGTCAGTTTTACCTTCACGATAAGCCTTTTCGATGGCACACTTGCAAATCCCCAACGCATCGGTATATGTAAAAACACATTCAGCTCCGTTTACAATTGAAGTTACAGGCTCACCTGATCGGTCGATATAAAAAAAGCCCTGCTTTTCTATCACTTCTTTTGCCTTATCGGTCAGGTCATCCCAGACTACAGGCAACAATTCCTGAATCGTATCAAGCTCATTATCCTCCAGTGGCGCACCTTCATCTCCCTCAATGCAGCATTCGCCTTTGCAGGAAGCAAGATCGCAAACAAATTTTTCGTCGAGCAAGTCAAAGCTTATAATTGTATCGTCAATTTGTAACATATAAGTATTTTCTATTTAACAAAGTGGTATTTACCGTAAAATAAACATACAGAACATCACGGGTTTATTAATGCCGTAACCTACTATCTTCATTACTTAAAAACCGTTTATCAATGTAATGAAAAATCATTAAAAAAGTCATTCACGGTCTGCATCGTAATCATCGTGTCCCTTTAAGGCTGGTAAGCCCAGATGAAACCTAACAGCAATAATGCGCATAAGAATAACCGAAGTAGCCGAAAGAATTTGTGTTATTTCGCTCGGAAGCCCGAACTCGGAACAGACATAGAACACAATTCCGCCGAGCACACAAGCCAATGCATAAATGTCTTTTCTGAAAATCAGTGGTACTTCATTGATCAGGATATCGCGCATAATACCACCTACCGATCCGGTGATCATCCCCATAATGATTGACACCCAAAAAGGAAAGCCAGCCTGAATACTTCTTTCGATACCCACCACCACAAACAAGCCCAAACCGATGGCATCAAAAATAAAAAATGTATTATTAAGTCTGATCAATTGTCGGCCAAAAGCAATTACGCAAAGTAAAGCAATGCCCGTAATGATAAGATAAGAAGGTTGCTGCATCCAAAAGGGCTTGACATCGAGCAATATATCGCGCGTTGTACCACCTCCAATGGCAGTAACCAGACCCACCACGTAAGCTCCAAACCAATCAAATCGTTTTGCAGAGGCCAAACGAATACCACTTATTGCAAAGGCAAACGTACCGGCATAATCTACGAAATTAATAAAATTCATTCTTTCATCTGTGAATTATAAAACAAAAGCGCATCAAATTTAGTTTGATACGCTTCAAGTATTTTTATCCTTACAGCAATTATTCGTTAGGAGCTGCCTCTTGTTTTGCAGCTTCAGGATTTTCGCCAAAGCCCGGCGCTACAACACCCGGTTCTTCTTTTTGTGCATTTTGATATTGCTCTTTGATCTATGATTCGTTAGAAGCCAAATTGTTTTTATCAACTGCCACAGAACCTACAGAAAGTAATAAAACAACAGCGACCAAGGTCCAGGTTGCTTTTTCGAGAAAATCAGTTGTTTTCCGAACTCCCAATACCTGATTGGACGAAGCAAAACCGGAAGCCAAACCTCCACCTTTTGAATTCTGAACCAAAACCAACAAAGTAAGTAAAATCGATGCTATAACAATTAGAATTGTAAAAAGAATGTACATAATATGTTTAT
>JAYFRI010000328.1:0-7529 GCA_034926015.1 Paludibacter sp. | reverse complement strand
TTACAGGTTCATGATTGAAAAACCTAACTGTATTGTAGGTCAGTTTAGCTACATCGATAAGCGTTTCGGTAGTTGGGTGACGGTTGAATAATGTATCTGCAAGGAAGAAAGTTCCCTTTTTTGTATTCATAATATGCATAGCGCCAATATGTTTCAAGCCATCCCGAATGCCAATAACTTCTTTGGCGGCCTGAATAGAGTCGGTGTATTTTGTGTACACTCCGGTGATGAGTGCATCGGCATCTCCTACTTCGACCATCATCATTCCAAAATAATTTCGCTCATACATTTTTTCGTAAGCTTCGTCGAAAGTCATTCCTTCACGGCTTCTTTTATCGGCAAGTATTTTCGCAAATCTCACCCTGCGATCTTCTTCGCGGTCGTGACGAAGATTAATAATTTCAATACCGGTTAAATCGATGTGATTTTCGGCTGCAATGTTACCAATTTTCTCTTCGTTACCGAGCAAAACAGGGAAGCAGATACCTTCGGCTAATGCAGCTTCGGCTGCTTTAAGCATGTTAATGTGATTCGATTCGGAGAATACCACGCGTTTTGGGTTGGAGCGGGCTGTTTCGTAGAAACGACGAAGCATTTTATTGTCATGTCCCATCATTTCGCGTAACTTATTGTTGTAGGCATTCCAGTCGGTGATTTCTTTTCTGGCTACGCCTGAATCCATAGCAGCTTTGGCTACAGCCGGAGCGACAATGGTGAGAAGTCTTGGGTCTAATGGTTTGGGGATGATGTAGTCGCGTCCAAAGCTTAGTCTTTTTAGATTGTAAGCTGCATTTACAACATCGGGTACGGCTTTTTTTGTTAATTCGGCAATGGCGCGTACAGCTGCCACTTTCATTGCTTCGTTGATGCTTTTGGCGCGTACGTCCAAAGCTCCACGGAATATATAAGGGAAACCAAGCACATTGTTGATCTGATTTGGATGATCTGAGCGTCCGGTGGCAAATATGATATCCTTTCGGGCTGCAATGGCGTCGTCGTACGAAATTTCGGGGTTTGGGTTGGCCAAAGCGAAAACGATAGGGTCGACATTCATAGATTGAACCATTTCTTTTGTCAGGACGCCGGCAACCGATAAGCCGACAAAGACATCCGAACCTTTTACCGCTTCGGGCAGGGTGGTGATAGTGCGATCAGTGGCAAAAGGTTTTTTGCGCGCATTCAAATCGGTACGTTGCTTGTTGATGACGCCTTTTGAGTCCACCATGACGATGTTTTCGAGTTTTGCTCCCAGTAACATGTATAGTTTGGTGCAAGAATTGGCTGCGGCACCTGCGCCATTCACTACTATTTTTATATCTTCAATTTTCTTTCCTGTAAGTTCGAGTGCATTGAGTAACCCGGCTGCCGAGATAATGGCTGTTCCGTGCTGGTCGTCGTGCATGATAGGAATATCAAGTTCTTCTTTTAATCTCTCTTCAATTTCGAAGCATTCAGGTGCTTTGATGTCTTCAAGGTTAATGCCGCCAAAAGTAGGTGCAATTGCTTTTACGACCTGTATAAATTTTTCGGGGTCGGTTTCGTTTACCTCAATATCGAAAACATCTATTCCTGCAAAAATTTTAAATAAAAGGCCTTTTCCTTCCATAACGGGCTTGCCGGCCATGGCGCCAATGTTACCAAGTCCAAGTACTGCGGTACCGTTGGAGATGACTGCTACCAGATTTCCTTTTGCTGTGTATTCGTAGGCACAATCAGGATTTTTTTCTATTTCCAGACAAGGTTCGGCTACGCCCGGAGAATAAGCTAAAGATAAGTCGCGCTGCGAGCTGTATGGTTTGGTGGGAACTACTTCAATTTTACCAGGTTTCCCCATTGAGTGATACAACAGAGCATCTTCTTTTGTTTGTTTTGCCATTATAGTATTAAATGTAAATTGTAATTATAGAGAGTGTTTTATTTAAAAATTGTTGCAAAATTACAAATAATAAAACCAATATACAATTAAAATGGCCGAAATTAATAGTTAATAATAGTTTTACTTTTCGAAGTGATGGTCATCGTAGTTGCGTTTAAAGTTTCTTCCCCATCGAAATCCCAGCTCTTTAAATTTCAATACTACTGGATGATTTGGCGAAAAAGTACCGGGTATTTCAGGGTTGTAAGTTGCATTGGCTGGTTGGTCTTTACGGTAAGAGTATTCTTTTTTCCAGCGCAGCGGATTAAGGAATGGATTAATGTCAATCGCCATTCCGTAGGCATGTTTTGAGTAGCTGACGTTGCGGTAGCAGAAGCTGTAAGTGTTGTTGGCTTGCATCGATAATTCATCGTTCCAGTTGTATTTAACTGCCGGAATGACTTGTGCCACCGGAAATTTTTCTTTCAATATAAATTCAAATGCAGTTTTTATGTCTGCTACCAATTTTTTATTTGTCAAAATCTGTCCACGGTGAATTTTTCCATCCATCGAATAGTATTCCACATCTATCAATTCCAGTTGCTCTGTCACGGAGCGGGGAGCTTTTGTTCCTTCAATGGCTTCGGCGAAGGTATAGTTGCAGTCGACAATGATTTCTTCGTTTACTGTTTCTTCTGCTGGTTGTTTTTTGCTGTTGTCGGCTGGCTGACACGAAACTATCAGTATCGAGAGCAATAAGTAGAGGACTGGTTTTAATTTGTTCATTTATCTTCAGTGGAGCTGTTTTTTTTATCAATGAAAATTATTTGAAAAACAGAAATATGAAAATAAGGCTAATGATTGCAATGAAAAACCAGAGTATGATTCCTATAATCAATGGTCTGACGCCTACTGCTTTTAGCGCTTTGCGCGATAAGCCGGCGCCAATAAAGAAAAGAGTAAGCGTTAAACATTGTTTTGCAACCGATGCTATCCCGTCAGTAATGAGTTGTGGAATTGGTAAATAGGTGTTGAGCAGCATGGCGATAACAAAAAACAGAATAAACCATGGAATGTTTATTTTTTCGTCTTTCGATTTAAAATGAAAAGCTGTATAAATGGTGAGTGGAATGATCCAGAGTGCACGGGTGAGTTTGACAGTGGTGGCCACTTTCAGCGCTTCCTCGCCATAAGTAGCTCCGGCTCCCACCACCGAACTTGTGTCGTGAATGGCAATGGCGGCCCACATCCCGAACTGGTGTTGCGTCAGTCCCAGCCAATGGCCGAGTATGGGGAATAAAAACAAGGCAATTGCATTCAGTATAAAAATAGTACCCAGCGAAACCGACATCTCATTCTCGTTGGCTTTGGCTACCGGACCAACGGCTGCGATGGCGCTTCCACCACAAATAGCTGTTCCGGAAGCAATGAGGTAGGATTGCACTTTACCTACTTTCAGCCATTTCCCGAGCAATATCCCGAAAATCATAACGCTTACAACCGAGAAAATTGTAAAAACGATTCCATCCAGTCCTGCGCTGATTGATTCATTAAAATTCATTCCGAATCCAAGTCCTACCACCGAAGCCTGAAGAAGGTATTTCGACATTTTTTTATTGAATGAGGGATAAGGCGATTCGAAAACGAGCGCGAAAAGTAGTCCGGCAAATAATGCTACGGGTGGCTTTACGAACGAAAGAAGACACGAAAAGGCTAGTAAAATATAAAAGATACGATTTAAACTTGTTGCCGGAAGAATATTTTTCATAAAAAACTAGTGTTGAATGAATGTTATTGTATGTTTCAAAAACAGGCTTTTGAAACGAGTTGCAAAATTACAATTTAATAAATGTGTAAACGAATAAATCGGATGAATTGATGCAAAAGATTGCATTTTAACAAATAATGCCCTGTTTGAGTAAAGGAAATTTCTCTGTTTTTTGCTATCTTTGCAAACCAACAAAAGCAAGAACTATAGATGCGTCTGAACTCCCTTTCCATACTCAACTACAAAAACATAAGCGAGGCCGAATTAAATTTTTCGCCCAAAATCAATTGTTTTATTGGTGACAATGGTATGGGGAAAACCAATTTGCTGGATGCTATTTATTTTCTTTCGTTCTGTAAAAGCCACTCAAATTCAATCGATTCGCAGAATATTCTTCACGACACGGAGTTTTTTATGCTTCAGGGAAAATATGCTGTGAATGAAAATGAGGAGGAAATTTATTGTGGCATGAAGCGCAGGCAAAAAAAGCAATTCAAACGCAATAAAAAAGAATATGAAAGGTTGTCGGATCATATAGGTTTGTTGCCGCTGGTGTTAGTTTCGCCCGACGATGCTGTTCTTATTTCCGAAGGTAGCGAGGAAAGACGTAAATTTATGGATGGCGTTATATCGCAATACAATAAACAGTATTTGCATACTTTAATGCAATATAATAATGCATTGAAGCAACGAAATGCTTTGCTTAAGTCGGAATTTCCGGTCGACGATGCTCTTTATGAAATATGGGAAGAGCAGATGTTTAGCGCGGGTACATATATCTATGAGCAGCGCAAAAGCTTTATTGTTGAGTTTATTCCAGTTTTTCAGGAAATTTATAACAGAATTTCGGGAGGATCCGAAAAGGTAAGTCTGGCTTATCAATCTCAACACGATGCCCGCGATATGAAAATTTCGATGATTTCCACACGGGAAAGAGACAGAATACTCGGTTACTCCACTCAGGGAATTCACAAGGACGAATTGGAAATGTTGCTCGACGAATATCCAATGAAAAGGGTAGGATCGCAGGGGCAAAACAAAACCTACCTCATTTCGCTCAAACTGGCGCAGTTTTATTTTCTGAAACGTGTACATAATTTTTCGCCACTGCTTTTGCTCGATGATATTTTTGATAAACTTGATTCCAAGCGCGTCAAAGAAATTATTCAATTGGTTTCGGGCGATACTTTCGGACAAATCTTTATTACAGATACAAATCGCGAACATTTAGACGATTTACTTTTCCAACTTCAACAGGAAGCCACAATTTTTAATGTAAAGAATGGTGAATTTATTCAACAGTAATTAAAATATTGCCTGGCTAAATAATTTTTTTTCAATTTCTGATTAGTCAATAAATCAATCCTTTAGTTTTATTAATGAGCAGTCTAAATTTTTATTTTGGAAAACTTTTGTGTGTTTTAAAACCACTAATCTGTTTGTAATCAGTTGATTGTTTTTTTATTTTGGAAAACTTTTGTGTTTTGTAGGAAAAATATGTGATAAAATAAGTTGCTTTTGTTGAAAAAAATGCCTAACATTGTAGTTCGTTCATGATAAAAAATGAACACTGATTAAAACATTTATTATTAAAATATTAAGAAATAACCGTGGAAACAAAAACTTACACTCCCGAGGAAATTAAAGAAGCTTCGTTTGAGTTTTTCAAAGGTGATGATTTGGCGACTAAAGTTTGGTCGACAAAATATGCATTGAAAGATTCATTTGGCAACGTTTATGAACTGACTCCTGATGATATGCATCGGCGACTGGCAAGAGAAATTGGAAGAATTGAAAAGAATTATCCCAATTCGCTTACAGAAAGTGAACTTTTTGATCTTTTTAAAGATTTCAAATACATTGTTCCGCAAGGAAGCCCGATGACCGGAATCGGGAACGAGTATCAGGTAGCTTCGCTGTCCAATTGCTTTGTTATTGGATTTGCTGCTGATTCCGATTCATACGGAGCTATTATAAAAATTGACGAGGAACAGGTGCAGTTGATGAAACGTCGTGGTGGTGTAGGACACGATTTGTCGCATATTCGCCCTAAAGGTTCGCCTGTAAAAAATTCAGCATTAACATCCACCGGAATAGTCCCTTTTATGGAACGTTACTCCAATTCTACGCGGGAAGTCGCGCAGGACGGTCGTCGTGGTGCATTGATGTTAAGCGTATCTATAAAGCATCCCGATTCGGAGTCATTTATTGATGCAAAAATGGAGTCGGGAAAAATTACCGGCGCTAATGTGTCGGTGAAAATACACGATGACTTTATGAAGGCTGCAATGTCGGGTGCAACCTACGTTCAACAATATCCTATCGATTCGAAAGAACCATGGTACAAGAAAGAAGTAGATGCCAATGCTATTTGGAAAAAAATAGTACACAATGCATGGCAATCGGCCGAGCCTGGCGTTTTGTTTTGGGATACAATTATCCGCGAATCGGTGCCTGACTGTTATGCCGACCTTGGTTATAAAACAGTTTCAACAAATCCTTGTGGCGAAATTCCGCTCTGTCCTTACGACAGTTGCCGCCTATTGGCCATCAATCTGTATTCCTACGTTCAAAATCCGTTTACAGCTGAAGCTAAATTCGATTTCGAACTGTTCTCTAAGCATGTAGGTCTTGCTCAGCGCATTATGGATGACATTATTGATCTTGAGATGGAAAAAATTGAGAAAATAATGGCTAAAATTGACTCTGATCCTGAAGCCGATGACATCAAACTCACCGAGTTTCAGTTATGGGAAAAAATAAAAGAAAAAACATCACAAGGACGTCGTACGGGCGTTGGTACTACTGGTGAAGGCGATATGTTAGCCGCCTTAGGAGAGCGGTATGGTACCGACGAGGCTACCGATTTTTCTGAACTTGTACATAAAACTGTGGCGCTGGCTGCCTATCGCTCGTCGGTAAATATGGCTCGCGAACGTGGTGCATTTACTGTTTACGATGCTAAACGTGAGGAAAATAATCCTTATATTCAACGTTTACGTGAAGCCGACCCTGAACTTTATGCCGAAATGGTTAAATATGGACGACGTAATATTGCTTGTCTCACGATTGCACCCACCGGAACAACAAGTATAATGACACAAACTACTTCGGGTATTGAACCCGTGTTTATGCCTGTATATACCCGTCGCCGTAAAGTAAATCCGAATGATAAAGGCGTTCGTATTGATTTTGTTGACGAAAACGGTGATTCTTGGGAAGAATATGTTGTTTTCCATCACAAGTTTGTAACCTGGATGGAAGTGAATGGTTATTCTACAACAAAACATTACAGCAAAGATGAAATTGAAGAACTTGTTGCTAAATCACCATACTATAAGGCCACTGCCAACGATGTGGATTGGTTGAAAAAGGTGCAGATGCAAGGTCGTATTCAGAAATGGGTTGATCATTCCATAAGCGTCACTATCAATCTGCCGAACGATGCCACAGAGGAACTTGTGGGCAAACTTTATGAAGAAGCATGGAAATGTGGATGTAAAGGTGCTACAGTATATCGCGATGGTTCACGTGCCGGTGTTTTGATAGCTTCGCCCGAAAAGGAAGAGAAAAAAGAAGAAAAAACAGTTTGCTTCCCTTATGATGATGCTCACTTTGTTCGTCCTAAAGAATTGAAATGCGATGTGGTTCGTTTCCAAAATGCAAAAGACAAATGGATTGCTTTTGTAGGGCTCAAAGATGGCCGTCCTTACGAGATTTTTACCGGTTTGGCTGATGACGAAGAAGGAATTCTGTTGCCTAAAACTGTTGTGGACGGACGAATAATAAAAGTGGTGGATGAGAATGGCAACAAACGATATGACTTCCAGTTTACAAATAAGCGTGGATTTAAAACTACAGTCGAAGGTCTTTCGCATAAATTCGATAAAGAATTCTGGAATTATT
>JAYFRI010000191.1:0-4965 GCA_034926015.1 Paludibacter sp. | reverse complement strand
GTATGTCCCTTTTAAGGGGACGAGCGAAGCGGTGGGGTTTACTGATTTTTTAGTTTGAAAAATCAGTAACCAAATTTCAAGACGACACAAGATTTATATCTCCTCCTGCTCCCTCTCCTCCGGAGAGGGCCGGGGTGAGGTGCAAAAAAAAAGCAGCCCCGGAATAAATTCCGGGGCTGCCAACTACATAACAAGATTTAACTATAATCTTAATTATTCAGGTTTAACAGTTACATTATCTGCAGTTCTTGTGATTTCAGCAAACGAAGCTACAAACTTAACTTTAGTTGTTGCTACAGTTTGTTCTGTTTGAAGAGCAGTACCAACATTATCCCAAGTAAGAACACTTTGTTTGTTGAATGCATTACCACCAGCTTTAGATATTGTGAAGTAGCTAGTTCCAGGAGTTAATTCATAGAATAAGCCATAAGCAGCATTTGTAATGTCAACAAAGTCAGTTGCTACTACAGTAGTTGCAGAATTAGTTGTTTCAGCAACACCCTTAGTTACAATTTTCTTGCCTTTGAATTTAACTATATAATTAGCCATCAGGTCTTGAGTATCAGCAGTACCGTTTACTTTGTCGATCAACTGGAAGTCAGCTGCTGGATCCAATTCGATAGAGAATGGATTTACAAAGTGTACTTTGAAATCAAATACATCAGTTTCAGCATTTGGATATGTTGTAATAAACTGCATATCATAAACTCTTTCAGCTGTAGTCAATTTAACTGTCAAGTCCATTAACTGTCCTGTAGTAGGAGCAGCGCTTGTACCTAAAGCACCGTTAATTGTAGTAGCAGTAGCAGGAGTTAACTGAGCACCTGTTTGAGCAGGAGTTGTAGCTTTGAATGCAAAGTTGTGAGTTGCACCATCAATTTTGTTTGCTGTAGCAGCACCAAATACATCTCTGTAAGCAGAAGTTCCGAAGCTAAATGCTTCACCCAAATACAGCTGCATCAAGTAATTTGAACCTGCATTCATACCTTGAGTTAAGATATCAGTAGCAGAACCATTCAAGCGATAACCTGCAAGGATAGTTTTATCCAATGTTGGTTTAGCAACAGTATAAGTAAATGATATTTTAACTTTCGAATCAGTTGCAACACCAGTATCAAATGTATAAGTTACAACAGTTGTACCGAATTTAGCCAATGGAGTTACCTGATATTTCATTGCATAAGTATCAACATCAGGAGCCAACATCGATTTTACCAATGGATATTGAGCAAGAGTTGCACCAGCAACAGCAGTACCGTTAACAGTTACAGCTACAGTAGGAGTTACACCACCAAATTTTGCCTGGAAGTCATTGTGTGTCATTCCAAGTGGGTTGTAGATATAGTTATTGATATCTGCCCAAGTTAAAATAATATCTGTTTTGTTATCTGCAATCGCAGCCTGACCTTTAAACAATGAAGGATAAGTAAGATTTACTGCAGCAACATTATAAGTAACTGTTGTAGGTTGTACAATTTTAGCAACAATTTTAAATTTGATATAAGCTGTTGCCAATAAATTACCATTCATTGATTTAAGATCTACTTTAACCAATGGGTTACGATCAATTACAGAAGAACCTTGATTTACTGTCAACACATTAGTTGTAGCGTTCAAAGTTACAAACGAATTCTGGTTAGTGATACCATCCAATCCAACATAAGTAGGAAGAGAGAATTCATATTTATAGTCTGTACCAACAACACCAAATCCGTAAGCAGCAAATGTTTTTTCCAAAACGCCACCTTTGTTTGCACTAGCTAATACTAAGTCATCAAGATCAGTAACGATAGAGTTATCAGAAATCAATTCAAAGTCATTAGCAGCTCCGATAGCAGGAACAGCTGTTCTGTAATGAACATAAGTATCAGTAGAAACTACAGATTTTTTAGCATCTGAAATAAATGCATTGTAAGGAGTAGTGGTTACTTTTACATAATCAGAAACTACACTTGAAGTAGCAGCACCAACAACTTTATTAGACTGAAGAGCGAAATAATGAGTTTTACCAGCAGCAGGTTCTGACCATGTTCCAACTTTCAAACTAAAGCTACCAGATCCATCATTGTTGTTAGTCAATGCAGGAGCAGCAAACAAAGTTGATGCATCACCAGGAGCAGCGCTTAAGCCGGGAGCATTGAAAGTAGCCTGATTATTGATGAATTTCCATGTAGTTCCAGTCAAATCAGCTGTTGTTGGGTTGAATCTGAAAGTTACATTCTGTTGTGTAAATAAAGCTTTCACTGAAAGTGCTGGAGCTGTAGGTATATCAACGATATAACCAACTTCAACTGCGTTAAAGCCATCATTTACCCAAGCAGGAACAAACAATAAACCTGACAATTGACGGGTAGCCAATACTTCGAAATCAAGTTTAAGATCTGTACCAAGCTTTTTAAGATCAGCATCAAGAGCAGCTAATTTAGCATCGATTTCAGCTTTAGTATAAGTACCGTTTTTCAATGCTGTTAATTCAGCCTGAAGAGCAACAATAGCAGCTTTGTTGTCAGCAACACCAGTAGTGTTAGCAGCAACTAAACCTTCTAATGTAGCAACGCGAGCTGTAACTGCACCAATAGCAGTAGCCAATTCAGCATCTTTAGCGTTCAGTTCAGTTTTCAATGCAAGAATTTTTGCATCTACAGACACACCTAAAGCAGAAAGAGCTGTTTGAACTTTAACTACTTCAACATTTACTGCATCAACCGAAGCTTTTGTAGCTAAACCAGCAACAGCAGCAGCGATATCAGTAGTTACCTGAGTTTTGTAAGCATTAAGAGCAGCAATAGTAACAACTTTGCTTTCTAATGCTGATAATTCAGCTTTTGTTGCAGCACTTGTTTTAAGCGCATTAACTTCGGCAGTCAATGTTGCAATTTTAGCATCGATCTCGGCTTTTGTATAAGTTTGAAGATTTGCTAATTGAGATTTTAAGGTTGTAACATCTGTGTTCAGACTGTTAATGTCTTCATCGTAAGATTTACAACCAGTAAAAGTTGCTAAAGAAGCAATAATAACTAAAGTAAGTACCTTAGTTATACTTTTCAATTTGGTTTGAAATACTTTTTTCATAAATTTTTTTTTGTTAAATAATTAAATTTGTTTTATAGTTATTTTTTTGTTATTAGAACCTGACAAAATAAATTTGATTCCATCACAAACTTGTGTGGTGAGAATCACGTTACGGATTAGCTTTTCTTCATATTTAATTTGTTTTTAATTAATTAAAATTTGTTTAATGCATTATTGATGCAGATTTGAAAAAAATAATCTGATAAAATTATTCGTTTCCTGTAGAAACTTGTCAAAAACACGTCATAAGAGGCTTTGTTGAACCCTTTACGCCGTATTTATTTTTATCTTTATTACATAAAAAGCATTGATTTCAACAGTTCACTCAATAATTCATTGCTCTTTTAACTCTCGTAACGCACATTTATTGGCGTTGTTTTGTGAAAAATACCGTGCAAAACTATAACAATTAAATGAATTACACAATAATTTGGAATATTATTTAATCGAAAATTATAAAACTTCACTAATTTATGTTGCATCTGCACCATATTTCATACAAAAATCAGTACGGAAACACTTTTCGACCTTAATAAATCATTTTCAGTGCCTCGGATTGTCCAATTGAACTACTTATTTGCAAAGCTAAAAATATATTTTGAATTTCAGGCCTTTTTTTCGGTATTTTTTCTTGATTTTTTTGGTTTTTCTTTAGTGTTTTGAACAAAAATCACTTAAGTTAATCAACGAAATCAATTTCAACAGTCCTTAATGCAAGCTAATGTCAAACTTTCTAACAATACAAACATACTTTTTGTTTGTGAAAATTATGAATTAAAATCTCAAATCTTCATTTAAGTGTCTTTTTACAGCTAAGAATCACCAAAATGAACGCTGAAAATTTTCTAATAATTATTCTTTTTCGAAACGCAAATTTATTAGTTTTTTCGTTATTTCAAGCCTTTTAGAAAAAATTTATCTTTTTTTTTTGTAAAATATCTCATTTTTATAATTTACCCCTTCAGGAATGGCATATAACAAGGGTGGCGCAAAAAAAATAAATTCAATTTTAAAATATGATTTTAGCTCAACACACCCATATCTAGTTAAAAATGTATTGTTTTTGACAACTAAGCCACAAAATAACAAAATCAAAATTTCCTATTTTGTCTGCAAAGTTGCATTTACTAATTGAATTTTCATAAAAAAAAAGAACAAGTGTCATAAAAAATTAATTTGTGCTGCCTGCTGAAATTTGTTGAATTCTGGATTGTAAAACTCATGATCTGGCATAGCGCCAGGCTGACAAAAGCATTGTGAATTATAATTGGCCCCGACATAGCTTTGCAAGCGTACGACAGGGGTATAAAAAATTATTTGAACTAAATCGGACACTTAAACTTTTTTTTCAAAAAACATATTCTATATTTGCAGATAAAAAGCATAAATATTCTGATTTATCGCTTTCGCGCAAACATAACCTTAGATCGCAAATACATGCAAAACGATTCACAAATGGTATTTCGTTATGGCGAAGACCAGCTCACTATAGGCCGTGCTCTTGATTTGGCGCGTGGCATTGAAAAAGGTATTTTAACTACCGGAGCCCGCGACCGCATCAATAAAAACCACAAAACAGTTGAACGCATAGTACACAAAAAGAAAATAGTGTATGGCATCAACACCGGCTTTGGCCCTTTGTGCACCACACTCATTGGCGAAGAAGACACGCGAAAACTCCAATACAATCTCTTAATGAGTCACAGTGTGGGAGTTGGCAATGCCATTGACCCTGAAATTGCCACGCTAATGCTGATACTGAAAGCACATGCACTCAGCAAAGGATATTCCGGTGTTTCAACAAGCACTATAGAACGTATTTTATGGCACATCGACAATAAAATAATTCCCTGCGTCCCCGAACAAGGTTCGGTTGGGGCTTCGGGCGACTTA
>JAYFRI010000302.1:0-22067 GCA_034926015.1 Paludibacter sp. | reverse complement strand
ACCGATAATAGCGCCATACATTACGAGTCCGAGCCACTGAGCGCCGTTGCTTTCTACCCATTCGGCATTCATAAGATTGATACCACCAAAACGCAAACCAGCACTCACAACTCCCATCAAAGCACCTCCTGCTATGAAACCAGAAGCAAGCAATGTACCTTTTTCATGACGGGCTGTGTTCAGCGCTTTGTCTTTGGAACGCGTAGAAACGAACCAGCTGATCAAACCACCCACCAACAGCGGAGCATTCAATTCCATAGGAATAAACATTCCCAAAGCAAAAGCCAATGCAGGAATTTTAAAGAAAGTAAGTACGATAGAAATCAAAGCACCGATAGCATACAAATACCATGGAGCGCCGGCACCCGACATCAAGGGTTCAATCACAGCAGCCATTGCATTGGCCTGAGGTGCTACCAAAGCGTTATCGCCGGTAAATCCGTAGGTTTTATTCAACACCATGATTACACCACCCACAGTAGCCGCCGAAACCAGTGTACCAAGAAATTTCCATGTTTGCTGTTTAGCAGGAGTAGTTCCGATCCAGTAGCCGATTTTTAAATCGGTAATAAAACCGCCAGCCATAGACAATGCCGTGCAAACCACACCTCCAATTACCAAAGCCGCCACCATGCCGGTAGTTCCTTTTAAACCTACCGCCACCATCACTACCGAGGCCAGAATCAAAGTCATCAACGTCATTCCCGAAACCGGATTAGTACCAACAATTGCGATTGCATTCGCAGCCACTGTGGTAAACAGAAAAGCGATAACTGCTACGACGATAATGCCAACTGTGGCATAAAGCAGGTTAAATTCGAAAACTCCAAAATAAAAGAAAGCATAAGTAGCTACTAAAGCCAATATAACTCCGATAGTAATTATCTTCATCGAAAGATCGCGCTGCGTGCGTTTCACTTTAGCATCTGCCGCCTGACCTTTTCCTTTGAATTCTTTTGCAGCCAGCCCTACAGCGCTTTTAATTATACCCCATGAGCGAATAATACCAATAATACCCGCCATAGCAATTCCACCAATTCCAATATGACGTGCAAATTCTTTGAATATCACTTCGGGTTGAACATCGGATAATAATCCTGTAAAAGTTGGATTGAGCACCTGAGCAAACTGATCGCCCATCAATGGCAACAATGGAACAATCACAAACCAGATGAGTGCTGATCCGGCAACAATAATGGCTGAATATTTAAGTCCGACAATATAGCCAAGACCAAGTACAGCCGCACCCACATTCAACTTGAACACCACTTTTGCTTTTTCGGCCAAAGCCTCGCCATAGGGCAACACGCGGGTACTGAAAGTTTCGGCCCAGGAACCGAAAGTGGCCACCACAAAATCGTAAATTCCACCAATAGCACCTGCTAAAATCAGAGGTTTTGCCTGATCACCACCTTTTTCGCCGGAAACAAGTACCTGAGTAGTAGCTGTAGCTTCGGGAAAAGGATATTTGCCATGCATATCCGACACAAAGTATTTGCGGAAAGGAATCATAAACAGAATTCCCAAAATACCGCCAAGTAAAGAGCTCAGGAACACCTGCATAAAGCTAACCGTGATTTCAGGATATTTGGCCTGAAGTATGTAAAGTGCCGGTAATGTAAAAATAGCTCCGGCCACCACCACACCCGAACTGGCGCCAATGGATTGAATAATCACATTTTCGCCCAAAGCACCTTTGCGCTTCGATGCGCTTGAAAGCCCAACAGCAATTATGGCAATAGGAATGGCAGCTTCGAACACCTGTCCGATTTTAAGACCCAAATATGCTGCCGCCGCTGAGAAAAGCACCGCCATCATAAGTCCCAAACCTACTGAACGTGCATTTACTTCTGAATATTCTCTATCCGGCGACAACAATGGTTTATACTCTTCGCCATCGCGCAACTCCCGGGATGCATTCTCGGGCAAACCGGTAATTTTCTCTTCTTCGTGCATAAATAAATTTATAAAGTTCTTATTTTTTGAATATTAATTCAAAAAGCAAGATGAATAATAATTATAATATTTTTCGGAAAACAAATCAATTAATCCACATACATAATGCTTGCCGATGAAGGAGCAAGAACAAATTTGGTGGATTTTGGTTTCATAATTCCGGAAAGATTGATTTGCCCATCGTGACAAACCACATTCCAATCGCCCTCAGGGATATCTACAGATACCGGCTTGCGGTTTCCGTTGTACATCACAAGAATATTCTTCCATTTTTCGCCATTCACATGGTCTTTAAGCATGTATCCTACCACATTAGGCGCCATCGAATCGATAAAAACAAGATGTTTTTGCATCATTTCCTGCGTTGGAATACGGAAAGCAGCGTGTGCTTTGCGCAGCGAAATCAGTCCCTGATAATAATTAAAAACATCTTTGAATTGCGTTTTATTGTCCCAATTGATCTGATTGATGGAGTCGGGCGACTGATAGGTATTGTGTACTCCTTTCTTGTTACGATAAAGTTCTTCCCCTGCATAAATAAACGGAACGCCTTGCGAAGTAAACACTATTGTTTGCGCCAGCTTATTGAACCGGATGAGTTCATCGTCAGTAGCGTCAGTAGGTTTTGCTTCTTTGAGCTTATCCACCAGACACATATCATCATGACAGGAAACATAATTAATAATTTGTGTAGGATTATTCACATAAGGTTCCTTCGAATAAATAAGCTTACTGTAGTCAACCTGACGATGCTCGGTAGCGCCTACAACTCCAAACTTAACGCTTTCTTCGAGACTATCGATTCCCGAAACAAAACCAGGTATCTCAGCATGCATCCAACTTCCTTTCAATGCATCGCGAATATCATCACTGAATACAGCAATTCCTTCAAGAAGTTTAGCGTTTTTCTTTACAGCTCTTTTTTCTTCGGCAAGCGGTGAGCCTGCAGCAGTCCAGCCTTCGCCATACATAAAAATACTTGGGTCAATTTTGTCCAGCGCAGCACGAATTTCGTTCATTGTTTCTATATCATGTATGCCCATCAAATCGAAACGAAATCCATCTACGTGATATTCAGTTGCCCAATAAACCACCGATTCGACAATAAATTTACGCATCATCGGACGTTCAGAGGCAGTTTCGTTGCCACAACCTGAAGCATTCGACCATGTACTGTCGGCATTCATTCGGTAAAAATAGCCGGGTGCCAGCAGATTTAAATGCGATTTTTCGCCTGTGAATGTATGATTATACACCACATCCATTACCACACGGATACCTGAGTTATGGAGTGCCTGAACCATTTGTTTAAATTCACGAATGCGACTTGTAGGGTCATGTGGATTGGTTGAATATCCACCTTCGGGAACATTAAAGTTCAGTGGATCGTACCCCCAATTGTATTTATTTTCGTTGAGTTTTGTTTCGTCAATCGATGCATAATCAAAAGAAGGAAGCAAATGAACATGCGTAACTCCCAATTCTTTTAAGTGATCAATTCCGGTTGCCTCACCCAAGGTATTTTTTGTTCCATGCTCGGTGAAAGCAAGGAATTTCCCTTTGTTCTTCATCCCTGAATTGGGTGAAACCGAGAAATCGCGCACGTGCACTTCGTAAAGAATAATATCTGTAGCATTTTTAAGAGCCGGACGTACATCATTTTCCCAATTGTCGGGATTTGTTTCGTCCATATCGATAATGGCTGCACGCTTACCGTTAACACCAGTAGCTTTTACCCACATACCCGGAGTTTCGTCGAGCCATTTTTCGCCAATACGTACCTGAAAAGTATAAAATTTGCCTTTCAGATTTTCTTTGATCTCTTTTTTCCATGTTCCATTGTCCGAGCGTTTCATATCCACTGTTTCGTAGGCAGCACCGTCAGCACCATTATCATACAGCAATAACTTCACTTCGGTGGCCGTTGGTGCCCATACCCTGAACTTGCTTGACTGTGGAGAATACAGTAATTCGAGATCATTTCCTTCATAAACAGGATATTCATCGTAAGATGCATACTTAGGAACATTATTGCAAGAAGACAAAAGGACAACCACTAATGACATAAAAATATAATTTACTTTCATATTAAAAATATTATAAAGTTATTTTTATAAAAAATGAAATCGGTATTATAATAAACAAGTGAAAATAAGCACAAAACCTATTCTCACATGCTAAAAATATTATTTCGAAGCTGTCACATCAATTCCATTTCGAATCAGTAAAGCATCGATCGTAGGTTCTTGCCCGCGGAAGCGTTTGTAGAGTGTCATGGGGTGCTCGGTGCCACCTTTCATCAGAATATTCTGACGGAACGAAGCAGCTGTTTTTTTATCGAAAATACCGTTTTTAACAAAAACAGAGTACGCATCAGCATCGAGCACTTCGGCCCATTTATAACTGTAATAGCCTGCTGCATATCCACCCGAGAAAATATGACTGAAGGTAGGACTCATAGCAGCATCGTTGATAACCGGTAAAATCTGAGTCGAAGCCATAGATGTTTTTTCCATTGCAATCACATCTCCTTCGTAAGGTGCTTCGATACTGTGCCATGCCATATCCAAAAATCCAAAGCTCAACTGACGTAAGCAGAAGTTAGCTGTATTGAAATTTTCGGCATCTTTTATTTTCTTTATCAATGACGCAGGAATCTTTTCTCCGGTTTGATAGTGAACGGCAAAACCATCCAAAAATTCTTTTTCCGAAGCCCAGTTTTCCATAATCTGCGAGGGTAATTCTACAAAATCGCGATAAACATGGGTACCTGAAAGCGACTCATAAGTACATTTGGTGAGCATGCCGTGCAAAGCGTGTCCGAATTCATGTAAAAATGTTGTTAACTCATCATAAGTCAGCAATGCTGGTTTTGTTTCGGTAGGACGGGTAAAATTCATCACAATTGTAATCTGAGGGCGACTATCGGTTTTTCCAACCATATATTGCGACTTAAAATCGTTCATCCAGGCGCCTGCACGTTTGCCATCGCGCGGATGAAAATCGGTATAAAGCACCGACAGGAATTTTCCTTTTTCGTCAATCACATCATAAGCATCCACTTCAGGATGATACACAGGAATGCTATTGTTTTTAATAAATTTTATTCCATACAATTTAGTAGCCAAACCAAAAACGCCTTTTTTTACATTTTCGAGTTCGAAATAAGGTTTCAACATTTCGTCGTTGATCGCAAATTTTTCTTCTTTCAATTTTTCGGAATAATATGACCAATCCCATGATTGCACTTTGAAATAAGCACCATTTTTCTCGGCATAAGCCTGCACTTCGGCATATTCTTTTTCAGCGGTTGGTTTGTAAGCAACGAGTAATTTATTCAACAGGTCATTTACATTTTCTTTTTTCTCAGCCATACGATCCACCAGCACATAGTCGGCATATGATTTATGTCCGAGCAAATTAGCAATTTTCATGCGGGTATTCGCAATTTTGCGGATGTTTTCGAGGTTATCATATTCTCCACCCAACATACATTTAGTAGCGTTAGCCATGTAGAGTTCGCGACGCAAATCGCGATTGTTGGCATATTTCATTACCGGTCCATAAGTTGTGGCTTTCAGGTCGAGCAACCAACCAGTTTTACCTGCTTTTTTTGCATTCATCGCCAACATATCAATAACATCGGCTGGCAGGCCGTCCAACAAATTCTTGTCGGTGATAAGCATGCTCCATTTGTTGGTTTCTTTCAACGCATTCTGACCAAAATTAAGTGTCAACATGCTCATTTCTTTAGAAAGTTCACGATAAATAGCTTTGTCTTTTTCGGACAAGTTAGCTCCGTTATCGGCAAAACCATCATAAGTTTTTTTCAACAACATTTGCTGTTCAGGCGTAAGTTTGAGCTGTCCCTTCATGTCGTACACAGCTTTTACACGCGCAAAAAGCTTTTCGTTCAGACGAATAGCATTTGAATGTTCGGTAAACAAAGGCGAAACTTTTTGAGCAATTGCCTGCATTTCGTCGTTGGTTTCAGCACTGAGCAAGTTGTAGAAAGGCGAACTCACTTTGGTGAGCAACGACCCGCTACGGTCGAGTGCTACGATTGTATTTTCGAAAGTAGCCGGCTTTGGATTTTCAACAATGGCTTTTATTTCAGCATCATGTTGTTTCATAGCCTCTTCGAAGGCAGGCATATAGTGCTCTATCTTTATTTTATCAAAAGGTATGGTTTGATGGGGTGTCTTGTAGGTTTCCAAAAGCGGATTTCCGGCCAATAGCGCCCCGGCAACCGATATTGCAGTCATAAGCAGTACAATTTTTGTTTTCATTTGTAAATCATTTTTTAGTCGTAAAACTCAACATTGATGGATAGCCAATTCATTAAAAATGACAAATGCTGTCAATGCTCAATTTTGATGTTATAAAAAAAAGAGAATTAATTCGAATTTATTTTTTATGCAGATTTTCAAAACATTAAAAAAAAGAACCAATGACATTCTTTTTTATTTGAATTGATTTAGCTTGAGAATACTGTAGCGCATTACAAGCATAATTATTATTTTCTCCAAAAATACTCATAATTATTCAAAACTACAAACGCAATCACATTGTTAATTGTTTATTTTTTTTATCATTTTCAATTATGTATTGATAAAAATCACTATACTTGCAAAAAAAAATAAAACATGAACAAAATAAAGATTCCATACGTCGAAAAGCTTGACCATACAGACATAATCTCTGCAGCAGATACACTTGATTTGTTGGGAGAAAAGGGCACTATTGAATCGGTCAACTGGCCACATTTATACAATTACAAACCAATAACGATTTTTTATATTGCGCGATCCAAAACAAGCATCTTTATCAAGTTTGATGTGCGGGGTAACTTGCTTAAGGCTGTTTATGCAAAGGATCAGGAACCTGTCCACGAAGATAGCTGTGTGGAATTTTTCTGCAAGCTGCCCGGAAGTGAATACTATTGTAATTTTGAATTTAACTGCATTGGTACATGTTCGGCCGGTAAACGCAAAGCACGCAAAGAAGTTGTAACACATTTCGACGCAGATGAATTGCTTACCATCAAACGATTCCCTTCCATCGGCACAAGAGCTTTCAACGAAATGCAGGGCATATTTGAATGGGAACTCACTGTCGAAATTCCCTTCACACTTATTGGAATCGACCCAATAAATTTACCTGAAAAGTTACTCGGGAATTTTTACAAATGTGCCGACGACACGGATAGTAAACATTATGTAAGCTGGAATGCCATAAAAACCGAGAAACCAGACTTTCATCGACCCGATTTTTTCGGCGAACTTATTTTCTAATTTTCAGTATTTTACAACAACTAATCGACTCAAAAATAAAACTGGCAAATAAGGTATTGTACTTTATCTGCCAGTTTTTTATTTAATTGAAATCAGATTGTTTGAATTTATTTCAGTGCCTCTAAACTGAAGTGCCAGTAAATTAATATCCGCGAATAGCTTCAATTCCTGGCAAAACGCGTCCTTCGATGGCTTCGAGCAAAGCACCTCCACCAGTCGACACATAAGAAACACCATCAGCAAGTCCGAACTTGTTTACACAAGCCACAGAGTCGCCACCTCCAACGAGCGAGAAAGCTCCGTTTTTAGTAGCTTCAACAATAGCTTCGCCTACCGATAGTGAACCATGTGTAAAGTTATCAAATTCGAACACACCCGTAGGGCCATTCCAAAGAATCGTTTTAGATGCCTTGATAACATCGCCGAATTTCTTTTCGGTATCAGGACCAATATCCAATCCTTCCCAACCATCTGGAATTTCGTTTACAGGAACAAACTGAGTGTTAGCATCGTTACTGAAAGCATCAGCAATTTTTGCATCAGTAGCCAAAACCATATTAACGTTATTAGCCTTAGCTTTTTCGAGCAATTCGAGTGCCAGATCAAGTTTATCGTTTTCGCAGATAGAATTACCTACATTTCCGCCCAATGCTTTAGTGAATGTATAAGTCATACCACCGGCAATGATCAGATTGTCAACCTTTGTAAGCAGGTTTTCGATGATTTCGATTTTTGAAGACACTTTTGAACCTCCCATAATGGCCGTAAACGGACGTGCAGTCTCAGTCATAATTTTCTCAACTGCCAACACCTCTTTTTCCATCAGGTAACCGAACATTTTATTGTCAGCATCGAAATATTTAGCAATAAGCGCTGTGGATGCATGAGCACGGTGAGCCGTTCCAAAAGCATCGTTCACATAACAATCGGCATACGAAGCCAATGTTGCAGTAAATTTTTTCTGACTTTCTTTTACTACTTTCTTAGCAGCATCTTTCTCAGCATCGTCAGCAAATTCGCCACGTGGTTTTCCTTCTTCTTCGGCATAAAAGCGCAAGTTTTCGAGCAATAAAGCTTCGCCCGGTTTAAGTGCTGCAGCCATTTGAGCTGTTTCTTCACCCATACAGTCGGCTGCAAATTTAACATCCACACCCAATAGTTTTGAAACATGAGCCAAAATAGCTTTTAACGAGTACTTTGCATCCGGATTTTTTTTAGGACGACCCATGTGCGAAGCTATAATTAAACTTCCACCATCGGCCAGAATTTTTTTTAACGTTGGCAAGGCTGCACGAATACGGTTGTCGTCGGTAATTACAAAATTTTCGTCCAACGGTACATTAAAGTCAACGCGTACGAAAGCTTTTTTACCTGCAAAATTAAAATTGTCAATAGTTTGCATATTGTTATTTATTTGATAATTATATAATTCAATAAAAATATTCAATAAGAATTTGAAAGTGCAAAGATAATTAAAAACGTTGGGTTTTAGGCCAATCAGTTCGTTTTATACCTGAAATTTACGGCAGCCAATTGCTCATTGGCTTCAACAATTTTTTTCTTCAGGTCCTCTTTGTATTGAAGGAGCTTTTGCTGAAGTGCTTCGTCGTTTACAGCGAGCATTTGCACGGCCAGCAGCGCCGCGTTTAAGGCTCCATTGATACCCACTGTGGCCACCGGAATTCCGGGAGGCATCTGTACAATGGCCAGCAAAGCATCCATACCGTCAAGACTTGCATTGATCGGAACCCCTATAACTGGCAGTGTTGTCATCGATGCAATTACGCCCGGCAAATGTGCGGCCATTCCTGCCGCTGCTATTATCACCTGAATTCCGTTTTTTCTTGCATTGTTTGCAAAGACTTCTACCTCGCGGGGTGTACGGTGAGCCGACAGTGCATTGATTTCGAATGGAATTTCAAACTCATCAAACAATTTTGCTGCTTTTTCCATCACAGGCAGGTCGGATGTGCTGCCCATGATAATACTTACTCTGGGTTTCATTCTTTTTTTATAATTAATATCAACCTATCAGAGCTGCGTATGCTTCGGCCGACAATAAAGATTCAACTTCAGAAAGTTCGCTCACACTCATTTTAACAATCCAACCTTTACCATAAGGGTCAGTGTTAATAAGTTCGGGAGTTGCATCAAGCTCGGCATTAAGTTCAAGAATGGTACCTCCTACCGGAAGGAATAATTCAGAAACTGTTTTCACAGCTTCTACACTACCAAAAACGTCACCTTCGGCAAGCTCTTCGCCTACTGTTTCAACTTCTACATATACAATTTCGCCTAATTCGCTTTGAGCATAATCGGTGATACCGACCCAGGCTGTATTGCCTTCTACACGTAACCACTCGTGTTCTTTTGTGTACTTAAGATTTGCAGGAATACTCATACTGTTAATTTTTTATTTGTTGTTTTATAAAAATTGATTTTTAATTTATATTTAGCTGACAATAAACCGGATAATGGTCAGAATATTTTACTTTTGAAATATTAAAATAATTGGTAGTAAAAGTCGCATCGTACAACACATAGTCAATACGGAATTTATAAATGGAGAGATTCAACGTCCAACCCAATCCAAAACCAGTTTCGGAAAAAGCATCTTTGAGATTGCCTTTTATTTTTGTGTAAGCATATGAAACGGGCACATCATTAAAATCGCCACATATGATAACTTTGTACGGGGAACGATTTCTTATCGAAGCTATTGTATCGGCCTGTACGGCTCGTGCTTTATAAGCAGCACCAAGCTTACGGGACAGATGGAGCGTTGTTCCCGAAAGTTTTTCGGTGTCAAAGCTGTCTTTCAACTGTATAGGCAATTCACGATCGCGTTCGGTAAGCCTGTTCGACTCAAGGTGGTTATTGAATACCCTTATCGTATCTCCATTAACAACTATATCTGTGTACACAGATACATTGTACATCGACTGAATATCTATATTTTTTTTCTTTATAATGGGGAATTTAGAAAATGTGGCTACTCCTGACTTTGCCCAGTTTTGCTCCTGTTTGTACCAAATGTGCCGGTATGGATATTTCTTAAAAATCCGTAGCACATCTTCCTGGGTAAGGTATTGTTCTTTCGGACTCACTGCAAATTCCTGCAGGCAAACTATATCGGCGTCGGCATCCAACACATACTGAATCACATTATTTGGATGCTCTGAAGTATGTTTTGCCATACCACCGCTCATCATTGTATTGTAAGTAAGTATTTTTACTGTTGTACCCGAGACATTGCTTTGTGTACGGCCAAAATGTAAAGGCAAAGTATCGGCAATTTGTGTTGAACACAGAAGAAGTGTTAGTAATGAGATAAGAAAATGCCATTTCCGGGCTATGATCCAAAAAACAACAAAGCAGGTGTTCAGAAAAATAATGATAGGAAAAATGAGCGTAACATAGGAAGGAGGGATAAATTCCTCTGGACTAATTTTTGTTCCGAGCAAACTAAGCAGCATAATGATGACTACTACCATATTGGCAGCCAACATTATCCCTTTTACTATAGCTCTACCAAACATTACAATTCAGAATTCAGCACTAAGACTTACAATTAATTTATTTTTTTCCCTGTTCAAATAGTTTTTTCTTTTCGTCAGCCGAAAGACTTTCGTAGCCGGAAGTTTTTATTTTGTCGAGGATGTGGTCTATTTCGGCCATTCGACGGGCTTTATTCATATTGAATTCAGCATCGCTCATAGTAGACCTTCCCCTTTTCTTTGACGAAACCACTTTTAATTTTCGTGGTTTAAAAAGGTTATACAAAGCATCGAGTAGCTTATTTAACCATTTAGTTATATCCTTCCCCTGCCGCAAAGATACAATAAAAATGTAACCCGCAAAAGCACCACCAAGATGTGCAATTTCTCCGCCCGCATTGTTCGATGTTATTCCAAAAAAACTCGTCAACACTGTAAACAGGGCTATATATTTGAGTTTTATATTTCCTATAAACAACATTCTCAGCTCCATATTAGGCGATTGCACAGCCACAGCCACTATCATGGCAATGACCGACGCCGAGGCGCCCATCAACAAGCTCAGCTGAACATAAGGTTCAAAATAAGGAAAAACATTATAAGCAACCACATAAAACAATGCACCCGCAAATCCGCCTATCAAATACAGGCTTACCATTTGTTTTTCGGTGAAATACATCAAAAACAGCTTTCCGAACCAGTACAAAGCCAGCATGTTGAACAAAATATGAAACAATCTTTCGTGCAAAAACATGTAAGTAAGCAGCGTCCAGAAATGAGACAACAGGGCATTGACATCGGACGGCAAAGCCAGATAAGTAATTAAGTTTCCGGCATCCAGATTAAACAACCTCAGCATCAAAATTAATACCTGCAACAAGATATAAATTCCGGCATTGATATAAATCAAACGCGTCAGGGTATTTCCATTCCGAAAAGCAAGTTTCAATTTATCAATTATATCCATTTTTTTGAAGTATAAATTTAAAATTAGGATGAAGTTATAAGAATAATATATTGCTGCATTAACGAACCCGTAATGTGCAGTGTATCTTATTTGTATTAAATGGCAAATGGTACATTATTAAATAGTAAATACTTAAATCCGTCTTTTCTTCCAGAAAAAAATTAATATTGCACCAAAGAGCATACCTCCCAGATGGGCAAAATGAGCTACATTATCTCCGGAAAAATTGGCTACACCAAGGAATAACTCTAACACACCATACAAAAGAACAAATAAACGTGCTTTTATTGGTACCGGAAAAAAGATAAGCATCAAACGTGCTTCGGGAAACAACCACCCGAAAGCCAGCAAAATACCGAATACAGCTCCTGAAGCACCTACAGTAACCGGCAAATCAACCAACATTCTCTTCATATCGATAATGGCTGCTGCATCGAAAGCCTGAAGATTGCTGAATCGGAATATCTTTGACAATTCAGCCTCGTGCGCCAGTAAGGCCTGACCCGAATTTGCTGCGATGGCATCATTCATCACATTTACAAGACTCTGAAAATCCAGCGTCCAGAAAAGTTGCTGAATAAGCCCTGCACCAACGCCCGTTACAAGGTAGTAAAAAAGAAAACGACGTGGTCCCCAAACATTTTCGAGTGCTGCTCCAAACATGAAAAGTGCAAACATATTGAAAAACATATGATTAAACCCTCCGTGCATAAACATATAGGTAATCAGCTGAGCGATATTAAATTTTTCGGATGCCCAATAATGCATTCCTAAAATGTCTGTCAAATCAAGCTTAATTCCCCAACGCAAAAACATGCCGGGAAGCACTAATGTCGACAACCATAAAATTATGTTGATAGCCAGCAGGTTTTTTACTACCGGCGGAATTGAATCTAAAAAGGATGATCTGAAATTACTCATTTGATTTTTTTCTTTTCTATATTTTAAAATCAGGAGCAATATTGTTAAATAAAAAATATTTCTCCATCGGATTGAAAACAGTAATTGTTTTATTTTTAATTTCTTACAAAAAATTATATTTATAACTCTGCAATATTTTTTTAGTTCAAAGCAAGTCCCAAAACGCCGGCTAATTAACCTATAAGCAATTCACCTTCGTACAAAAGTAATGAAATTACATTCGAAATGTGTTTTCTAACATATTTTTTGAAATAGCGTAAAAAATATCGTTATTTATTCACTTAAATGCCAGTATCTAATTTGCTAACCATTACATTGACAACATCAGAATGTACAATAATTGTTGTATAGTTAAAAAAAACACATCAACGAATTTGAATTAATCATCAGCCTGCTTGGTTTTAGAGCTTTTTCGGTTGTCAAACGCCCGAAACATTAGGGTATCAATCCTGAGACCAATCAACCCATCGGCAATAAAGCCCAAAAGGGTGACAAAGTTAAATTCTGAGCCGAATTGACAAACGCGATGAACCAGGATTTGCAAAGCCGAACTAAAAAAAGGAATATAACTGTATATTCCTTTTTTCATACTTTATCGTTTATGTGAAAATTATGCCAAAAACATAGAGGCTGACACTTTATCAGCTGTTTCTTTCCCTTTTAACTCTTCCACTATATTTATAGCAAATTTCATAACAACTCCTGCCGCTTTGGCCGTAAAAACAGCACCCGATCTGACAGTGTCGAATGTGGATAATTTTGCATTCAGCATTTCGTTTTCATATCCCGGATAACAAATGGCTTCTTTGCCTTCCAATAAATTTAATTTACCTAAAACCGATGGAGCTGCACAAATGGCGGCAATCAACTTTCCCTTGCCAGCATGAGCTGTAATAAGTGCCAGCAAGCCTTCATGCTTCGAAAGGTTCAAGGTACCGGGCATTCCGCCGGGCAGAAATAACAAATATTCACCGTTGAAATCAGTCAATTCAAACAGCGCATCAGCCACTACACTGATACCATGAGCTCCTGTAACAATTTTATCAGAAGTGATTGAAACTGTTATTGTTTCGATACCAGCACGGCGGAAAATATCAATAGGAGCTATTGCTTCTATCTCTTCAAAACCTTCTGCTAAAAATAAATATACTTTCATATCGACTTATGATTCAGTGCGTTTTCAATCTTCTATTTTAATCTGAAATTATAGGTAATTGTTCCCGAAGCAGTACCGCTACCACCAGTAAATCTCGTTCCATTGGCTGCGGCAAGTGCGGCATTGCGGGTGGCCTGATCCGAAATTGTCGTAGGAGAACCAATAGTAGCTCCTATCACTACACCACTTGCATCAACTCTTATGTTAACAGTTACCTTTCCTTCCACATCATTGTCGTACTTAGGCTGCACCAAACTACCACTCAACGACCTACCGCTCAACGACCATGAATTACCACCGGAAGAACCAGAGCCTGCCGGATTTCCCTGAGTAGTGTTGCCAGAAGTTGTTCCGCTGCCCGTTCCACCTTTACCAAACAAACCACCCATGGCATTTGCTTTGTCAATTGCTTCCTGTTCTTTGCGCTTTTTATCAGCAATAGCACGTTCATTTTCAAGTCTTTGTTTTTCAAGCGCTTCTTTCTCTTTTTTATCTTTTTTCTTCTGTTCGGCTATCGCCAATGCATTAGGGTCGGTCGAAGTCATATACTCCTGTTTGACCGGTTTAGGCGCAGTGACAGTTTTTGGAGTTGCAGCTTCAGGTTGTGCTGCAGGAGTTTCAGTCACCCCTGCTCCATCAGTTGCATCGCCAAAACTCACCATTATACCCTCATCATCTTTCACTTCGGGAGTCACAGGAAGGACAATCAACCAAAGGATAAGAAAGAGCAGGATACATGATAGCACTGAACCAATTATACCATATAAATCAGCTTTCTTCACAGTTTACTATTTATCAGGAGTTGTTGTTGCAATTACTAATTTTAGTTTGTGCTGATTGGCAATATCGAGCACTCTCACCACTTCTTTGTAAGCTATATTCTGATCGGCATGTAGCGCAATATAAGTAGTTGTATCCTGCGCTACCAAATCGGTGATATACGATTCGAGTAACTCCGGCGCTACCGCTACCGGCGCTTCACTTCCTTTTGCCACAAAGAAATTTCCCTGATCATCAATCGACACTTTAGCAATCACCGGCTTCGATGCAGTGTTAGCTTTGCTTTGCGGAAGATTAATTTTTATATCGCTTGGTGATGACATGGTAGATGAAATCACAAAAAATATCAGCAATAAAAAAATTATATCTGTCATCGATGACATTGAAAATGAAGCTTCTATCTTATTTCTTCTTTTTAAAGCCATTTGTTTGTTTTTTATCTTAATTTTTTACTCAGAGTACATAACTAAATAAAACGAATCGAATGATTTACAGCAAACTGAACCTTCATGAAGTTAATTCGGTTGAATTCCATCAAAAAGTGCTATTACCGGAATATCATCCAACAATCAACCAGCAACTTACGCAGGTTCATTCAGTAAATCAAGAAACTCCATGGTTCTCGATTCAAGAATACGTACCACCGAATCTACTGGGGAAACAAGATAATTATAGGCAAAATAAGCAAGAATACCTACAATAAGACCACCTACAGTAGTTACCATGGCCTGATACATACCCACCGACAAATCGCCCAACTGAATGGTACCACCCGATTTTTGCGCCATATTAAAAAATACGGTCACCATACCGGTCACAGTTCCAAGGAAACCGAGCATAGGCGCACCACCCGATATAGAAGCCATAATTACCAGACCTTTTTCGAGTTTCGCAATTTCGAGATTTCCAACATTTTCAATAGCCACAAGCACATCGCTCATTGGCCGTCCCAAGCGACTAATTCCTTTTTCGACCATGCGCGAAGTTGGCGTATTGGTATCGTGGCAAAGTTTCTTGGCTGCATCAATTTTTCCATCGTAGATATAATCCTTTATTCTGTTCATAAAAGAATTATCTTCTTTCGATGCTTGTTTTAGTGTAATCAGGCGTTCAATAAAAAGATAAACGGCCAACGCAAACATTGCCACCAGAATATACATAATTGGTCCTCCGTATTGAAACATTTGCCACAAATTCATTTCGGCTACAGGAGTTTCTATTGCTGTTGTGGCAGGAGTAGTAGCGAGCGCCGATGGAGCTTGCAGGATAAGCATTAAATTCATATTACCTTTGTTTATTTATTGTTTTAACTTTGTGATTGCTTTATTATCAAATTTTGTACCGATTTAATTTTGCTTTTCTATCTTAACTGATCTTTGTACTGTTTTATTGTGTTTTCGAGTCCGAAATACAATGCATCCGAAATCAAAGCATGACCAATCGACACTTCGTCTACCCACGGAATAAGTGTATGAAAGTATTTCAGATTTTCGAGACTCAGGTCATGTCCAGCATTTAAGCCGAGGCCTAACTTGCGGGCAAGCTTAGCTGCCTCAACAAAAGGCGCAATCGCTTTTTCTTTATTTTCGGGATACATAGTAGCATATGGTTCGGTATACAATTCCACGCGGTCGGTTCCGGTTTTGGCAGCATACTCCATATTCAGCAAATTTGTATCCACAAAAATAGAAACACGAACTCCAACACTCTGAAAGTCGGCTACAACTTCTTTGAGAAAATCGAAATGTTTCACCGTATCCCAACCGGCATTCGAAGTGATGGCATCATGAGCATCGGGCACAAGCGTCACCTGATGAGGCTTTACGGCTTTTACCAACTTTATGAATTCGGCATTGGGATTACCCTCAATATTAAACTCCGTTGTCAGTTGAGGACGCAAATCCCACACATCCTGATAACGGATGTGCCTTTCGTCGGGTCGTGGATGTACTGTAATTCCTTCGGCTCCAAAGCGTTCGCAATCCAGAGCCACCCGACACACATCGGGCACATTTCCTCCACGCGCATTGCGTATAGTGGCTACCTTGTTTATATTTACACTTAATTTTGTCATTTTCTATCAGTCAAGCGTTTGTAATGAATACTGTTAATAATCCACATCATTTTATAGCAATATGAAACCCAATAAATTTGTTACTTTCGTTATCATTTTGTTCCTTTGCAATATAAATAATAAAAAATAAAATCAGCTACAAAAATAGCTTAAAATACTGAACCTTTTTTAATATTAAGATCGAACTTTCATTTTTTTATCGATAAGTATTTACAAATACGGTTTATTAACTCAAAATATCACTTCAAGAAAAATGAAATTGAAATGCTCAAAACAATGAAAATAGCAATATTCGCCAACACCTACCGTCCTTTTATTTTAACTCCTTTAAGGACGCTTATCGATTTTTTTACTGAAAAAGGCGTTACGCTTATGCTCGAACAGGAACTTTACAAATTCGTCGTTGAGCATGGCGATTGCTGCCCCGACACGATAGAAATAATTCATAACGATGATTTCTCGGCCGATATAGCGCTGAGTATTGGCGGCGATGGCACTTTTCTGAGTACTGCTGCTCATATAGGGAAAAAACAAATTCCGGTACTGGGCATCAATACCGGACGGTTGGGCTTTCTGGCAGATGTGCCTGTTGAGAATATATTGCCTGCTCTCGAATCGTTATTAAGCTCGAACTATGATATAGAAGAACGTACTTTGCTTTTTGTAGAGACATCGGATCATACGCAGCTCGATAATCCTTATGCGCTGAATGAAGTGTCGGTGCTCAAACAGGACAGCTCGTCCATGATAAGTATTCATACTTATTTGAATGGTGAAGCCATCCATACCTATCAGGCCGATGGTTTACTTATTTCCACACCTACAGGCTCTACGGCCTACTCTATGAGCGTGGGAGGTCCAATTGTTGTTCCACAAGCACAAAACATATTGCTATCGCCTGTCGCATCGCACAGTCTGAATGTTCGCCCGTTGATAGTACCGGACAACTGGATCATTGAATTGGATGTAAAAAGTCGAAGTCACTGTTATCAGGTGGCACTGGATGGCCGCAGCGTGATTCTGAGTGAAGACACAAAACTTCGCATCACTAAAGCCGACTTCTGTGTGAAAGTGATCAAGCAACGTAACCATACATTTTTCCACACCTTGAAAAGCAAACTCATGTGGGGAATGGACAAACGAAACTAACAAACAACTGTAAACAAAAGCCTTAGGCTTCACTTTTCAAAATCAATAATCAAAAACAAATAACAAAGATATGAGGATTGTTTTTATGGGCACACCCGATTTTGCGGTGGAAAGTCTTAAAATTTTAGTCGAAAACAACTATAACGTAGTAGGAGTCATCACAATGCCCGACAAGCCAAGCGGACGTGGACATAAACTTCAGTTTTCGGCTGTAAAACAATATGCCATTGAAAAGAACCTCAATATTCTTCAACCCGAGAAACTGAAAGATGAGAGCTTTTTGGAAGCACTCAAAGCGCTACATGCCGATGTTCAGGTAGTAGTTGCCTTCAGGATGCTGCCCGAAGTGGTATGGAACATGCCCCGCCTCGGAACATTTAATCTTCATGCGTCACTTTTGCCACAGTATCGTGGCGCGGCGCCCATCAATTGGGCCATTATCAACGGTGAAAAAGAAACCGGTGCCACTACCTTTTTTCTCACCCACGAAATCGATACAGGAAAAATTATACTTCAGGAAAAAATATCCTTTTCTGAAACCGACGATGCAGGCTCAGTTCATGACAAACTAATGCTAATCGGCGCTGAAATGGTTCGCCAAACAATTGATTTGCTAATTCTTGGCGAAACAGATGCTATTGATCAATCTCAGTTTATTCATCCCGAAACCGAGCTCAAAGCGGCGCCTAAAATTTTTAAAGATACATGCAAAATTGATTTTAATAAAAGTGTAGACGATAGCTACAATTTTATACGTGGTTTGTCGCCCTACCCTACCGCCTGGGCCGAATTGCAGTTTCCAAATCAGCAAGAACCAACCCTACTGAAAATATACGAAACAGAAAAGGAATACATTCAGCACAACAATCAACCGGGAACACTTATCACGGATGGAAAGAAGTTTGCAAAAATTGCTTTACAAGATGGTTACCTTCAGCTTAAAAGCGTGCAGGCCCCGGCTAAAAAACGCATGGATATCGGGGAACTACTCAGGGGAATGAGGTGAGGATGAATCCCGAAAACAGAGGGATTAAAAAGGCTATGGTTTGAATGTTTGAAGATTTGAGGATTTGAAAATCCGGAATTGTTCCGAAAATTCGAAGCAGAACAGATGCAGAACAAAAGATTATTTGAATGCATCCAGTGCTGCTGTTGGCTTACCACTATTATCGAAAGCTCCTAAGGTATAGCCTTCCCAACCACCATAGCTTTGCGGCTCCCAATATATCACGCCAAGTCCTTTTTTGTTATTTACCAGCTTAACTTTAGCTATTAAATCGGACAAGAAGCTTTTACAGGCCTGAGGACTGTCCCAACTCATTCCACATTCCACCACCATAACTTCCTTGTTATACCTGCTTACCATATCATTCATATTGGCAAGCGTTTGCGCATTGCATTTGGCCCAATCGTTTGACGGAGTAAACCAATAAGGATAAACTGAAAGTCCGATAACATCCCATTTTCCTCCATTACTTTTCAATCCATCGAATATCCATCTGAACTTGCCATTGTCATATCCATCGTTGATATGAACAATTACTTTTGCATTACTAAAAACAGATTTCACTGCATCGTAACCAGCGTTGGTAAGTGCGGCATAATTGGCCATGTTCGTCGTTGCTTTCCCATCCTCCCAAAGCATACCATTGCTGGTTTCGTTGCCAACCTGTACCCATTCGGGGGTAATATCATTCTCTTTTAGCACCGTAAGCACCGAAGTGGTATGAGCGGCCAATGCTGCTTTTAAATCGGCAAAACTAAGATTCCTCCAAGCCTCTGGTTTAGTTTGGTGGCCCGGATCGGCCCAGGTATCGCTGTAATGAAAATCAATCATAATGCGCATCCCTAGTGTTTTAGCACGCTTGGCCTTCAGCAAAACATCAGCGGTATTGTTCCAGTTCGCAGCTGGATTGACCCATACGCGCAAGCGAATTGTATTCATTCCTAAACTTTTAAGCAATGCCATACATTCGGTGGCCGTTCCTGCCAAATTATAGAACTTCTTTCCTTTGTCTTCCATCGCAGTCAGCCAACTTACGTCGGCTCCTTTGGCAAAAAGGCTGTCAACAGGCTCAGTTTTTATAGTATCAATTGGGTCTACAACAGGGTCAACCTCATTACAACCAACCGGAGTCAGTAAATAAGTTGCACAAACCAATATCGAAAACGCTTTATAGAGAATTGACCTTTTCATTTGAGTTCTTATTTGTTTGTCATCGTTCAATCCTGTTTTTGAACGAAACATCGTTTTTTCTTAGAATTTCTTCAATTCATTGATCAACTGCCTGTTTTCTTCGGATGTTCCCACCGTTATTCTGAGACAATCGTTACAAAGGCTTATGTTACTCCGGTTACGAACCACTACGCCTTTGCGAATAAGCTCACGATATACCTGATCAGCATTGTTGACTTTGGCCAATACAAAATTAGCATCGGTAGGATAAACTTTCACAACATTAGGTACTTTCTGAAGCTGTGACACTAATTTAGAACGTTCTTCGAGCAATGTTTTCACCCATTCCTTTACTTTCTCAACATCGTTTAACATGTAAAGGGCGTGACGCTGTGTAAGCAAGCTTAAATTGTACGGATATTTTATTTTATTCAGCACATCGATAATTTCTTTCGATGCAAACGCCATTCCCAACCGAACAGCTGCATTGCCCCATGCTTTTGAAAATGTTTGAAGCACTACCAAATGTGGAAATTTGTTGAGTTGCGCAACAAAACTTTCATCGGAAGCAAAGTCGATATAGGCTTCATCAACTACTACTATTCCCCTGAACCATTTCAGCAACTTCACAATTTCATCTCTGTTCAGGCTATTTGCCGTAGGGTTATTGGGCGAACACAACCAAATTATTTTTGTGTTTACATTTGTTGCATCCATTATTTTATAGGCCTCTATATCAAAATCTTCATTCAGCATCACTTTACGATACTCCACATTGTTAATATCGGCACACACTTTATACATCCCATAAGTAGGATCTATAGCCACAACATTATCTTTGCCTGGCTCGCAAAAAGCCCTGTACAAAAGATCAATGGCTTCGTCACTTCCGTTTCCAAGAAAGATTCTATTGGCTTTTACATTTTTTATTTTCGAAATCTGATCTTTCACCTCGCCCTGATGTGGATCGGGATATCGATTAAATGGTGAGTTAAATGGGTTTTCGTTGGCATCCAGATAAACTGTTGCTTTTCCGCTAAACTCGTCCCGGGCACAGGAATAAGGCTTCAGGCTACGGATATTCTCTCTTACTAAATCGTTTATATTCATACTTATGGTGTTGTTATGTTAATTCGTGTATGCTTATTTATTTAAAATTCAGATTTTATTTAAAATTTCAGATTTAAATATTTTCAGAACAGCAAAAAACGGCAATTCAAACAAACAAAATTCAACTATTTAATCTGCGCTAGATAGCTACATTGCTACCTGCGATGGCTGCTTTCTCTTGTTTCAACCGGAACTTCCTCATCCAAACGCACCTTCACGGCATTACTGTGCGCCTGAAGTTCTTCATTTTCGGCCATCAGAATAATGGCATTGCTCAGGTTCGTGAGCCCTTCTTTTGTAATTTGCTGGAAAGTCACCTTTCGCACAAAACTGTCAAGATTCACTCCGCTATATGCTTTTGCGTACCCGTTAGTAGGAAGCGTGTGATTTGTGCCCGAAGCATAATCCCCTGCACTCTCCGGCGTGTAATTTCCCAGAAAAACCGACCCTGCATTTACAATATTTGCCGCCACGCCCATATAATACTGAGTAGAAATAATTAAATGTTCGGGAGCATATTCGTTGGTAAGCGCCACAGCTTCGTCAAGCGTTTTCAGCAAAATTATTTTACTATTTTCGAGGGCCTTACGCGCCAGTTCTTTCCTCGGAAGTTGCTCCAGTTGAATCTCAATTTGTTCTAATACCGGTTCAATAAGCGCCTCATCAACAGTTACCAATATAGACTGACTATCGACACCATGTTCGGCCTGCGAAAGTAAATCGGCAGCTATAAAAACAGGAGTTGCTGATTTATCGGCCAATACTTCCACTTCCGAAGGTCCGGCAGGCATATCTATCGCCACATCGCGCAGCGAAACTATTTGCTTGGCGGCAGTGACATATTGATTGCCTGGACCAAAAATTTTATACACTTTCGGCACGGTTTCGGTACCATAAGCCATAGCAGCTATTGCCTGTGTTCCTCCGATTTTAAAAATACGATGAACACCAGCTATTTTTGCAGCATACAAAACAGCCGGATGCACT
>JAYFRI010000128.1:0-9440 GCA_034926015.1 Paludibacter sp. | reverse complement strand
AGAAGGAATCATTTTATGTAGAGCCGCGTAGAGTGTATTCCAGTCTTTATCTCTCATGCTTTGTTTCATGGTTCTGATCAGGGTTGGGGTTTGTTCCAGATAAAGCGAAATCATTTCCATCATTAGGTCAGGATTCGATTTGGTGCGCTGGCTTAAGTAATCGAGGTCGGTACACTTGTTTTTCTTCACGCGTAAATCAATGCTTTCAGGAAGTTCATCTACAGCTATATTCTTCTTTATTAAATTTATAATTTTGGAATATAAAAGTCTTTCGTCTACCGGTTTGGCTATATAATCATTCATGCCTACGGCTTTACATTTTGCAAGGTCAACAGTAGTTACATCGGCCGTGAGTGCAATAATGGGGATATTGGACAACATGGTGTTACGAATGTATTTTGTAGCTTCAAATCCATTCATTTCGGGCATCTGCAAGTCCATAAGGATAACGTCGTAGTCGTTGATTTTTAGTTTCTCTATGGCTATTCTACCGTTTTCGGCAATATCGCGTTCAAAACCGAATTCATCGAGTATCGTTTTCATCAGTAGCTGATTCAGCGCAATATCTTCGGCTACAAGGACTTTTATGTTCTTTATTTCTGTATCCAAATCCGGAATTTCTATTTCAAAGTCAGCTTCAACCTTTGTTTTTGGGAAGCTAAGCGTAAAGCTAAAGGTTGAACCTTTGTGCTCGGTACTTTCAACAAAGATTTTTCCGCCCTGTGTTTCTACCAATTGTTTTACTATGGCAAGTCCCAAACCCGTTCCGCCGTACAAACGAGATGTACCACTGGATGCTTGTTGGAAATTTTCAAATATCTTTTCCATTTTATCTTTGGGAATGCCGATGCCGGTATCTTTCACAGCAAATTCGATGGTGACCTGCTCGTCGTCCTCCTTAAGCAAATGAACGCCAACAGTTATAGTTCCCTCAGTTGTGAATTTAACAGCATTACTTACAAGGTTCAGAATAATTTGGTGCAATCGTACGGGATCGCCTACCAATACATTCGGGATTTTGTCGTCATATTCCTGAATAAGCACTAAATTTTTCTCCTGAATTTTAGCTTCGAACACATGCAGCATGGCAGATATAGAAGTATGCATTTTGAACGGAATTTGTTCAAAAGTCATTTTCCCGGCGTCTACTTTTGCCAGGTCAAGTATATCGTTGATAAGCACAATGAGCGCATCGCCACTCAATTTTATATCTGCCAGATATTCCTTTTGTTTTGCAGTGAGTTCAGTTTTGAGTACCACCTTTGTGAATCCTATGATCGCATTCATTGGGGTGCGAATTTCGTGACTCATATTGGACAGGAACTGTTGTTTGGCTTTCACAGCATCTTCGGCTTTACGGGTTGCCATTTGAGCTATGTTTTTGGCTTCCTGAGCTACACTTGTTTGAAGCTCTGCGAATTCTTTTGCCTCAGTCAGCTCTTTTGATATCCTTTTTTGTTCAGTCACATCTCTTGCCACAATGACCACTCCCAGCACCTTTCCTTCATCATTTTTATACACCGATCCATTGAAAAGTACATCGGTCAATTTCCCATCTCTATGTCGGATGGTGAGTGGTGAATCGGCCACAGAACCTTTTGCAAAGACTTTCTGATACACTTCACGCGCTTTTTGAGGTTCGGTGAAATAGTCGAAGAAATCGCTTCCTGTCAGTTGTTCACGGGTCATGCCAATCATGTTTGTAGTGGCCTTATTCATGTCAGTTATTTTCCCTTCGGAACTGATTGTAAGCAGCGGATCATGGATTGCCTCAATTAAACTCAGAGAGTATTCCGAAGCTAATTTTAAAGTATCGCTGAATGCTTCGAGCTTTTTATTTTCAGTGACTCTTTTTTTCTTCTCATTGCTTTGAAAAAGAAGTTCTTTATCCGCAATGAGTAGTTCTGCGGCTCTTTTCTCTTTTTCCTCATTTTGGTACAGAAGTTCTTTATCGGCAATGATTAATTCGGCAGCTCTTTTCTCTTTTTCCTCGTTCTGAAACAGAAGTTCTTTGTTAGCCAGAATTAATTCAGCAGCTCGTTTTTCTTTTTCTTCATTCTGAAATACAAGTTCTTTATTGGCTGTAAGCAATTCTGTTGCCCATTTCTGGTTGGTTAAATCCCTCATTACCATGATGGCTCCTGGTAAATTACCATTGTTGTCGTTAGAATAAGAGCCTGTTAAAAGCACATCGGTCAATTTCCCGTCGACATGTTTCAGTGTCAGGAAAGCATCGGCCACGCTCTCTTTTGTGAAAACGTCATCGCACACTTTGCGTGCCTGTTTTGGCAAGCTAAAATATTCAGAAAAATCACTACCAGCGATTTGCTCTCGCGTCAATCCAAGAATATTTACTGTAGCCTGGTTTAGGTCAATAATTCTGCCCAGCGTGTTAATGGTGATCAATGGATCGTAACTGATTTCCATCAAACTGCGGGCATATTGTGATACTTGTTGTTTCATTTCGTGCTAAATTGATTTTCAGAGTTCTTCAATCGGATTTCTGTGTCTGTCTTTGAGATGTCTGAATTCGGATGGTGTTAATCCGGTAATTTTTTTAAACTGGTTCGAAAGGTGTGCCACGCTGCTGTATTGCATGCGATATGAAATTTCGGTCAGGTTGAGCTCGTCATACAACAATAATTCTTTAACTCTTTCGATCTTATGAATGATTATAAATTGCTGAATAGTAATTCCTTTTACCTCCGAAAAAAGATTCGATAGGTAGGTGTAATCATATTTCAGTTTCTCACTGATGTAGTCTGAGTAGTTTATTTTTGGTAATTCGTCGGCATAATGCACCATTTCGATGATTACACTTTTTACCTTTTCAATCAATACAGCCTTTTTGTCATCCATCAACTCCAGCCCGGAGTCGAGAAGGGCTGTTTTAAGGTTATCACGTTGGTCCTCGGAGATGTCTTCCATGATCTCAATTTCTCCTAAGTCGACGACGATGAAATGAAGTCCGAGTTTTTTAAGTTCTTCTTTCACAACCATCTTGCATCTGAGGCTCACCATGTATTTGATATATATTTTCATAAAATATATTAGTTGTTGTGTGCGAATAAACAATGAAGCAGATAGTTGCTTCACGTTTAAGCATATTTTATATTGGAATTTTTAAAACAGAAATAGAAAATGAGATGTCAAGATACTTGAGGAGTTATTTATAAATGAACAGTATACTTCGTTTTCGTTGTTTTTCAATATGAAAACTAAAAGCAGGTAGTAGAAAGCAACACAATGAACAGTGTATGATTGACCCAAACGAATATCAGATGTAAAACACCTGATATTAAATTAAGTTGTAAAGTTAGCTATTAAAATCCGATAAACAACTTTTTGACAAAAACTAGAATGAGAAATCTGTTTTTGTATTCAATATGCTCTATAGATGCAACGAAGCGACTATCGTGTTGCGCCCTTAAATTTGCATCACAAGCCCGTAAGTTTGGTTGTGGTATTCCAGTTACGGATGGTCATTTCTTTGTAGATGGCTGTGCCTGTCATTTTGCTCATATGGCTTTGCGACGATTTTTCGCTCAGTCGCGAGAAGTAGAGTACACCCTCACCGGCAGTTACAAAATCAACTCCCTCCTTCGTTTTGATTTTGGAAAAGGCTTCTTCGGATGTAAGTGGCGGTTTCAGGAAAATTACATCGTAACGATATTCGTCGGAAAGTTTTCCAAAACCTTCCGGAGCATTATTTACAAGTTTTATCATCTCTCGCTGAGGAAATAAAACGACGCTCGAATGATAGTTAAAACGTTCTGAAAGTGTTTTCTCAATTTGCTGTGTAAGTACAGATTGATCGATTTCGTTGCTGTCAAACAGTACGTTTCCGCTCTGAATGTAGGTGATTACATTCGTAAAACCCATTTCCTGGAAACAGGTTTTCAAATCAGCCATTTTAATGATATTGTTTCCGCCAACATTTATGCCGCGGAGAAGGACGATGTGTCTTGTTATCATTTTTCTATCCTGTTGTAATGGCAGACTAACAGGTTTCCATCATCGTCATGCAGGTGCATGCCGTTTCCTTCGCAATACCGAAACATGCTGCAATCGGCGCATTTTCCTTTATGCGCCCATTCGCGATTGCGAAATGGAAGAAATTTATTGTTCCATACATCCATAAAGTTATCGTTGTAAATATTACCCTGATGAAAATTAGAGCGAATGCTCGGGCAAGCCGAAATAGCACCATCGGCAAGTACAGAAGCTACGTTTATGCCCGCATGGCAGGTATAAAAATTGTCGCGCACTTCCTGTTCGTAATTGCCAAGAAAACCTTCGCAACCATAATTCAAATGTATGCGGTTCTCTATTCTTGTTTCACGAATAAAGTCAAGTACTGATGTAAATTCGTCGTTCGATAATTGTAGTTCCGGTGATTCGGCCGCACGTCCAACAGGGAAAATGGTAAAGATGCGCCAGTTTTTCACTCCTGTTTTTATCAAATACTCTTTAAAATCAGGCAGACTCTCAACATTTTTTTTGTTGACACAGGTTACAACATCCCAGGCTACATCCTGCACATTGGTGAGTAGTCTTACAGCATTTATTGCATTGGTATAACTGCGGTGATGGTTGCGCAACCAGTTGTTCTCGTCTTCGAAACCATCGAGACTTATCGTGATGGAATGAAGTCCGGAGGCAAGGAGTGACTTTAATCGTTCTGAGGTAAGCAACATTCCGTTGGACACAATGCCCCATGGAAATCCCCTGTGATAAAGTTCGGTTCCACAAACTTCAATGTCTTTTCGGAGTAAAGCTTCACCTCCGGTAAAGATTATCATTGTACGATTCGGGTTTACATGTGGTGTGATTTGGTCAATCACTTTAAGAAAATCTGCCACCGGCATATCCGGTTGATTGGAGATGGATCGACAGTCGCTGCCACAATGAAGGCATGAGAGATTACAGCGCAGGGTACATTCCCAGAAAAGGGTATTCAGTTCGTGCAGGCGGGCATTGTTGTGCCTCATTTTTCTGAAAATCTCCAGACCAATTCTTTTGCGTATCGAAGGTTGCTTATTCATTCCCTTCTTTCTTCGGGGTGAGTTTTATGTTTACATCTACACTGAATTCGCCATCGTACCAGTTTCTCTTTTTTCCGGTATGATTTGCGTTTTCGAAATCAACATTCAAAATAGTGTCGTTGTACAATCCATTTTCGGCGCCATCAATGTCCTGAACATAAACGGGCACAATATTATCCTGAATTTCGCCTGCTGAGAAATTGTCCGACAGCTTGTAAGCGCCACTCATGTCGGTAGTATCAGCTTTTATGCTTCGGTAGGGCTGAGGCATAACACCATACATAAGAATTGGCTCTGAGAAACCCGGAGAAAAACCTATTCTTATTCCTTTGACAGGTTTTGCATTTGTTTTGTCCACCACAGTTCCTTTTATAGTATAGTCGGCATTCGGAACTCCATATTCAACTAAAGCTTCGGAAGAACAATTACTAAAACCAAGCAATGTAAGCAATGCAGCCAACAAAGTGTTTATTCCACGGGTCAATGATTTTCGGAATGCCATAATATTACTGATGAAAAGTTATTTACATGTATTGATGAATAACTACAAAGAAATGTTGCAAAGGTAACGGGAATTTGTTATTTTTTTTCCATTTCCTTCAATTTTATTAAAAAAACAGCAATAAAACAACGGCAAGAGCTATGGCCTGCATTCGGAAAACTAATGCTTCATTATCTTTGTTTTGTAAACCTTTCCGGCATCAGTACCAACCTGAAGCAGGTAAAAACCATTTGGAATGTTTGTGATAAAAGCTGTATCCAACTGAGTTGTATGCAGTATTTTCCTTCCAGCCAGATCAAAAACTTCAATTTCGGTAAGTGTTTCGTTGGCTGGCAATGCAATATGGAGTTCAGTTGAAAACGGATTCGGATACACCTGAAAGGCCGTTGCAGTTGTATCATCATTTCCAGCTTTTATTTTAAATGTAGCCGGCAACAGCTGAATCAATTGAGGCGAAAGCTCAGCATTATACATACGAACTTCGTCTACAGCGCCTTTGAAGGAATAGTCCGTTGTTCCTTCATCTTTTCGGGCGATAGTAAGGCTTTTTCCTGTGGTTCGCATTGGACCTGTGAGCGGTTTGAAAGCCGAGAGTTTCCCGTTCCTGTATAGCTCAGAGGAATAACCTGTATAAACGACTGTAAAATGAGTAAATTCTCCGGCACGAAGCATTGTGTCGGCATCAACATCGACAACCGATTGAGTTGTTTTCACTGTCCACCGCACTTTCTTTTCAGGTGTTATCGAAAGCTTATACCGTTCTTCCCAACTTCCATGGGATAGGATGAACTGCTCGTTGTTTGGTAATGCATCAGCTTTCACCCACAGGGAGATGGCTATTTTATCTTGAAAATTAAGGGCCGGTTCGTTGGGGGTATATATATAGGAAGCGCTCGAAGGAAACTGATAGGCAGCATTTGTTATTCCGTTGGCACCCGTTGACGCTATTGGATTCACAGCAATTGCATTTAATTCCTCCTGAGCTTTGTTTTTAGTGTCACCGTTGAACGGGTAATAAATAAGCGTTGCAGGTTCTTCGACGGGACTAAAGTCTTTTAGCAATACCGATTTTGTGAAAGTTGAACTTCCGGAGCTGTTGGCGACTGTAAGCGAAAGGGAATAAATGCCGGGGGAAGCCGGTAAATTCCAAACGGGAGAAGCGCTCAGCTGATTTGTCAATGTTCCATCAGTAGTGCTCCATACATACGCAACATCAGTTGTGTTCAGCATTGCCACAGGGTTTTGTGTAGCGTTGATGCTGAAAGGCATTGGCGCAGAAAATGAAATGTCGCTGATAACAGGCGCTATGCTTAGCTTATCAACCACCTGAATTGAAATTGTTGGCGAACTTATTGTATCTCCATTTTCTGAAACCCTGCATTGCAGCAGATAATTTCCGGCCACAGCAGGGGCTTGCCAGTTAAAGCTTCCTGTATTCGAAGTTGATATCAATGCATCGTTCTGAAACCATTGGTAAGAAAGATTTGTAGATCGTGCATTTTCTGTGAGGCAATAAAGTTGGAGCGCATTCGATTTTTGAACGATAGTGTCGGAGGCCGAAAAAGCTTTGATGCGCAATGAACCCGAAAAATTATATCCGGTATGATAATCTATCACATGTTCGTCAACCAATTTGAGTCGACCTTTCAGCACAGGCGTTTTTCCTGCAGGATACAGCACAAGTAAGCGCAGATTGTCAGCCGCTATACTGAAGTCAGTTGTTCCCGATACATTTGATTTTAAAACGGATTCCGAAATCATATCGTAGATATCGAAACTTCCGGTCGGTAAATTGATCTGAACCGATTGAACTGTTGTGGTGGGGTTGTAGTACAAATAATGAGGGTAGGCATTGTCGGCCCTGAAATCTGTTTTGTTTAGATCAATTTGCAGGATGCCATCAATATTTGTTTTTTGAATAATGCCTGCCATGTATCCAACGCTTGAACCGCTGTACAAGGACAGATCTGTAGCCGCCCAACCGCCTTTCACAGCATCGCCCATTGCTTTTGGTTGCGTGCCATTCCAGTTTTGTTTTATCGATTCGAAAGGAATACAGGCTGTAGGGTCATTCTGTTTCGACCAGGCATAACTTGTTGCCTCCTGATTGGCTTGTGGAAGTGCATTAGGATAGAAAAGCCTGCTTGCATTGGCTACATTCAGTATCCATTTCGCGATAGCATGTGCAAAGCGCTTGTCATATTTTGCAACAGGCGCTAAAGCGGCAGCATGTTGAAAGCCATTCATGCTAAATGCATAATCATCGCCTTTGTCATTGGCTTCGCCGATTAATCCTGACACATCATATCCGTTCCATTTCCCGACGATACTTCCCCAGCCTCTTAAAGTGTTCTGACCTGAAGAAAAAGACCAGTTCATCATTTTTTCGAGGTCGTAAGCTGTGCCTTCTACTGCATTCATTCTGGCTGCCGCAGCAATTCCGTAAGGTAATTGTATTTCGTACGAAGGGTTTGAAGTCCGCCTCAGCAGAAATTCAAGGGATAATTCGGCTCCCTGCAGGTATTTAGGGTTGCCTGTTTGAGTATAGGCCTGATACAAGATCCAGGCAATAGAACCGGCTGTTTCGGGCTCGGGCACACTGCTTGTGTTTGGTTGGCCTGTTATTAAATTGAATGCTCTGTAATTCATTTCGGGTAAAGTCCAGGGTTGAACTTTTCCTCCAAGCTGATGTACTACTTTCAGTTGCCTGTCGGCAATTGTGTTGAACTGAGCTTCAAAATCGGCATCGGCAGTTGGATATAAACTGTACAGCTGATAAAAAAATACATTCGGCATCACTTCGTACCACCAGTCATTTCCTGTTGTGCCTGAATAGCTGTTAAGATAAACGTTTTGTCCGTTTTTACGGTTGTAGAAGTCTTTGATTTTTTCAACCCAATTTATATTCATGTGCGATGTTTTGTCCACACCAACCAATGTAGCTCCTACAATTGCCGGAAGAATATTGATCGCTTCGGCTACATTTCCATGATTGGATTGTCCCACATAAGTATCCATTCGAATTGTTTTCAGCGCAGGATAGTTGACGCCATCGGAGGTACTGATTTTTGTAACAGGTAAGTAGGTTCCCGACTTTGTAATATCGAAAATCAAATTGTCGTAGTCTACCGCCACTTGTTTCCAGTCGCGCATAAGGTAGGGCGATGGTAAATCGGGCATTTGATCAATGCGCGGAATAGCAATTTGCTGTGCAGATGTCAGCCAAACAATTCCGGTAAAAATGACTAAAAAGAGTATCCTTTTCATTTGTATTTTTCAATTTAAGAATAATAGTTTTCCCGTGGAGTAAAACTAAAAAAAGCAGGGATGGAGCTCCATCTGTACTTCCAAAGTCGTTAACAATGTCTTTTTGCCTTGTATAAGGAAAATAAAGGGACCTGACTTACGAATAAGATCAAGTCCCTTTTGCAGTTAAACTAATACACAACTTATTTATTTTCGTCCTTGTACAATTTGGCTACCTGACCATCACTTAAAGCAACGTTATACACTTTAAGTTCGTCCATAGAACCTACGAAACCATCCCAGCTTGCAGGAGTTTTAGCCCAATCCCAGTTCCATTCAGCATTTGCTTCAGCAAAGGTTGTGCAGGCTCCGATCATTAAAGGCAGGGTGTTTTTATAGGTCCATGCACCAGTACCCGTCAGGCCTGGTTTTGTTGTAGCTGTCCATTGCATGGTGTTAACTCCATTCACGTAGAAAGTCAACAATTTGGTATCCATGTTCAATGTTACAACCAAATGTGTCCATGCTTTATTAGGAGCAGAGAAGTCTGTTTGATTGTCAGCGTCAACCCAACCGTCAGCATTTGTGTGTATGGTGAAGAAAGGTTTGTTTTGTTCCTGTAACTGGAATTTCCATGAGTTCCAGTA
>JAYFRI010000006.1:0-6521 GCA_034926015.1 Paludibacter sp. | reverse complement strand
ATTCAAATCTCAGCAAAATATTATTTTACTCCTGATTCAAAGTTACGCGTTTGAAACCTACACAAGTCAACTGTTTTTTTGCAAGCAATTCTTTTTCTGTAATTTTCCCAGCTTCTTCACTGCCTCCTTCGTACTTTTGTTCTAAAAGAGTAAATTCTTTAAAGAATTTTGCCATACGTCCGGCAGCAATGCTGTTTACTTTCTGTTCTGGTAAAGAAGCTGATTTTTCTGCAGTAACCGTTTCTATTATTTCACGTGCTTGCGCAGCCACTTCAGCAGTAATCCATCCTTTTGACATATTTGATTCAATATGGGCTTCGCTATCAACGTGAGCAGGGTTTATGCCGGCTTTTTTCAATGCCACTTCAACTTCTTTTGCAACAAGTTCAGCTTTTGTTTTTTCAACAGCCACTGCAAGTTCATTGTCTTTTACTTTTTGAGGTATTGCTGATTCATCAATAGCCACAGGCGACATTGCTGCAATGTGCATTGCTACGCCGCGTGCAATTTCGTGTCCTGCGTTTTCTTCAGCAAATGCTACCACTGTAGCCAATTTATTTCCGGGGTGAATATAGGCCGAAGTAGAACCTCCTTCAACAAACTCATAGTAATCAAGTTCCATTTTTTCGCCGGTAACACCCGAACGATCGGTAACTAATTCGCTGATGGTACGTCCATCAATAGTCAATGCATTCACAGCTTCTAAAGAACCTGCTTTAGCATTCATTGCTGCATCAAGAATTGATTTTGTAAGTGCAATGAAATCAGCATTTTTAGCCACAAAATCAGTTTCACATTTTAGCGCGATAATAGCTGCAAAACCGTCTTTTGCTTCGGCCAATACGCAACCTTCGGAAGCTGCACGATCGCTGCGTTTTGCAGCTACTGCCTGTCCTTTTTTACGAATAATCTCAATTGCTTTATCGAAATCGTTTTCTGCTTCAATCAAAGCATTCTTGCAATCCATCATTCCGGCTCCGGTCATGGTGCGCAATTTCGAAATTTCTGCCATTGTTACTGCCATAATATTTTATTTTTTTTGACCACAAAACCCCCAAAGGAGAGTTTTGAAGTGTCAGTGTTATTTAATTTTTAAATAGTCTGTTTTAAAGAAAAGGTTACAAGCTACAATTTAATCATAACGCGTAACCTTTACTTTAGTAACCAATTCCCCTTTTGAGGGCAGGTTTATTTTATTCTTCTTCTTTGATGAATTTCTTCACTACGTTTGCGTTCAACGCTTCTTCATCCTCTTTATGAGTGCGTGGGCGTTTGTTGATACGTGATTTCTTTTCTTTTGCTACAGGAACTTCAGATGCTTCAGTATCAACTTTCTCTACTTTGCGTTCTTCAAGTCCTTCCTGAATTGCTTCAACCATAGCTGTAAGAATTACATCCACTGATTTTGTAGCATCATCATTCGCTGGAATAATAAAGTCGATTCCGTTTGGATTTGAATTTGTATCAACAATACCAAATACAGGAATACCTAAACGTTGTGCTTCCAAAACAGCTATGTGTTCTTTCATTACATCAACAACGAAAAGAGCAGATGGCAAACGTGTCAAATCGGCGATAGAACCTAAGTTCTTGTCCAGTTTTTCACGCTGACGCGAAATTTGAAGTTTTTCACGTTTCGACATGTTTTCGAAAGTTCCATCGGTAGCCATTTTATCAATGGTAGCCATTTTCTTTACCGCTTTACGGATAGTAGGGAAGTTGGTCAACATACCACCAGCCCAACGCTCAGTAATATAAGGCATTCCTACTGAAAGAGCTCTTTCGGCAACAACATCCTTAGCTTGTTTTTTTGTAGCTACAAACAGAATTTTACGACCTGATTTAGCTATATTTTTCAAAGCTGCAGCTGCTTCATCAACTTTAACTACTGTTTTGTGCAAATCGATAATGTGGATATCGTTACGCTCCATAAAAATATAAGGAGCCATAGCAGGATTCCATTTGCGTTTCAAGTGGCCAAAGTGGCAACCAGCTTCTAATAATTGTTCAAAATTTGTTCTTGACATTTTTGTTTTTTTAATTTGTTTACTTTCTTCTTTTTTCAGAATTCAATTTGCAGGTAGCAATCCAGTGTCTATGAGTCCTGCAAATTTAGATACTAAACCTAACCATTTACCATTTAGTCATTTACCATTTACTGTTTGCGAATTAAGCCGCGTAGAAAAATGGTAAATTGTAAATAGAAAAATGGTAAATAATTTTAGCGTTTCGAGAACTGGAATCTCTTGCGAGCTTTTGGTTGTCCTGGTTTCTTACGTTCCACTTCACGTGGGTCACGAGTCATGAAACCTTCCGATTTCAATGCAGATTTATCTTCAGCATTGATTTTCACAAGCGCACGTGCAATCGCCAAACGCAATGCACCAGCCTGACCATTAAAGCCACCGCCATCGAGATTTACTTTAATATCGTATTTTTCAGCAACACCTAATTTGTTCAATGGTTGTTTAACAACATATTGCAAAAGTGGTGATGGAAAATAAACAGTAAGATCACGTTTGTTGATGGTGATTTTACCACTTCCTTCGCTTACGAAAACGCGGGCAACAGCTGCTTTTCTTCTTCCTAAGGCATTTATAACTTCCATATTGATTATTTAAGTGTGTTTAAATCGATTTGTTTTGGTTGTTGAGCTTGCATATTGTGTTCAGCACCGCCGAATACATATAGATTACCCAAAAGTTTTGCACCTAACTTGTTCTTTGGCAACATACCCTTTACTACTTTCTTAATCAGTTTTTCAGGGCTTTTTTCCAACAATTTAGCAGGTGTAATTTCACGCTGTCCACCCGGATAACCTGTGTGACTAAGATATACTCTGTCATTCCACTTGTTACCTGTTAGTTGTACTTTTTCTGCATTGATAATAATCACATTATCACCACAATCAACGTGAGGAGTAAAATTTGGTTTGTATTTTCCTCTCAAAAGTTTTGCCACTTTCGAGCCCATACGTCCCAATACCAAATCGGTAGCATCCACAACTACCCATTCTTTCTGCACTGTTGCTTTATTGGCAGAAATGGTTTTATAACTTAACGTATCCACTTTAATAGAATTGTTTTTTTAATTAATAAATTGTCGTTTCAATGGGTTCAACCGCAGTTTTTGAATGAGGCTAATCGGCACAAAAACAGGATATATACACCTATCTCAACGAACTATTACACTGGGATAATAAACGGACTGCAAAAATACAGTTTTTCTTTGGATTACCAAAGAGTTACAAATAAATATTTTCCAATATTCAAAATTAATAAAAAACGAGTATTTTTGCAATACAACTCAAAACGCATATATTTTTGAGCGAACAATAAAAAACAATTTCTTAAATTTTCAAATGCAAATCATCTGTTTTTGCAGCCAAAACCCATTAAAACCCCAGATACATGAATCGACTAGGTCCTGATTTTTTCGCCCAAGATGCAGTTACAATGGCTCAAAAACTTCTCGGAAAAACACTTGTGCGCACCTGGGACGACGGTTCGGAAAGCAGGTACACCATTACCGAAACAGAAGCGTACCTTGGAGAGGAAGACGCCGCCTGCCATGCAAACAAAGGACGCACATCACGTACTGAAATTATGTACGCAAAAGGCGGATTTATATATGTTTATCTGATTTATGGTATGTATTGGATGCTCAACATAGTGAGTGGAGCCGAAAATCATCCTCAAGCAGTTTTGATACGGGGCTTAAACCAAATAACAGGATCAGGAAAAGTAGGACGCGAACTTAAAATTGACAAATCATTTTATGGAGGAAACTTAGAATCTTCACATAGGTTATGGATAGAAGATGCACCTGAGTTAGCTGATTTCAGCACAAATGTTCGCGTGGGTATCGATTACGCCGACGATGAATGGAAAAACAAACAGTGGAGATTCATAGCCAATAAAAAATGAACATCACCCTCACTTTACAATAAAAAAAAAACGGAAAAGCACCTTAGCACTCTTCCGCTTTTCATTCAATTTATCTCAGCTTTATCTCACGCTGTCAAGTCCTTCCAATAATATTTTTGCATCCTGTACCGACTCTTGCTTCTCCTGAATAAATTGCTGATCATCAACTATTTTATCTTCAACAAAAACATCTTTTGCAATAATTGTCAGAAAAATTACAACAGAAAGAAAAAATAAAACCTTGGGGAAAACCTGAGATTTTTCTTTCTCTCTTGTCATTGCTAAAAGCGAAAAAACAACAGCCAATGCAACCGGAATCAACGCTATAGTACCCATAGGTAAATAAGTTAACACAAGTGCTGTTATTGAAGATAACGATGCTAAAACTATAAATACTTTTCTCATTTTTTTGAATTAATTTAAACTCCCGTAGCTTTCAAAAGTGAGACCTGACCCACGCCTACAGGTATACTGAATTTAATCAAACAAGGCACACGTTTGCTATCGGCCGTTATCCAGATAAGATTCTTATCAGCCCCTTTCAATTTATCCGTTTTAGCCGAAATCGATAACTTATAACATACTTTCTTGCCTAAATTTCCCGCCGATATTGTTTCGTTTCCGATCAGCTTTACCCAGACTGGCAATTGCTTTTCATCAAAAACTATAACAAATGGCAATGACTGACCTGCCTTAATTTTAGATAAATCGATCATTCGCAACTTATAAACCATCGAAACCACATCGCTTGCATTGGCTGACACATTTAATGAACGTTTGGTTTCAGCTCTTTTCATACGCCTGGCAACACTTGTAATTGAAGTTCCGGCAGCAGAAAAAGTGTACATCTCAGTCTTTGTATAGCCACCCTCAAGCACATTTCTTTTATAAAGGCTCGGCTTAAGTGTAATCGGGTCTACATAAGACTCATACAAGTCGCGTATTTTAAAAAAGGAATCCCATTTATCAAAAGTAGCCACTTCTATACATAATCTAAGATATGACTTCTTACTTGTATTCACAGGCTCAGTACGCATACTTACCTGTGCCAGACTGGTCATCATCCCTCCTAACTCATACGAACCTGAGAAAACTAATGTTTCGTTGGGTTTTACCTGCGAATTGCCAACCTGAAAGATGGCTGACAAGCAAAGCATTAAAATTACTTTTTTCATATCTAAATCATTAATGCTTTAATACATGTAAATTATGCCTCACCACCTCCAAAAGACATTGGCACAGGTGGAACAAATGAATTTTCCGGAATTTTAATCTTACCGTTTTGACTTTCATATTTGGCAATATTTTCCTGCAAAGCAAAAAGCAAACGTTTAGCATGTTCAGGAGTTAATATGATTCTGGATTTTACATTTGCCTTAGGTGTTCCGGGCATTATTCGAATAAAATCGACTACAAACTCAGATGTAGAATGTGATATAACTGCGAGATTTGAATACGTACCTTCAGCTACTTCTGCCGAAAGTTCAATGTTTAGTTGTCCGTCTTGTTGTTCCATGTTCAGTGTTATTTTTATATTGCAAAGTTACAACTTTTATTCTACATGTTTAAGCCGAATGAAGTAGAGTTCCATAATTTTGTTAAGGACTTGCTAAATTATTCCACACAATAAAAATTCAAAACAAATAATCTTGCTTATACTCTTCTATGTAATTCTTTAGCGTCTGTTGCAAATCTACCATCAATACTTTGTTCAGATTTTGAAAATAAGTCAAACTTTTCAACCACTCACTGCTATCCTTCGAAACAATAGGAAATAACGAAGTGACAGGTGTTGCGTACTCAGATTCTAATGATTGAACATAGTATTTCATATCCGATATTTCATATTTTATCTTATTCTCTTTAATAGTAAGCGTCAAAACATAATCTGTTTTAGTAGTTACACTCTTCAATGCTTTATTTCCAAAAGAATTTGTATCAAATTTGTGAGGGATATTTGCAGAAGCTGTAGCAATCATTTTTCCTGCTTCAAAGTTTGAATAGAACACCTGAAAATAAGAAAGGACAAACCATTGTTCACATCTTTCAAAGATTATTTTTTTGCTTAAACTATCAACTTCAATGATTTGAGAAAATTGAAGTTCGCTTTTTGTAGTATCGATCTCTAAAACAGGATATACATATTCTCTACTGAATTTACTCCATTTCTTTACAATATCGCTTCTATCAAAATCATTTGTAGTAGGTGATTGAATTATTGAGTTTACATAGTTCCGTTCTATCTGAATAGTTTGGCATGATAGACCACTAATAATTAGCTGAACGAAAAGTAAAATACAAAAAACCAATATTCTATTCATAATATGAAACATTTGAGTGAATAAAATTAAATATGGTTGTAAAGTTAAGTAAAAATACGAATACCGATCTAAAACGTACGATAAAAAATTTACCTACTTAAAAATACAAGCATAAAAAAAACCCTCAGATAACTTAATATCTGAGGGCTTTAAAACGGCGGCTATCTACTCTCCCACTTTGCAGCAGTACCATCGACGTGGACAGGCTTAACTTCTCTGTTCGGAATGGGAAGAGGTGGAACCCTGTCGCTATAACCACCTAAATATCGTCGGC
>JAYFRI010000173.1:0-12049 GCA_034926015.1 Paludibacter sp. | reverse complement strand
ATCATTGGGAATAGATTATCTTCGTTACGACTCATATGATTTTGATCCTGTTTACACCGTAAATACCTATCAAAAAAATGCAGTCAATAAAGTATCACGCGGATATTCAAAAAACAACAACATTTTGTTTGAAAACACATTGAACTTCAATCGCACTTTCAACGAAAAACATAACTTTGGCGCTTTATTGGGGTATACAGCCGAACAAACAAGATACGAAAACATTTACGCAACCAAACAAAACACACCCAACAACGATCCTGAACTCCAATATCTTGACGCTGCTCAACTTGCAACATCGGCAACAGCTGCAGGAGGAGCTTATGAATCTTCTATCCTATCTTTTTTAGGACGCGTAAATTACAGTTATGATGACCGTTATCTCGCCACAGCATCTATCAGACGAGATGGATCTTCACGTTTTGGTAAATCAAACCAGTATGGTAATTTCCCTTCTTTTGCCTTAGCATGGAAAATAAGCAACGAGTCTTTCTTTGTTGATTTGAACCAAAACATCCTGAACAGTGCAAAATTGCGAGCTGGTTGGGGTCAGGTGGGCAATCAAAGCATCTCCAACTATGCATTTCAAAACCTTATCAGCACCAACGGACAATATGCTTATTTATTCGGCAAACCAGAAGTTGTTTATCAGGGAGCTGTAGCCGTTGCCCTTGGCAATAAGGATGTAAAATGGGAAGCCACAGAGTCAACCAATATCGGTATTGATTTAGGATTTTTCAAAAACAAATTGACAGCATCGGTAGAGTATTATAACAAAACCACTAAGGACATGTTGATTCAAGAACCTATTCCTTTATTTTTAGGATTTGAAACAGGGCCAACCACCAATGTGGGTTCAGCTCGTAACAGTGGCGTCGAAATTCAAGCTGAATGGAGAGCTAAAATAGGGAAAAATTTCAACTATAACATCGGTGGAAACATCTCGACAATTAAAAATGAAATGCTAAGTTTAGGTTCGTCCAAATTTATTTCGGGTGGAGCTATCAGAAATGGAAATGCAACCTATACTTCTGTAGGAAATCCTATCGGTTCATTCTGGGGTTACAAAACAGATGGACTTGTACAAACAGCCGAGCAACTGGTAGATGTTAAAAAAAGACAACCAAATGCAGGTTTGGGAGATGTTGTATTTGTGGATGTAAATGATGATAAAATTCTGTCCGATTTAGACAAAACAATCATTGGAAAACCACTTCCTGATTTCTATTATGGGTTCAATGTTGGTTTCGAATTTAAGGGGCTTGATTTTGCAGCCATATTCGAAGGCACTTACGGCAACGACATCTTCAACGCAATGCGCTACTTTACCTACGATTTAGGTGATGTTACCAATAAATCTGTTGATGTTTTGAATTACTGGACACCCACTAATACCAACACCACTATACCACGGTTGAATGGCAACGACAAAAACGACAATAAACGCATCTCCGATCTATACGTCGAAGATGGCTCTTACCTAAGACTTAAAACGCTTCAATTAGGATATACTATCCCTCAGAGCATTATCAGCAAGATATACATGAGTAGTTTGAGAGTATTTATCACAGGTCAGAATCTACTGACATTTACAAAATACTCAGGACCTGATCCTGAAATTGGCCAAATCACAAGCAGCAACACTTTGAGTAGAGGCGTTGATATAGGTACATACCCACAGGCACAAACTTTTACAGCTGGCATTAACATAACATTTTAAATAGGAAAGCAATATGAAATCAACTAAAATATTAGGACTAATTTTATCAGCCACTTTATTTTTTGGCTGTAGTGAAGACTTTCTGGATAAATCTAAATTAGGAGCTTTGTCCACCGACAAATTCTTTCTGAATGAGACAGATGCAAATCAGGCTGTAATTGCCGCCTACAGCGATTTAAAAGATTACCGTTACACCTGGACCATTTGGGCATTCGGCGATGTACTAAGCGACGATGCAACTTATAGCGGCAGCGCTGCTGATGCACAAGCTTACGCTACTATGGAATCCTTTAATTATCCTACCGACAATGGCAGAATCCTCAACAGATATCAAATACTTTTCAGAGGAGTAAATAAAGCCAATCAAGCCATCGATGGCATCAAAAAAATGGATGATGCACTTTTCAAAACAATGAACAAAAAACAATTACTGGGTGAAGCGCTATTTTTACGCGCTTATTACTACCATGAATTGGTCATTGCTTTCGGAGCAGTACCTTTAATGACAACAACCCCTACAATTGCTGACAAAAACCTCACCAGAACACCTGTGACTGAAGTATATGCACAAATTGAAAAGGATTTAATTGAAGCAGCAAGTTATTTACCCAAGAAATCTGATCAAAATCTTGCAAAAGATGCAGGCAGAATTACAAAAGGGGCTGCCAACGCAATGCTGTCAAGGGTTTATCTATTCGAAAAGAAGTACGCTGAATGTAAAACTGCTTCAAAAGCTGTTTTCGAAGAAAACTACTCATTGGTACCGAATTATGCCGACGTATTTACTTTGGCTGGTGAGCATGGATCTGAATCAATTTTAGAAATTGACCACTATAATTCTTCTACTCAAAGTGCGGCAACAACGAACAATGGAAACTTCCACGTACTTATGATGATGCCCGGGGGTGTAACTTACGGATATGGAATCAACCAACCTTCAGCAAGTCTGGCAGCTGCTTTTGACGCCGAAGGTGATGTTATACGCAAAGATGCCACTTTACTTACATTGGCTGATTTGGCTTTATGGGAAACTCCTGCGAATGTGGCTAAAGTAACTAACGTAAGATCAGGATACTGGAATCAGAAATATTATCTTAAACCAGCAGAACGCTCTGTCGAAATTCGTAACAATCCGGTAAATATCAGACTCATTCGTTTGTCTGAGGTATATTTGAATTATGCCGAAGCTTGTGCACTGGCTCCTTCTGCTTCTGATGGAGAAACACAAGCCCGACTGTATTTGAATAAAGTGAGAAGCCGCGTTTCGTTGCCTGACAAAAACAGCTCAGGAACAGCATTATTCAATGATATCATCAACGAACGTCGTTTAGAACTTGCAATGGAAGGTCACCGTTTCTGGGATATGGTTCGTACAGGCAAGGCTGCTGCCGCATTCGCTGGAAAAGGCACTTTCAGAGCAGGCGTAAGCGACTTGCTCCCTATTCCTCAAGCCGAAATAGATGCCAGCGGAGGAGTTATAACTCAAAATCCGTTATAAGCTTAAATTCTCTGCTTTCATAGAATAAAAAGCAGCCGTAAATTAAATCCAGAGCCGTAAAACAACTGCTAATAATCAATGTTTTACGGCTCTCTTTTTTGAACCACATTTGCCAACTCTACACTTAAATACATCTATGAATTATGTGAAATAAAACTATCATAGATATCCACCCATAAAAAATGCCGACAAAAGCCGGCATTAGTTGGAATAAAGCAATGACTAAACAACACAATTACTTTTTTCCTAATTCAAGTTCGAGATATGGATACACAGGATTGTGGAAACCTACCGAACGGTATAGTTTTTCGCCGGCAACGGTAGTATGCAAAGCAAGCTTGGCAACTCCCTGCTGTTGAGCCTCATCAATCAACCGAAGCAGAATCATTTTAGAAATTCCCCGGCGTCTTACCTCTGGTATTGTATACATATTCAACACATCGCCTTCAATATAAGCAGCACCGTTAAAATCGCCCGGAACAGAACGAAGCACCACTGCCCCATAAGCAACAGGTTTTTCTTCAAAAATTGCCACCAATGCAATTACAGTAGCATTCTGAATGCCTGAAGTGAAATATCGGGTGAGTTCACTCTTCAACTCTTTCACTACAGATGCTGGTCTTTCACCCTGTAATTCTGCAAGATATTGAAGCCGACAGGCTACCATCGCTTCTACATCGCTTGTCCCTACGCGGGTTATTATAATTTTATCCAGATCAATATTCATAGTCAGCAGCAATGTATTAATACGGGCGTGCTACAACAATTCCGGTAGCAGATTTAGCTGCCTTGAGATAATCTTCCAATGTTTCATCCGAGACCAGTACTTTCATGTATTTCTGACTGGCATGTAGCATATGAATTCTTCCGTTTTGACGTAGCGCCATCACCACATGTTGAATATCCATCCCCTGAATATTAGTGGTGATGCCCAGTATATCACCATCTTTCAATTGATCTTCAACGGCAGCAATCTTATCCTCAGGCACAAAACATTGTTTTCTTTGCGAAATCTCAACTTCCTGTGCAGCGATTGCTTCTACAAACGTTGGGTTGTTCTTTAGCTGACTGTATTTTTCGGAATGCTTGCTCATAAAATCGACAGAAAAATTAGTATTCACAGCATCTAATTCGCAACTTATGTTTTTCACAATGCGTTTTTGCTCATTGTTATAAATCCAGTCGCTGAAATAATGCAAGCGAGAGCTGTAATTGGTTAATTTTCCGTTTCTATACCTTATATTCCTCAGTTCATTCATGAAAGTATCGAAACCGGGAGTGGCTGATCGAGCTGTTCGAGCCAGGGCCAAACAGTTTTCGGCAAAAGTGGTACAATCCAGCGCTCTCAGGTTGACTATCAGTTTCTCTTCGGCTTCCCCTTCTAGTGTATGTGCCACATAGGGTGTTTCTATCAGCATTTTTCCGGCTGTAATAATCAGATCACCTGTCGATAAAGTGGTTTTATTCTTGAGAGCTCCGAGAATATTTTCGACAATCAGGCTATCTTTTTTGTCAAAAGCAACATCAGTCCTGCTATGCTGAGCCTTAGTTCCTGAACTAAAACTCAACAGAAATGCGATGAAAATAAACAGCAGGAATGATTGTTTCATTGAAGCAGTATTATTTTAATTTTTATTTATTTTGCTGCAGCTTAAATGCATCCACAGCTTTCTTTACCGAGCCCTGAATAAGCAGGATATTTTTAGCATGTTCGTAATCAATCCCCAGTTCTTCCACTATCATTCGGGCGCCACGGTCCACAAGCTTTGCATTCGACAATTGCATATTCACCATTTTATTTCCTTTCACGCGTCCGAGTTTAATCATCGTAATGGTGGTTATCATATTCAATATCAACTTTTGAGCAGTTCCGGATTTAAGGCGGGTACTTCCAGTCACAAACTCCGGTCCCACAATAGCTTCGATTTTAATCTCAGCCTCCTGAGCAATAGGTGAATCCGGATTACATGAAACTGAAGCAGTTAGTATACCATTGGCACGTGCATTGCGTAAAGCACCAATCACATACGGAGTTGTACCCGAAGCAGCAATTCCGATAACCGTATCATTCTCATTCACATTTCTTTCTTTCAGTTCCTGCCAGCCTTTTTCGATATCATCTTCGGCATTTTCTACCGGATTACGCAAAGCAGTTTCGCCTCCGGCAATTAAACCTACCACAAGGCTCGCTGGCATACCAAAGGTGGGAGGAATTTCGGATGCATCAAGCACACCTAAACGCCCACTGGTACCGGCTCCCAAATAAAAAATCCGACCTCCACGCTTCATTCTCTCCACAATTTTTTCAACTAGTTCTTCTATTTGTGGTAGGGCTCTTGAAACTGCCAAGGGAACTTTCATATCTTCTTCATTCATTTCGATCAACAAATCGTGAACCGATTTTTTATCCAAATTGTCATGTAGCGAGTTTTGTTCTGTAATTTTTTGAAATGCCATATGTTCTGATTTTGATTATTTTATTTATTAATACGAAGGCTCCGAAAAACCAAAAATACTATTTTTGTTGACTGGCATGATATTTTATCAAACCCTGCATTGGACTTTTTACAACAGTACCAACAGTAACTCCGCAATCGGCAGCCGCTTTAAGCAGTAGTTCTTCAAAATGAAATGCCACTGAACCTACAAACGAAGTTTTCATTGTCTGAAACTCGTACTGCATAACGTTTCGTTTGAAAAAAGCGACGAATCCGTTGTACACAACATCGCGAATTGCAGGCTCTGAAATATTCTCACTCAGGAAAGGTGTAAAGGTAGCAAGATATCGATTCGGAAATGGCTTTTTATAAACATTCTCGAGTACTACTGCCGGAGTGAGTTCGTATTTATCCATAAAAGCTTTACGCAATTCCGCAGGAATCTGATTTTTCAAGCAGTCGGACATAAAAGTTTTGGACAACACTGCACCACTTCCTTCATCGCCAAGAATAAAACCCAAAGGAGAAACATTGTCCACTATTTCGGTACCATCATAGTAGCACGAATTCGATCCGGTACCCAAAATACAGGCTATTCCTTTTTCGGTTCCACACAGCGCACGGGCAGCCGCCAATAAATCGCTCTGCACTTCGATAGGAATGTGTTTGAAGTAAAAACCGAGGGCATTGCAAACGATTGCTTTTTTATCAGGAAAAGAACAACCGGCCCCATAAAAGCAGATAGAGCTGATGGGCAAATCGCCTAATTCAGGCAACAAAAAACACTCAATTTCAGACTTTATTTCACTTTCAGTCTGATAAAACGGATTGATCCCTTTGGTAAAGATTTGCTTCACCACATCGAAATTTTCAACTACTAGCCACTCTGTTTTGGTGGATCCACTGTCTACAATTAACTGCATAAACACTTTTTTCTTATTAATATGTCTTTTTTCAAACTGCAAAATAAAGCAAAAGGTTTCACCTAACCAAAGGAAAACAGAAAAATTTGAATATTTGGTGCAAACGTTTGCATTAAATTTGAAAAATCCGATTTTTTTTGTATTTTTGTCGCAAAATATTACACACAAATAACTCAGAACATATTATATGAGAACAAATTTAAGCTCACAAATAACGCTGACACGCATATCGAAAAGATATTATCAGCCCGATGATGTGTTTGAACTCTCACGCGTCACCCGATTCGAAAAAGTAGCAACCGAAATATTCGAAAACGAAAAAGATGGTTCATTAAAAATTGCCGAAGAAATCGCCGAACTTATCAAATCAAAACAAGTCACAGGCGAAAACTGCATTTTAGGACTTACAAACGGAAAATCGACTGTAGGCATCTACAACGAACTGATCCGTTTGCACAAGAAAGCAGAACTCAGTTTTAAAAACGTTATCGTATTTAATCTTTTTGAATACTACCCGCTGAACAATACAACGAAAAGCTGCCTGGCACAAATGCACGAAATGCTTTTCGACCATATAGATATTCCGGCCGAAAACATTTACTCTCCCGATGGCATGCTCGACAAGTCGGAAATAATGGGTGCCTGCAAAAGCTATGAACAAAAAATTGCCGAATTCGGAGGCATCGACCTACAAATACTTGGCATCGGCCGTTCAGGAAACATTGGTTTCAACGAACCGGGATCGCAAGCCAATTCAGGAACAAGGTTAATTCTGCTCGATAATATCTCGCGCAAAGATGCTGCCGAGCTCTTCGGAAGCGTAGAATTGGTTCCAATCAGCGCCATCACCATGGGCGTAGGCACAATTTTAAAAGCAAAAAGAATCATTCTTGCCGCCTGGGGCGAACACAAAACATCAGTCATTAAAAGCGCAGTGGAAGGAGCGGTTTCGGAACACACACCGGCATCCTACCTACAGCTGCACTCCAACGTGAAAATGGTGATCGATCTGCATGCCGCAGGCGAACTTACTCGCATCAGCCGCCCATGGTCGGTGACTTCGTGCGATTGGGACGACAAACTCATCCGCCGCGCCATTGTTTGGCTTTGCATGAAGGTAAACAAACCAATTCTGAAACTCACCAACAAAGATTATAACGAAAATGGGTTGAGCGAATTATTGGCACTCTATGGATCGGCCTATAATGTAAATATAAAAATTTTTAATGATTTACAGCACACAATTACAGGATGGCCCGGAGGCAAACCCAACGCCGACGACAGCAACCGCCCTGAACGTACATTGCCATTTCCCAAAAAAGTATTAATTTTCAGCCCGCATCCCGACGATGACGTTATATCAATGGGCGGTACGTTCAAAAGACTTATCGACCAGAACCACGATGTGCATGTCGCTTATCAGACTTCAGGTAACATTGCCGTTGCCGACGATGAAGTAATACGCTTCCTTGCCTTCCTGAAAGGATTCAAAAACATGTACGACTCAGAAAATGAAGTGCTTGAAAACAAATACAACGAATTCAGAACTTTCATTCTTCAGGATAAAAAAGAAGGAGATGCCGACACACGTGAAATTCTCGATCTGAAAGCATTGATCCGTCGTGGCGAAGCCAAAGCCGCATGTCGCTACATTGGCTTACCATCGAAAAATATTCATTTTCTGAATCTTCCGTTCTACGAAACAGGATCTGTAAAAAAATCGCCAATCAGTCAGGCAGATGTTGACATTGTGAAAGCGCTGCTCGAAGAACTGAAACCACATCAGATTTATGTGGCAGGTGACCTTGCCGATCCGCATGGAACCCATAAAGTTTGTCTGGACGCCATCCTGGCTGCCATCGACGAAATGATAGACGAAGCCTGGATGAAAGATTGCCGTGTATGGATGTACCGTGGAGCATGGAAAGAATGGGAGATTGACCACATTGAAATGGCAGTACCTATCAGTCCGGAAGAATTACGCAACAAACGTAACGCCATCCTTCGTCATCAGTCCCAAATGGAAAGCGCACCTTACATGGGGAACGACGAAAGACTTTTCTGGCAGCGTTCAGAAGACCGCAACAGAGCCACTGCCGAATTGTATTCCCAATTAGGGCTGGCCTCGTACGAAGCCATAGAAGCATTTGTTCAATACATTCCGGTTTAATTTTTTCATGATTCTTGTATAAAACTAAAAACACATATTTACTACAACCTAATGAAACAAATCAATTGCTTTATTGCATTTAAAGATGCAGCTCAAACACGTGAGACTGCCGAGAATCTGCTACAATCAGCGACCGTAAACAAGGTTTATCTTCTGGCTACCGAGCCTACTAATGAAACAGTACCGGGCTGCGAAATACTGTTTATCGATTCGATGAGCAGCAGCGCCACCGTTCGGAAAATTGCAGAAAAATCGGATACTGAATACAGCCTTATTTACACGAAATTCACGACACTCGAGCCGGGACAATACGCACTCGAACGCTTCCTCAAAGTAGCAAGCGACACCGGTGCAGGTTTGGTTTATTCTGATTATTATCAAATTGCCGACGGCGTTCGCTCCAATCTGCCTGTAATTGACTATCAACAGGGCAGTTTGCGCGACGATTTTAATTTTGGTTCTGTTTTATTCTACAATGCAAGCAGTTTAAAAAAAGCAGTTGAGGAAACCACTCAGGAATACAAATTTGCAGGACTTTACAACCTGCGCCTGAAAGTTTCGGAATATGCCGAACTCTTCCACATGAACGAATACCTGTATTCGGAAGTAGAATCGGACACAAGAAAAAGTGGCGAAAAGATTTTCGACTACGTGGATCCGAAAAACAGAACAGCACAAATCGAAATGGAAGTGGCCTGCACCGAACACCTGAAAAAAATCGGAGCTTATCTGGCACCTCAATTCAAAAAAATTGAGTTCAACGAAGGTAAATTCCCTGTGGAAGCATCGGTAATTATCCCTGTGCGCAATCGTGTAAAAACGGTTGAAGATGCTATCGTATCAGTGTTGTCTCAAAAAACTGACTTTGCATTCAACCTCATCATTGTTGACAATTACTCAACCGACGGCACCACCGAAATCATCGAAAAACATGCAAAAGCTGATAGCCGACTCATACACCTGATACCCGAACGTACCGACCTTGGTATAGGCGGTTGCTGGAATGCCGGCGTGGACTCAGCACTTTGCGGAAAATTTGCAGTGCAGCTGGACAGCGACGATGTATACGAAAACGAAAATACTTTACAAACCATAGTAAATGCTTTTTATGAGCAAAACTGCGCCATGGTAATCGGCTCGTACACAATGACCAACTTTGCCATGGAAACCATTGCTCCGGGACTGATTGACCACAAGGAATGGACGCCCGAAAACGGAAGAAACAATGCTTTGCGTATCAACGGACTGGGCGCTCCGCGTGCTTTCTACACACCGGTATTGCGTAACATCAAAGTGCCAAACACAAGCTACGGCGAAGATTATGCCCTGGGACTGGCCATAAGCCGCGAGTACCAAATCGGACGTATTTACAATTCGGTTTACCTCTGCCGCCGCTGGGACGACAACTCGGATGCATCACTCGACGTAGTGAAAATGAACGGACACAACTTCTACAAAGATAAAATCCGCACCATTGAATTGATGGCCCGAAAGAACAGAAATTAAATCACTTATCAGGCTTCCTTGCTCTTCGAAACGTTAATTATCGCCAATTATGGAGATAAAGCAATTAACTTAAACAAAAAAACATCGAATCAGGGGAATTTGAATTTTAACGGAATGAAATTTGCTGCATAAGAAACATAATTTAAAAATAAAATAGAAATGAAAAAACATTACATTTTTAGCTTGTGTTTGTGTTTCTTATGCACAACTTTTTCGTTCCGCCTTTCGGCACAGGAGTACAACAATTTCGATTTAAACAAGTACTACACACCAGACATTGTGCGCAATGCCCTGGGTTTTGGCATGTCAATAAACGACAATTTCAATAGCCATTCAAGCTCTAACGACACCATTTCTTCTAATTATCTCAGATGGTATTTTAATCCGACATTTTCGAGATATAAAGATACGCGAAAGAGGATCACTACATTTTCGGTTGGTGGCACTACCAACGGAAGTTCACAACAATCAAACAATTTATACCGAAGCAGGTATTCAGACAACAATGCTTTAATCAATTACAACACATCTTTTTATAACAAAAAGAATAACTTTCTGACATTTAATGCTTCCGGAGATTACACGGGTAGTTCCAGTGACATCAACCAAAAGAACGATGCAGGTGAAATAATACTTGAAAATTATAATAAAAGCAATCGTTGGAATTTAAGAGCAAGCATTGGAATTGGCAAAGGACGTATAGAACAAGTAACCGATGCGCGTCAGGCAGTCTACATTTTGGATGAATTGTCCAAGAGAGGAAAACTCACTAAAACCCTGTCCGACATAGAAATATTCAATTTTGCCCAAACTATTTCAAAAGTAAAAAACAAAAGATTCTTAGATGCCCGCTTACATAGAATAGATGAAATTACAACCGTTGACTCTTTTCTTGTAAAAAACAACTATCTTACAAGTCAGGATGCCGGCTATTTCAGCACTCTTTACGATTTTTGGGAATATGGCGACTTGTACTACAGAGAATCCGGGCAAAGTTTCGAAATAAATATCACGCCGAATGTACGTATTGATAAATATAAGGTCAAATACCCAGATGATCTGAACGAAAACATAAGTACAGACAGAGCCTATAATGCTGATCTGAATTTGATTTATCGTTTCGAGAAATCTGTTGGTCTCAATTGGCAGCATTCACTTACTACATCTTTAGCGTTGGGAATTTCAGACTATGATACTGAACGTCAAACACAAGCCAATGGCATCAGAACCAACGGCACTTTTATTGTAAACTATTATTTAAGTTTCTATCCCAGCACCCGAACCAGCTTCTCTATTAACGCTTATCATAATAATTCGTTGTTTTTTTACAAAAATACAACAATAAGTAACGTAGTTGAACCTGACTATAGGTCAAACGATATATCATCAGCAATTACGGCATCCGTTAATTATTATTTTTCTCCACAATTAAGACTTTCAGCTAATACAGTACTAAATCACACTTACAAGTCAAATAATTACAACGATTTAAAAGGAAAATATTTTAATACGGGAATTGGAGCATCTGTAAACTATTACTTCTTTTAAAAACAACAACATTTTTTTAATTAATGAACAATCTCAACAATCAGGTAAAATCTTTATTCGACGAGCAGGTTGCCAACTGGGAACTTGCCCGTCGGAATTTTGCAGGCCTAGAAACAGTACAAACCAAGACCTTCAATTTCGGCGATTTCGACATAAAAGTACAATTCAACCCGGCACGCATTGTATCCTCAGGAGCAAAAGTTGACGCTAAAACCATAGCCGAACGCAAATGCTTCCTGTGTAGCG
>JAYFRI010000309.1:0-9216 GCA_034926015.1 Paludibacter sp. | reverse complement strand
GCATCGTCCGGAAGGGTGGGCGACCCCTGAATCACTACCGTTCCGCTTTTTATGCTGATGCTTCCATTGCTGTCCAGCGCATCCCCTTTTTCGGAACTCAGGAGCAATGTGTTGCCGTTGATTTCAATCGAACTACCATCGGCAGTGGCGATATCGTTTCCTTTTGTTGCTTTCACGCAATCGTTTCTTGAAGCGATGTTTATTTTTCCTCCGTTCAGCTTAATTTTGTGCGAACTGATGCCTTTGATTGCTTTTGTTATGTTTATTTCGCCGTTATTGACAGTCAGTGTCGAATCCGAATCGATTGGTTTATTGGCCGATAGCAGCATGAAATTGCCATTGTTGATTTCGATGTGCTGACTACCTCCTATACAATCGTCGGCTGAATTGATATAAAATGTTCCTCCATTCAGAATAATATTTTGTTCGGATTTCAGGCCACGCGATGAGCTTGTGCCGGGCGTAAAGTCGCTGCCACCACCTGAAATGAGATTGAAATCGCCATTGTTAATTGTCAGCACACTTTGCGCAGCGATGGCATCGTTGTTGGCCACGACATTAAAATTTCCACCGTTTATTACTATAAAGCCCTCATTGATTGTGGAGTCTTTGTCCGACTTCAAACCATCGGCACCACTGTATACATTGATGTCGCCGCCCTGTATTTTGAGATAGTCTTTACCTTTTATCCCGAAGCCAACAGAATTTACTGTGATATTTCCGCTTTCGATCACAAGTTCATCTCTGCCCGAAATGCCGCCGTTGTAGTTTCCATTCACAGTAAGCTTTCCGGTTCCGAAAATGGCAAGGTAATCTTTGCTGTAGATGGTTGCATTCAAGCTGTCGGGTGTCTGGGTGTAATTGTTGCCGTCGGTAAAAGTGTTGTCGGACCCTTGTGGCAAAATTAGTATCGTCTTTTTTGCATCGAACACAAAAAGCGGCGATGTACTTGTATTGGATATATTTACGTTGTTTAGCAATAAACGCACTACTCCCGATGTGTTTACAATGATTTGTCCGTTGGAGAGTGAGCCTGTCAATTCGTAAGTTCCTTTTTTGATAATGGTAAGCGTGGAACCTGCTACCGTAACGTTTTTACTGTCGGTGCTTATTGACGTTCCGTTCAGTGTTATTTTTATTACTTTTGAACTGTCCCATTCATAATCAAGAGTGTCGGAGTCTACTACGGGCTTTGTCACAATTACGTTTTCGGGATCGCAAGCGATGAAACAAAGTGTGAACAGCAGTAAGGAGATATATATTATAGGATGCTTCATGTAGCTGATATTTGTTTTCTAAATGTTTGTTTCTCTGTGTAATTAAATCTTTAAGCCGGCCTGCACTGTTTGCTGTTGTCCGGTGTAGGGAGGCTGGCTATCAGGTTATTCTTTTTTCAAAATGTTGTAATAATATCATGAACAAACGAACAATAGTTGTTTGTGCCCGCTGATTGCTGAATTATTTAAATGAATATTTGTAAGCCGCTCCGAGAATGTATTTTCCGGTGGCATCCTCCGATTCAAGTTCGCTGTTGATCACTCCGAATAGCTCTACGTGATTTCTTTTGTTGATTTTATAATCGAACGACAGCTGATACCTCATATTATCAAAGCTATTACCATCGGGATTGTTGAGTTGATAAAACGACTCCGCCGACAAAGACGGCGTAACTTTAGAATTGGGAATGTTGTACGACAGAGTCAGTCGGTTGCGCCACGACCATTCGGGATTCATTTTGTAGGTATCCGTCGTGCCATCTTCCTTTATTCTGTTGCTTTCGTCCTTTATTGTTGTTTGAATTCTTTCGCGTAGCGAGATGGATAGATCGTTGAACTTCAGTTTTCCTGATCCTGACACATTGAATCTGTTCCGTATCTGATAATTCAGATACTTTTCATCCAGCTTATTCATTAGCCGATAGCCTGCACTTATTTTGAATATTTTTGATAAATCATAATCGGCATTCAGGCTCAGGCTCCATCTGTCCAGCAGCCGCACAGCGTAAATGGTTCTGAATTCGGTTTCGGCGCCTATCTCGAACTTGTTCAGCTTCTTGTCGACGGCTATACTCGTCCACGATCCGAAGTTTTCGCGTTGAGCAAAGACTGACTGAAGGCAGCAAAAGGATAATAAAGCAAGGAGTAATGCTTTGTTTCTGTGTGTTTTACAATCCATTTTTCGTCATCGGATTTTAGTTATAATAGTAGTAGGTAATCATGGCCGTGTCTTTGAGGAAATCAATTTCGTTGATAGTGATACGATGAATATTAAGCCCGGTTCTTTGTCGCAGTTCCTCTATCAGTTCGGCCTGTTTCTCGGGTTTTATCATTTCTATTCTTTCGTACCTGAGCACGTTCGAGCTTTCCTTGCGGAGTATAAGTTTTGTGTCGAACAGCAGAATGATAACAAAGATGATACCCACTATTATGGCGAGTTCGTGGTATTCGAGTTGTATGCCGCTGATTAATCCAATGGCAATGAAAATGAAAAGATAGGTCATATCCTTCATACCAATGCCTGCTGTGCGATAGCGCAGCATCGAGAAGACAGCAAATAAACCGAAGGCTGCTCCCATGGATATTTTCACTTTATTCAGAACGAAGGTGAGCAGAAAGATGACAACGTTGAAAAGAATGAAGGTGAAGATTGTATCCAACTTTTTATAATTCGGATAATAAACCAGCCCAATGATAAGAAACACAGCCGCCAGGTCGATGAGCAGGCTGTAGTAGAAAACTGCGTTGATTTGGATTTTGTCTTTTTTCTTGTCGGTTGTAGTTGTTTCGGCTTCCACTTCAGTACTTCCTGCTTCGGATACGAAAGCGCTTATGTCGGCTGGTGTTGATGCGTTTAGCGGCACCTGTACATTCACTGCGAATAAGATGAAAAAGGTAACTATGAATGCATAAAATTTAGAAGAATAACTGGTTAACATATCTTATTTTGGGTTTAAAATTATTGTGTTTTACATTTTCAACCGTGCTTGTAATGCCGAGGCAGTATTTGCTCAGCGATACGGTTTTGATTCTTTTTTCCTGCATCAGAGCTGTGAATGCTGATGTTGCTGTTTTTTCCTGTTTTACTTCAGCAATTATCAGGTTGGGGACATCGAAAAGCTTATTGTTGTGATTGTAGTTTAATCCGAAATCAATCGTTATTCGCTCGGTCATATTGCTGTTTACGAGCGTAATGCGGCTGTATTTCACTTCGAGCACAGGTGAAAGCATGGTGGCTGTATAGTTTGTTTTGCGCAGCAGTAGTTTTTCGGCATCGCCTTCGATACAGTGTTTATTGTCGGGAAGTTGCACTCTGCTTTTCTTTGTTCTTCCCTTATTTGTTTTGAACTTCACCTCAAAGAAGTTAAGATTCGAATCGTTATAGGTTCTGAGGCGGACTTTGTAGCGGTTTAGTTTTCCGTTGTGATGTTTTGTGTACATCTCGTAATCGGCAGTATCGAAATAAGTGGTTGTATACGACGCATATTTTTTCTGAGCGATTTCAAGTACAAAATAATCGTTTCTCAACAGGGCGAGGATTTCCGGAAGCTGGTCGGCATGCAGCATGTACTTTTTATCCATGCGATCGAGAAGCTTTACCTTGCTCATCTCTTCAAGCGAAATGGAATTGAATGTGTGCAGTATATCTGATGTGTCGTTCAAGAGGACGAAGCTTAAATGATTTGGATTTTTTTAGTATAGATCAGTAAGAGCAGAAATGTAACAGTTTATTCAAGCAACTGTAATCTGCTTTTAATATTTACAAAAATAGGGATAAAAATCGAATTGCCAATTGCTTGCCGTACAAAAAAGACTGCATTCGGGTCTGAATTGTTTTATTTCGATGTGTTGCCGGCCAAAACAGCAGCGGCGTCGGTGTGCAATGACTGCGCTACGGGCTTTTGTAGAAGGGCAAAAGGAGAGGGTTTAAAAAAACGTCATTCTGTCAATCCAATAGGGGAGTAAAATTGTTAGATAAGTAGTTCTGAGTTTCGGGTTCCGGGTTTCGAGCGACAGAAGGCAAAGGCTTCTTGTCTGAAGTCTAAGGTCAAAAGTCTAAAGTCCGGAGACTGTAGACGATTCAACGATTCAACGATTCTACAGTTCAACGATTCAAGAATATGGCTTTGGATTGAATAACTATTAATGGTGATTGAATAGAATAAAATCAACATTAATAGTGATAAGAATACGCCTTTAGAAAAGCTAATTTTGTGGCATTAAATTAAAGTGAAAATTAATGAAATCAACTATTCATTCTTTTTATTTTTTATTGTTATTTCAATTTGTTCCGACTGCAATAGTGGCACAGGAAAAAACAAATGAATCTTTGCATTTTGGTGCGGCCTATATTGGCGACCTTGTGACTAACATTAAAGGAGGTATTAAAACCGGAACGGCCTATCTGGGGCTGGCTACTATCGATGCCGGTTTCGATACTGAAAAAGCAAAGTGGTGGAAAGGAGGCGCTGCCTTTGTGAAACTTGCAAACACGCATGGTGGCGAACCATCGGCCAATTTAGTAGGTGATTTCCAGGGTATATCGAACATTGAAGCCGGTCCGCTTACCTGGCTTTACGAATTATGGTACCGTCAGCGCTTTGGAAATTTGAGTGTTACAGTGGGTTTACAGGATTTAAATGTTAACTTTGCAGCCGATGAATGTGCTGCTGGTTTCACAAATAGTTCTTTCGGAATTCATTCAAGTATAGCCGACAATATTCCTTCGCCGATTTTCCCGTTGACGGCTTTGGGGATCAATCTGAACTGGGATATTTCTTCTTCGGTGGTATTGAAAATGGCTGTCTTTGATGGCACGCCGGACGACCTTGAGAATAATCCGTATAATGTTCATTGGAAATTGAGTCACGATCAGGGAATGCTGGCAGTAGGTGAACTGCAACTTAATCGTAGCCTGATTGTGAACAAGCATGGAAATTATAAAATCGGCGCTTATTTTCATGAACACAAACATCCGTCGAGTGTTGAAGAATATAACGGAGGAGTTTATTTTGCTGGAAATCAGCAATTGACCGATGATACAGAGGTTTTTTCGCAAATCGGACTTAGTCCGAAACGAAACAATCACAATCATTTCTATAGTGTTGGGCTCAAACAAACGAATGTGTTCAAACAACGTCCGGACGATTATATGGGTTTGGCAATGGCCTATGCTGGCATTGATTCGAACCCCAACGGTGGAGAAATGATAGTGGAGTTGATTTATCAATGTCAGCTTTGTGAGCATGTTTACCTCCGTCCCGATATACAGTATATTATGAATCCTGCCGGAACTGAGTATAAACTGAACAATGCCCTTGTGGCATTGATAAGATTTGGCGTTGAGTTTTGATACTTATCTGATCCGTCGATCAACGGATAGGATAAGCAATATTGAAAGAAGTTTAAAATTTATGTTGAAAGAAAATACATTTTTATCGGATATCCCTACAGGTGGTGAGGCCATTATTACAAAAGTTTTAGGACATGGTGCTTTCAGAAAACGCATCACCGAAATGGGTTTTGTGAAAGGCAAGAAGGTACGCGTTATCAAAAACGCTCCTTTGCAGGATCCGGTAGAATATGAAATAATGGGTTACAATGTGTCGTTGAGGCGCAGCGAGGCCGAATTGGTGGAAGTCGTTTCGTCCGACGAAGCAAAAGATCTGCTGGGTATTGAGTTCAATGGTGTTATCGACGAAGAAACTCTCAAGGTATCGGCCATTAAAAAAGGAAAAGTAATTAATGTGGCGCTGGTGGGGAATCCCAATTGCGGCAAGACTACTTTGTTTAATTATGCTTCCGGTTCGCACGAAAGGGTAGGGAACTACGGTGGAGTGACAGTGGATGCCAAAGAAGCCACGATGAAAAAGTTCGACTACGATTTTAAGTTGGTCGATCTGCCGGGAACTTATTCCATTACCGAATACTCGCCCGAAGAACTTTATGTTCGTTCGCACATTACCGAGAAACATCCCGATATCATTATCAACGTAGTGGATGCCTCGAACCTGGAGCGCAATCTTTTTCTGACCACTCAGCTGATCGACATGAACATCAAAGTAGTGATTGCTTTGAACATGTACGACGAGCTTGAGAACAAAAAGGTGAAATTCGATTACAAAGCATTGGGCGAAATGATAGGTATCCCCATTATTCCCACCATTGCTTCGAAGGGAAAAGGGTTGGACGAATTGTTTGCCAAGGTGATTGATGTGTACGAAGAGCGCGACCTGAGCGTGCGGCACATCCATATCAATTATGGCATCGTTATCGAAAAAGCAATCAACACAATACAAGCCGAGATATGGAAAAATCCGGCCATAAGGGTCACACTTTCGTCGCGTTTCATAGCAGTGAAGTTGCTCGAAGGCGATAAAGCTACCCACGAATGGTTGAAAAAATACGACAACTACGAAAACATAAAACTTGTTGCCGAAAAAACAATTGTCGCACTCGAAAAAGAATACGGCGAAAATTCCGAAACAATTATTACCGATGCTAAATACGGATTTATCGATGGTGCACTGAAGGAAACTTACAAGGAACCTAAAGTGGACAAGCGCATCACCAAGCGGCAGCTCGATGACATTCTGACGCATCGTTTCTGGGGTTTTCCCATCTTCCTGTTTTTTATGTGGGCTATGTTTCAGGCTACTTTTTCCCTTGGTAGTTATCCAATGGATTGGATCGATGCAGGAGTAGGAGCGTTGAGTAACTGGACGCAGGGTGTTATGCCCGAGGGTCCGCTGCGTGATTTAATTGTGCAGGGCATCATTGGCGGTTGCGGCGGTGTCATTATCTTTTTGCCCAATATCCTTATCCTGTTCTTTTTCATTTCGCTGATGGAGGATACCGGGTATATGGCCCGGGCTTCGTTTATTATGGACAAGCTGATGCACAAAATAGGCTTGCACGGAAAATCCTTTATTCCGCTCGTGATGGGTTTCGGCTGTAATGTGCCGGCTATCATGGCCACCCGTACGCTCGACAACAAAAAAGACCGCATCCTGACAATGATCATCACTCCGTTTATGTCGTGCAGTGCGCGTTTGCCGGTGTATGTGTTGCTTATTTCGGCTATTTTCCCCGATTATCAGGGGCTTGTGTTGTTCACTATTTATTTTTCAGGCATTTTGTTGGCTGTTGTCACGGCATTGGTGATGAAAAAAATTGCTTTTGCCAAGAAGGAAGTTCCTTTTGTAATGGAGCTACCGCCTTACCGCAAGCCCACGCTCCGCAATACATCCATTCATATGTGGCACAAGGGGGAGCAATATCTTCGGAAAATGGGAACAGTGATTCTGTTTGCTTCTATTCTGATATGGGCGCTTGGATATTTCCCCCGCAATGTGGAGTATTCGGCCGACTATGATGCACAGATGGCAAGTGTGGAGGCGAATGCCGGAATAAGTCCGGAGAAGAAATCGGAAATGATAGCTTCGCTCAGCATCAGCAAAGAGTCGGAGCGTCAGGAAAAATCATACATCGGACAAATGGGACATGCCATAGAGCCCCTCATCAGTCCGTTGGGCTATGACTGGAAAATGGGCGTGAGCATTATCACCGGACTGGCCGCCAAAGAAATAGTGGTGAGCACCATGGGTATTCTTTATCACGCCGATATGGAAGCCGACGAGAACTCTTCTACTTTGCAAAACAATATAAAAGAACAAAAACACAATAGCGGTGTTTTAAAAGGGCAAACTGTATTTACGCCTTTGGTAAGTTTCGGGTTCATGCTTTTTATCCTTATTTATTTCCCCTGTGTGGCGGTGATTGCTGCCATTAAGAAGGAAGCTAACTGGGGATGGGCAATTTTTACAATGGTGTATACTACGGTGATTGCCTGGATAGTGGCTTTTGTTACTTATCAGGTGGGAAGTATGTTTTAATTTAGTTCCGGGTGACAGAAGGCAAAGGCGCAGGCAAAGGCAAAGGTTTTTGTCTGAAGTCTAAAGTCAAAGGTCTAAAGTCAAAAGACAAAAGTCTAAGGTCTAAAGTCAAAGGTCAAAAGTCTGTAGACCGGAGACTGTAGACTATAGACTATAGACATTTCAACGGTTCAACATTTAAGTTTTATGATACAGGAGATTTTAGTTTATATCATTATTTTTGCTGCCATTGTTTACGTTGTGTATTCGGTGGTGAGGAGCTTGCGAACGAAGGACAAGGCAAGCTCGGGATGCGACGGCTGCAGCGGTTGCGACCTGAAACATGAAGTGCAAAAAACAAAAACCATCAACAAAAAAGAGCTTAAATACGATTGTAACCACTGAGTGCTTGCCGGTGGCAATGCTGTAAGTGCCGGGATTGACATGTGTGCAGGTAACAGGGGCGGGGCGATGCAGTATGCTACCGACAGGAGTCATGTGCAAGCGTCTTATACCACAAAAAAACTCTCCATCGTTGAAGAGGGAGAGCCTTTCTTAATAAGAGAAAGAAAAAAGATGATTACTTTTTTGAAGCCTCAACAGAAACTTTTCTGAATTCTTTCAATAATTTTTCCAAATCAAGAGAACTCTTGCGGGCACGTGTACCTGCTGCCTTGTTGTTTTTTTCAACCTGTAATTTTGCATCTGTTGCAAATGCATCAAATTCTGCTGTAATTTTTTTTACTAATTCTTCCATGTTTTAGAAATTTAATTTAGTTTATAATAAGACTGCAGCTCTACAGTCGGAATATTTCCTGCAAATATAATCAATTAGTTTAGTTTATTACCAAATTTTTAATAACACAAAATAAATATTTTATGTTAATGTGTTGAAAAAGAATTTTTTTTATCCATTCTTCTTGTTATTTCCGAAAATACTGCCCTACATAGAGCGGTTTCGGGTTCCGGGTTTCGCGTTCTGAAATTAATTTGAGGATTTGAAGATTTGAGGATTTGAGGAGTTGGTGGAGTTTTAAGTTCTGAGTTAGGCGATGCCTCCATTCATTAGTTATTCATCGATTCAACATCCGGAGACTGGGGACTGTGGACTTCCGACAGTTCAACGATTCAATTGGGTAATAAAGTCTAATGTCTATGTTGGAGTGCGACTTTGAGTCGCGCCCCGACTTGTGTTTGCTCCTAACTTTGTGAAGAACTGATCGGATGACTCGAAGTCATCCGATCAATCGGGTAATAAAGTCTAAAGTCAAAAGTCAAAAGTCCGGAAACTATAGGCAGTTCAACAATTCTACGATTCAACAATCTAACGTCTGGAGACCGGGGAC
>JAYFRI010000357.1:0-2360 GCA_034926015.1 Paludibacter sp. | reverse complement strand
TGATAGGTTTTCAACACCTGATTTTCGATGGACACACTATATATTGTATCTAACCTCAACGCAACAAAATCATTGAACGGAACAAAATAACTGTTCGAATGTAAAGGATTTTTCAAGTCGGTAGCTTCCGTAATTCCTGTCAGCATCTCAATTTTGCGATGAGCCAGAAAATCGAAGAGCGTTGGTTGTAGCGTGCGGCTATCTTCACCTTTTTCGATCAGCACATCGAATTGAAGCACATCGGTTTTTTGCAACACTTCTATATTTTCGAGCGAGCGATCCAGCAAAGCGCTAATTTTATCGAAATAGATATTTTTCGACCATTCCTTTATATCATCTGGCACAAAACCGGTGATTTGAGTACGACGGTTAATGGTCCATTGGTCGCTTTGGTAGTGACGGGCATACAACTCGGCCGTCATCGAGTGCAACAACGCTTTTTCGGCAGGGTCGGCACTTCTTTCGGCAAACATTTCAAATTCATGAATAAGCTCAGGCGCTTTTTCAGGTGCTTTGTCCAGCGTAAAACGCATTTTGTACAGCATCGCTTTTATAATTTGTCCGCTGTTTTTTTCTTTCTGAGCCTGCGCAAGTATTTCGTTCACTTCTTTGAGCGCTGATTCAGGCAATTGTTTTTCAGCCAGTTCTTCAACCGTTTTCCAACGATTATCTATTGTGATTTTATTGTTTACCTGAGCCAATAGAATGCCCGAAACGATAATAAGTGTTATTAAAGAAATGAAAAGTATCTTTTTCATACAGATGAGTTTTTGTGGATTCGTTTAGATTTTACAAATATAGTACCAATTCGGGAAATAACTGAACCTACAATCGTTTTAGTTGCGAAGGAAACACCATGTACCTTCATCCAAACAGCGCAAATAGTAATTTTAATAACGAAAAAATCTTTCTTACCTTTGCAAAACAACATTACATTTTCTGATGTTACATTACATTCATCAAACCTTGCACTTGTGAACTCAACCAAAAACATCCTTAACATAACTTATCCGATTATTCTGACCCTTCTGGCTCAGAACATTATTAACGTCACCGACACAGCTTTCCTGGGTCGGGTAAGCGAAGTAGCCCTGGGAGCTTCGGCCATTGCTGGTGTTTTTTATTTTGCTATTTATATGGTGGGGTTTGGTTTTAGTCAGGGCGCTCAAATCCTTATCGGACGCCGAAATGGCGAAGCAAACTACAAGCAAATCGGTCCGATCTTCAACAATAGCCTCATTTTCAATGGAACGTTTGCTCTTTTTTTATTTGTGGTATCTGCACTCGGCATACCACATTTAATGAAATTGTTGGTGAGTTCCGACCAGATTTATGCGGCCACCATGGAATACCTGGACTGGCGTATTTATGGCTACTTTTTCATTTTTCTCAATGTAGTTTTCCGAAGCTTTTACGTAGGAATAACCGACACCAGCATCCTCACCACTTCGGCCATCATTACCGCCCTCACCAATATTATATTCGATTATCTGCTCATTTTCGGAAAGTTTGGTTTCCCTGAATTGGGAATTGCAGGAGCAGCCATAGCATCGGTGATCGCCGAAGCAGCTACGCTTGGTTACCTTATCCTCCATACATTCATTTATACTGACATGAAAAAATACGGGTTGTTCAGCAGCCTGCGCGTTGACTTCAAAACGGTAGGACAGATTCTGAACCTGTCCATTTTCATTATGTTTCAGTTTCTGATTTCTATTTCCACCTGGTTTTTATTCTTTATTTTTATCGAACGTATGGGCGAACGCCCATTGGCAGTAACCAATATCGGTAGAAGTATGTACATCTTATTGATGATTCCGGCATCAGCCCTTTCGACTACAGCAGGGACACTGGTAAGCAACATGATAGGCTCCGGACTCAAAGAAGAAGTGATGAGTACCGTGAACAAGATCATACGGATTGCTATCTTATTTGTAGCACCTCTGATCATTTTCACTTTTATTTTCCCTGAACTTTTTGCTCATATTTACACGGACGATGACTCGCTGATACTGGCCTCAGTTCCTGTGATAAGAGTAGTATCGATAGCCGTCATATTTTATGCTGTCGCCAACGTAGTTGTCAATGCAGTATCGGGCACCGGAAGCGCAAAAACGGCATTTTATATAGAAATGGTAACTTTGATTTTCTATATTTCGTATGTATATTTCACCGCCATTCTATACCCTCAATCCGTTGCTGTCGTTTGGTTCTCCGAATTTATTTACTGGTCATTTATTGGCGGTTTGGGCTACTGGTTTTTACAAAAAGGGAAATGGCACGAAAACAGGATATGATGATGGGGGCAGTTGAAAATTTGATGATTCGATGATTTGATGATTCGATGATTTGATGATTTG
>JAYFRI010000345.1:0-2850 GCA_034926015.1 Paludibacter sp. | reverse complement strand
CAGTTCAACGATTCAACAATCTAACGTCCGGAGACTGTAGACCGGGGACTGTAGACTATATACAATTCCACGATTTCACAATTTCGATGAATTGGCTTATTTGTATATACCATCCATGATATTGAAATCTTGGATTTTCAGTTGTGTTCTGATTTTGTTTGCCATTGCTTTTTCGAGCATCGCAAAGGTTTGATCGGTGTTGATTGGTATAAAATTAATTTTCTGTGCGAGTAGATTTGTATGCTGTTTGGTTTCGAAACAATCGGCTGCCATGAGCGTACTCACTGTCTTTATTGTTTCGAGGGTGTCGATGTCAAGTTTTTCGCTCAGTTTTCGTTCCAGTTCTTCGGGGGTCGAATTCCGGTACCTGAGTGGGTGTTTACAGAGGTAATCGGAGATAGTTTTTATTATTTGTTTGTCGAACTGACGGAAGGAGGGGCTTCCTTCGGATAGGATGTGGCGATAATTGTCCACCGTATGTTCGTCGGTGCTGTTGTTTTCGGCATCGGTGTATCCGTAAATGCTGTTGTTTTTCATAGCGAGCCTGAAGTCGCATCCATTTTTGACAATAATTTTCATCAGTGAATGTTTTACAGCTGCTTTTATGAAGTCGATGCTGCGGGCGAAGCCCATTTCTTTTTGGTTGAAGTCGGGCACGCGGTATTTGAGCAGCTCCATAAACACAGAGACATTGATTCCCATTTCGTTGAGCTTGCTATAGGTATAGGGATTGGTGATGAGAAAATCGATGATCTCCTGCGATACTTTTTTGACAGTGGCCTCGGAGTTTTCTTTTAGAGGGCTGTACTTGCGGCTGTAGGCAATAAAATAACCGTTTCGGTTATGTTGATCGTCGGTGGGAGCGTTGGGGTTTAGCTCGGGCAGTCCATTTTCGTTGAGCCATATAAAGTCATCGGCGATGCTCTCGTACACTTTATTTACGTTTTTACGGTATCCGCATCCTATCACTGTTTTTCCGTATTCGTGCAGTTTGCTTGCGAGCGACGAAAAGCCTCCGTCGCCCGAAACGATGACGAAAATTTCGATGTCGGGTTTGGTGATGGCTGCCTCGATGGTGTCGATGGCAAGGTGAATGTCCGATGCATTGCGTGTAATGCCTCTGCCGAAACCGAAGATATGTACAGGTGTGATGCCCAGTTCCACTATGTCCTGTTTGAGTTGGCTCAGCCGCGGCAGGCTCCAGTCGGCATAGGCGCGATGAATGGCTATTTCTCCAATGCCCGACTGTTTTATTTGTTCGGCAATGAGTTTGAGCGAGAGATGGTTGAGCAACTCTACATTTGTAAGGCTATAACCCCCGATCAGGTTTTCGATATCATAAAATACAGCTGTATTAAATTTCATGATTATATGTTTTTAGAATGATTAAAGTCTAATGTCTAATGTCTGAAGTCTAATGTCAAAAGACCAAAGGCACAGGCGTAGGTAGTCTAAGGTCTAATGTCAAAAGTCTAAAGTCCGGAACCGATAGGCAGTTCAACGATTCAACGTCTGCCGATAATTGATCGGATGACTCAAAGTCATCCGATCAATCGGGTTATAAGTCTAAAGTCTAAAGTCTAAAGTCCGGAAACTATAGGCAGTTCAACAATTCTACGATTCAACAATCTAACGTCTGGAGACCGGGGACTGTGGACCGTAGACTAAATACAGTTCAACTATTCAGTTTTACCAGCGTTACGTCGATGGTGTTGAGGGCGTCGCCAGTGATGCTGACGTTGAGCGTTTGGGTGGCGTAGCTTATTTTCGAAAAAGTAACAGTGTAGTTTCCTTCGCCGAGCGATTTGATGCTGAGTCCGCCACCGGCAGCTGTTGTTTTTTCGAATTTCACAACGCCGTCGAGCATGAAGCTTACTTTTACGTTTTCAACTCCGGTACCTGTGAGCTGGTCGATTACTTTTACCTTTACCGTGAGCGACCCGCTGTGGGTATCGATCCGGCGATTGTCGGTATAGCTTGCGTAGAGTGGGGGATTGCTGAAGCGTAAAGTCTCGACAACAAGATCTATTTTCCCGACTGTTTTCATCAGGTCTTCGTACACTACATCCAGTTGTTCGGTGGCTTGTTTGCGGGCAATAGCTCCATCCTTTGGCGAACCTATTGTAGCTTTGAAGGCATCGAAGGCTTCTTTAAAAGCGGCTGCTTTTTCGGGAGTGACCCCATAGTCGGCAAGTTGAGCCAGATAAAGCTGCGTGTTTTTAATCACAACAGATAAGTCGATCTCCAGCTTATTGTCCGAACCTCTTGAAAGATCGGTTTCGGTATAATCAATCTCATCGGCGAGGATTTCATTTCCCGAAATTTTGGCATATAAGAGCAAAGCGCTTATCATTTCCAGTGCTTTTTGGATGGCATTGGCGCGTAATGTGTCCTTTTTAATTTTTATACCGGTAATAGTAGTGCCCTGTATTTCCTTGAGCGCATCAATTTGTGTCAGTGCATTTTCGAGGGATGTCAGTAAAGAATTGATCAAAGGGAATGAAGCGAATGCCGCAAGATTGGCTTTAATAAATGCAACCAAACGGCGAACCATTGCGTAAATGGCTGTTTGTCTGTTATTCATAATATTCAAAGTTATTGAATAAATTATTGTTTAATAAGAGATAGGCATCGGGTGTACAGCGATTCCGCTTTTTCGGGAAGCTGATGCATTGTGCCTATTTTAAGTAGATTCGGAACCAGAACCGGTTTTGTGCGACTTTGGTTCAGACGGGGTGCAGATTTTGCAGGATGCATTTGCGTTGCTTACAGTATCGTTCTTAACGGGAAAGAAAGATCATTGTATCGACTTTCGATGACATATGTAACTCGTTGAGCGGCGTATGTATT
>JAYFRI010000073.1:0-3076 GCA_034926015.1 Paludibacter sp. | reverse complement strand
TGCTGGAAGTGCTTGATCCGGAGCAAAATACTGCTTTTCACGATAATTATCTGGATGTTGATTTCGATTTATCGAAAGTGATGTTCATTGCAACAGCAAATAATCTGAACACAATTCCCCGCCCTTTGCTCGACCGTATGGAATTGATAGAAGTAAGTGGATACACTCAGGAGGAAAAGGTGGAAATTGCCCGTAAACATTTGGTGCCAAAAGAAATTGAAAATCATGGTTTAAAACCTGATCAGGTGTTGTTGTCAAAAGCTGTGTTGCAGCATATGATTGAATCTTATACCCGCGAGTCGGGTGTGCGTGAGCTGAATCGTCAGGTCGCTGCGTTGATGCGGAAAATAGCGAAACTGGTGGCAACCAATGAAGAATATAATGTGGAATTGACATTGGACGACATAAAAAAATACCTTGGCGTGCCGCGATATAGCCGTGATAAATATCAGGGGAATGATTATGCCGGAGTGGTCACCGGGCTTGCATGGACACAGGTGGGTGGCGAAATTTTATTCGTAGAGTCAAGTCTGAGCAAAAGCAAATCGCCACGACTGACGCTGACAGGAAATCTGGGCGATGTGATGAAGGAATCTGCCATGTTGGCATTGGAATACATAAAATCGCATGCTGAAAAGCTGGAGATTGATCCACTGCTTTTCGATGAATGGAATGTGCATGTTCACGTGCCCGAAGGAGCCATCCCAAAAGATGGTCCATCAGCAGGAGTTACGATGGTAACAGCCCTGGCATCTGCATTCACAAAAAGAAAAGTGCGTAAAAATCTTGCCATGACGGGTGAAATCACGCTGCGCGGAAAAGTGCTTCCTGTAGGTGGGATTAAAGAGAAAATTCTTGCTGCAAAAAGAGCCGGAATTACCGACATAATACTTTGCAACGACAATCAAAAAGATATAGACGAAATTAAGCCGGTATATCTGAAAGGTCTTAAATTTCATTATGTTTCGGATATAATGGAGGTTATAGATCTTGCATTGCTCGACGAGAAAGTGAACTGAGAATAAAAAAGGTGAATTAATTCACCTTTTTTGTTTGTATCGGCTTTGTTCCCGAAAATTGTTGTTAATTTTGCAATTTAATTGAATATCGAAAATATATAATATGAGAACTAATAAAATTATTCTTTTACTTTTGGCCATAATCTTGTTGATTAGCTCTTGTAAAACATCAACACAGATAGAAAAACCAAAGGAATCGTATCTCCCTTCTACGATTGCTCCTGCAATGTCGGAGTTTCCTTTGCAGATCTCTGTTGATCTGAAGAAATTGGAAGCAGCAGTTAATAAAAAAATGAATGGTCTGATTTTCGAAGGCAATAACCTTAATAATCAGGATTTGAGCGTGAAAATATGGAAAGCACAAAACTTTTCGTTTACCGTTAATAATAATGTTATTGAGTACAAGGTGCCTCTCAAAGTGTGGTCGCGTTTTGCGTGGAAGGTCGAAAAGTTTGGCTTTACAGTAAGTGATCATTACGAGGCAAATGGAAGTATAGCGCTTAGCTACAAAACCACAATTGGTATAGATAAAAACTGGAAATTGACCGCCAAAACAACATCGTCGGGTTTTCAATGGATAGAAACTCCTAAAATCAACCTCATTGGCATTACTGTTCCAGTGACTCCGATTGCCAACATAGCGCTTTCGAAAAGCGAAAAGGTAATTACTGACCAAATAGATTTGGCATTGAGTCAGATGGTGGATCTGAAAAAATACCTTGCCATGGCATGGACCGAAGTGCAAAAACCGGTTCAGGTGAGCGAAGAAAATAACCTTTGGGTGCGTATTACGCCTAAAGATATATATGTATCGCCATTCTCAACGATTGGCACGAACCTGAATATGGTGGTATCCCTTTATGCTCAAATCGAATCGTTCATGGGCGCAAAACCGGCCGCAAATCCAACTACAGCTATGCCGGCTTTTAAATATGTACAGCGTCCTCCTCAGCAGTTTAATGTGAACATTGCCGCTGATGCTACCTTTGAAAAAATTTCAGAAATGGCAAAAGCGCAGTTGCTGAACAAGACTTTTACAGAAGGAAAAAAATCAATCACAATTACCGATTTATCAATTTTCGGAAGCGAAGGCAGGGCTGTTTTTGTGGCTGATGTAAAAGGTTCGGTCAAAGGACGGATTTATTTTACCGGAAATATGGTGTACAATCCTGACAAAACAGCAGTTGAAATTCAACAGCCTGAGTTCGATCTGAAAACAAAGAATGCTTTGTTGAAATCGGCCAATTGGTTGCTGCATGGTGTAATTCTTAATAAATTAACACCCTATCTTACCTATTCGGTGAAAGAGGATTTGGATAAAATGAAAGCTGAAGCCAATAAAATGTTAACTAATTATGCGGTTTATGACGGTGTTTCATTACAGGGAGCGCTCAATTCGGTAACAGTTACAGGCCTTTCGCTGGTGCCTGGCGCGGTGCGTATTTCGGCAAATGTAAAGGGAAGTACAGCTTTGAGCATTAGTGATTTGAGCTTGTAATAAAAATTTTCATCAATGCATTAAATAAATTGATAAAAATTTGTTGTTTTCTGAAAATAACTTTATTTTTACAGCCAAATATTTTCAAGTATTAATCTTAAAATCTTGAATGAATGTCTGTAAACAAAGCTATTTTAGTTGGCAACGTTGGGAAAGATCCTGAAGTTCGCTATTTAGAAAAAGATGTGGCTGTGGCTAATTTTACAATAGCAACAACCGAAAGGGCAATTACGCTGACTAATGGCACTCAGGTGCCTGAGCGTACTGAATGGCATAATATTGTGGCTTGGCGCGGATTGGCAACATTGGCCGAGAAGTATATCCGTAAAGGTACACAGATTTATGTAGAAGGAAAAATCCAAACCCGCTCGTACGAAAAGGATGGAATTAAGCGTTACACAACTGAAATTGTTGCAGAGACAATTCAATTATTAGGGAAAAAACCTGAAACACACGGAGAAGTAAATGCTTCAACTGTTGCAGCCCCACCGGCTGACATGCAAGCTCCTCCACCTGCTGAGGATGATCTCCCGTTTTGATGAAATTTAATGAAAGGCCA
>JAYFRI010000072.1:0-3428 GCA_034926015.1 Paludibacter sp. | reverse complement strand
GTAAGTGGTCACTAAAGCATTTGGCAAAGCATTCTGCAAACTTCCATTTTGTAGTTTATTTTCGTTTGGAGTAGATAATGTAGATAAGTCATCGATACTTGTTAACGAAAAGACATTTCTAACGGCAGTCTCAACATCACTCAATGTGGCATTTTTGATTTCTGCAATTAGATATTGACCCTGGTAGCTCCATAAATATACAACTTTATCCACATTATCTCTGGCAATATATAATGGGGTACCATAACCAGTATAATTATGATATTGGATGCGTTTTTCTAAATTTCCATTAATTCCGAATTCAATATTATCTATTAAATACGCAGAGTCAATTTTTATGAAATTATTTTTTTGAACTTTATAATCATTACCTGTTTGTTCGGTTGTGGAAACTGTTTGAGATAAGATATTTTTCAAAGTCATTTCTTTGTAAGGTTCTATTGTGTAATTAAATGGATAACTATATGTTTCTTTAGACAAATTATTATTACTATTATAAGTTATTTTCTCTGTCAGAATATAGTTCTTATTAGCTGTCAGATTCGCATTCCCGTAAACATAATCGGTAGTATTTGTAATATATTGATTAGTCTCCTTATCTAGGGTTGATTCAATCAACTTCTTCAATTTTTGAATACCCGTATTAGTGTAAGTCCATGTACACTCATAAAACGATTTTCCATCTTCAAATTCTTCTGCTCCTAACAAATTTGTTCCTAAAGTCCAACAATCAGGACATAAGTATATATTACTATGTAGCATATTAATTCTTTTTCTTGCAGATTTGCCAATGGGTATTTCATTATTGTCATTATACTTTTGCTGGTACGATACGTATTGATATTCTATCCTTTTTACAGGGTTAGTAACTCCATATTCAAAGTACTCTTCTGTCAACACCTTCCCCATCATCCAATCATTGGGTTTATCATAATACTCTTTCCCGGGATCAACACCATAAAGCAATAAACTCATAAACCGAAAGGTTGCTGCATCTTGAAAAGTATAAATTACTTTACCATTTTTACCGCTAATGTTACTATCATCCTTAATTACTTTTTTATAAACCACTGAGCTTCCCATGTAACTTCTAACCCCTGCAACTGGCTCTTCCAAATAGTAGTTTCTAGGAGAATAATTATTTACTGTCAAACCTAGTTCTGTATCAGTTTGTTTGAGTGTTAAAAGTTTCAGTGGCATTGGCGCAACATATTTACTTATATCTGGATTGAAAAGAACTTGGGGATCTTCATATGTGTAAGTTTGAGTACTTGCAATATCATTGTCATTTAGTTTTGCAATTATTTTTTTTATACGTAAACCTCCATATATTTCATTGTTAACTCTGTTCGCTTCAGTTTCAAAAACAGTAAAGCCTCCGGTAGGATAATCGATTCTTTCTAAGGAACAACTTTTCATATATGTTTCAGATGGATTTCTGTTAGCTACCATATTAAAGTCATACAATATCGACTGAGAAGGAACCTTTCCAACTAGGTTTTTATTACCGACACCGATATCTCCATTATAATATCCCCAAAAATCTTGCGCATAATACCCACTATTTATTGAACTGTAGTAGTCTAATGACGGGTCATAATAATTTGGCAAGCAATTACTATTGTAGGTAAAAGAGTAAAACTTTGGATTTACATTACCATTGCCCCAAAACAACACTCTATTTAGTTTTAATCTTTTGTCGAATTTTGAGGTACTTGTTCTCCCTCCAAAGTAATCATATTCAAAGGAAACTCTACTGATCAATGTGCCATTTCTATTTTTTATTACAATATCTTCTAATTTATATTGTCTTTTATCTTTCCTAGCAGAAATATTAAACTTTATAGTTCCTCCCCTGAATTCTATTGAGCTTAGTAATCTTTCTTTTGTATAATAGGTACTATAATTTTTTTGATTATCGGTATCGTCATAATAGTCATTATAGACAACACCATTACTCAACACTTTACAACCATCGCTGAGCGTTGTAGAACAGATTTCTTCATAATAAGTGGTTGGGTCTGTATAATTAAATCTAATAGTATCCACAAGATCAGATGATATTATATCTGTAATTAACCACGCAGATATATGTTCCCCCACAGATTTTCTTAGGGTTCTATATTCAAAATCTTTGTAGACATATCTTGTTCCATTATCACTAATAATTTCAAAAGTATTATTTGCGCTCCTTATTATTTTATTATCGCTTAGTGGAACTTGTATCAATTCTCTATTTAGATTATACATAAATGTTCCTGAAATATCATTTGTACTATAGTTATAAATGTCCGATTGTCCATCATCCGTACCATTTTCTAAGTATTCAAGATACCATTTCATGTTATAAAAATTATACGTGGTTCCTGGGTACATATCAAACTCACTTTCTTGTATTGGACCTACTCCATTTATGACAGTCCCATTATAGTTTTTTAGTTGATAAGTAAAGTCCATCTTAAGAAATGAAACTTCATCAGGGAGACCTAAAGTGTTACGACTAATCATCCCCCCTGCATTAAGTGTCCAGCCAAGTCCTACCCAACTTGAAATCTCATCCACTTTAATTCCACTTAAATGATACGATAATGATATTGGGAACTTTAACTTACCAGTTTCTATTGTATATATTGGGATAGATATGTCTGGAATCCCAACAGACATATTAACAGGATAAGCTCCATATTTTTCAAAAGAATAAACTTCTGGAGATTTTACTTGTTTGTTACCAATGAATTTATCTAATATATTGTCAATATTATTGCTATTTATAGAATATGTTTGCATTGAAAGCAATAAAAAAGCACATAGAACTAATTGTTTCATATTACAGATTGTATTTTTAACTATTAATATTTATTTCTTCATCACCACTTTATTTAGCACCATATCGTCCACATGCACATACAGAGTATACATGCCTATAAGCAGAGAGCTCATGTCGATGGAGATATTATTTCTACCTTCAGGAAGATGCTGTGGGGAAGTCTGACGAACCGGGACGCCCAGGGCGCTGTGTACAGTAAACCATACCTGAGCGGGACGCGTAAGTTTATAATTGATATTTAAAGCGCTTTCCACAGGGTTGGGCATGTACTGTGCTTCGGTAAATACGGCAGCCGCTCCGGTAGGTTCATCGGTTTCCTTGGGTAAAGAGTCGGTCTGCACCTGCGATATTTGCTTGAGGGGCGAGTAGTAAAATGAAGTGGTGAATACCGTTGTATCCTGCGCCTGCTCTCCTTGTTTTGCTGCCTTTTTTATCAGGTTTGTTTTAATGCTCTCGAATACAGGATACCGTACTCCTTCGGCATACCAGGCGTAAGTATCGAGGGTCATTTGCAGACTGTCTTTTCCCGTCTCGGTATAATAGCGCAGGGTACGTACCCGTAATGCTTTCTTCACCGTTTCATAATCGGGAAGAAGCAATT
>JAYFRI010000234.1:0-6086 GCA_034926015.1 Paludibacter sp. | reverse complement strand
CCTTGGCCCTGCGCATGACAGAGGAAAGTCTGGTATTGCTTCAGAATAAAAACAATATTTTGCCATTGAATAAACAAATGAAAATTGCCGTCATGGGACCCAATGCCAACGATTCGGTGATGCAATGGGGTAATTATAATGGTTTCCCCGGACGCACGATAACGGTTTTGGACGCATTGCGCCAACGACTTGGTAATGACATTATCTATGATTTTGGATGCGACCGAACTGCCGAAACGACTATCAGCAGTCTTTTTCAAGAATGCAGCATGGATGGTAAAAAAGGTTTTGTTGCAAAGTATTGGAATACACGTGTTGCCGAAGGTGAACCTGTTGCAACACAAATAATTAATACTCCGTTGCAACTGACCACTATGGGCGCAACAGCTTTCGCAGCAGGAGTGAATATCCGGAATTTTTCGGCACAATACAAAACTGTTTTTCAACCAACCGTAACGGGCGACGTTGCATTTCAGTTTCAGGTAAACGGAAGGACTACGCTGAAGATAAATGGCGAGTTGGTAGTGCGTCACGTATTTGCATCGAACCCTACCAATGTATATACACTTAAAGCAGAAGCAGGAAAATCATACGAAATCGAAATTGCCTTTTCGCAAGGTGACTCTGATGCTGTTTTAAATTTCGATTTAGGAGCTATTGTTCCGTTTGATATTGCTTCGTCAATTGCGAAAGTAAAGGATGCCGATATAGTGATTTTTGCCGGTGGTATAGCGCCCTCGCTCGAAGGAGAAGAAATGCCGGTTCAAATTCAGGGTTTTAAAGGTGGAGACCGTACCGATATCGAGCTTCCAACCATTCAACGCCGCATGTTACAAGAATTGAAAAAGGCGGGTAAAAAAATAGTTTTTGTCAATTTTTCAGGATCGGCAATGGCTTTGGTACCTGAACTCGAATCGTGCGATGCCATTTTGCAGGCATGGTATCCCGGACAAGCCGGAGGAACTGCCGTTGCCAACGTATTGTTCGGCGATTACAATCCTTCAGGTAAACTTCCGGTAACATTTTACAAAAATGTAAATCAATTGCCCGATTTCGAAGATTATAATATGAAAGGTCGTACCTATAGATTTATGACCGAAAAACCGCTGTTCCATTTTGGTTACGGATTAAATTATACCTCATTTGTAATTGGCAATGCCAGGTTGAATAAAACAAAAATCAGAACGAATGAGTCGTTGAAGATGACAATTCCTGTTTCAAATACAGGAAAAATGTCAGGCACCGAAGTGGTACAAGTATATGTGAAAAAGGTGAATGATATTGAAGGACCTGTCAAAACTTTGCGTGGATTTCAGCGGGTGGAACTGGCTGCTGGTAAAACAGTGCAGGCCAGCATTGAGTTAACGCCTTCGGCTTTCGAATTCTATGATTGGGCACAGCGTAAAATGCTTGTAACTCCCGGCGAGTACGATGTGTACTACGGAAACAGCTCCGATGATAAAGATTTGAAAACAAAAAGAATAGTGATTAAATAATTACCGGACAGAACCAAAAATATAGAACCAATAAATTTATTATCAATGAAAAAAGTCAATTTCTTAATATTCATTTTGTTTTTTCTATTATCAACAGCTCAGGTGGGCGCTCAGCCTTTAAAAGGAGCTCCTGTTCCGGCTGAAATAGAAAATCCCGAAATGCTTGGGATCAACAAAGAACCCTATCATGCCACTTTGATGCCTTATGCTAATTTGCAGGAGGCCTTGGTTGCCAAACGGCATGCTTCGTCGCTTTGCCAAAGTCTCAACGGGGCATGGAAATTCAATTGGGTGCCAACCCCCGGACAACGTCCCGTCGATTTTTATAAAACAGATTATGATGTTTCGGCCTGGAAAGAAATTCCGGTACCTTCCAACTGGGAAGTTCACGGATACGGAACGCCTTTTTACCGGAACTTAGGTTATACAATCAAAAAAGATTTTCCGCGGGTAATGAGTGAGCCTGAAAAATGGTACACAGCTTATACTGAACGAAACCCTGTGGGAAGTTACCGCAGAGAGTTTAATTTTCCGGCCGAATGGATGGGACGTCGTAACTTTATAACCTTCGATGGAGTAGACTGTGCTTTCTTTTTATGGGTAAATGGTCAGAAAGTTGGTTTCAGTGTAAACAGCCGTAATGCTGCTGACTTTGATCTTACCAATTACCTGAAGCCCGGAAAAAATATGATCGCTGTTGAGGTGTATCAATACAGTTCGGGTACCTGGCTTGAGGATCAGGACATGTGGCGTCTGCACGGAATTTTCCGAAATGTAACGCTTTGGAGTGCTCCTCAGGTACATATGCGTGACTTTTTTATAAAAACAGATTTGGATAAAGATTACAAAGATGCAACACTGAATGTTACGGCAAAAATTAAAAATTATAGCGATAAAACAGCCAAAGCCCAAACATTTACAGCTACACTTTACGATCAGCAAGGTAAAGAAATAGCCAAAGGAAGTACCACTGGTAAATTGTTGAAATCGAATCAGGAAGAAGCCTTAAATGTAAAAATTCAGGTAACGAATCCATTGAAATGGACTGCCGAAACGCCACATCTTTATACTGTGGTGCTTACAAATTCAGAAGGCGAAATATTGTCTTCGAAAGTTGGTTTCCGTAAACTGGAAATCGATGGACGGGTTTTTAAAGTAAACGGTGTACCTATTAAACTAAAAGGTGTAAACCGCCACGAACATTGGTCGGACGTAGGTCATGCCATTACCGAGGCACAAATGATCCGTGATTTGGAAGTGATCAAACAGGGAAATTGTAATCACGTGCGTACAAGTCATTATTCCAACGATCCACGCTGGTACGAGTTGTGCGACGAATGGGGAATTTGGTTGGTGGCCGAAGCCAATATGGAATATCATGGGTATGACTATTACTTTGACGAAGAGCCAACAATTAAAGCTGCTATTGTTGACCGCAATGTGGCAAACACCGAAAACTTTAAAAATCATCCTTCAGTAATCATTTGGTCGCTTGGCAACGAAGGTGGTGGCATAAGCACTAACCTGAAAGCTGCCATGCATGCGGTAAAAACAATTGATTCAACCCGTTTTGTACATTACGAACGATTTGGTATCGGAAGCAGAAATCCATCTGATTTCGAAGGACGCATGTACGGAACAGCTGCCGATTATGCCGATATGGCCAAAAACTGGGGAATGACCAAACCATTCTATATTTGCGAGTTTATACATGCCATGTTCAACTCCATGGGTTCTCTGGACGATTATTCAAAACTGTTTGATAGTCATCCCGGCATTTTAGGTGGTGCTATCTGGGAGTTTCAGGATCAGGCTTTGTGGAACAAACGTGATCCAAAACATCCGATTTTGGCCTATGGCGGTGGTTTTGGCGAAAATCCAAACGACCGTTATTTTATCCATAAAGGGGTAGTGTCCTACGATCGTTCTACCGAAGGAAATAAGATGAAACCCCATTATCCGGAAATGAAAAAGGCGTTTCAATGGATTGATACTGAACTTTCCGACCCGATTAATGGTGGAATTCAAATTAAAAACAAATACCAGTTTATTACTTTAAATGGTTTTGAAGCTACCTGGACCTTATCCGAGAATGGTGAGCGTATTATTGATAGCGGACAAATCAGAATGCGTCCAACGTGGGCGAAAGATGTTTTTTCAGCAAATGTTCCTTATAAAATTGAAAATCCAAAACCGGGAGCCGAATATTTTTTGCGCATTTCGTACAAACAAAAAGAAAAAACGCTTTGGGCCGATAAAGGTTTTGAAGTGGCAACAGAGCAATTTAAACTTCCTGTCAACACACTTCCAGTAGCCGAAGCCGAAGTAACCCAGCCGGTGAAACTTGTTCAAACTCCACAGTCAGCTGTTATTTCGGCAAAAGGATTTTCGGTGAGTTTTGATAAAACTACAGGTTTTATGAGTCAGTTGACCCGAAACGGAGTAAATCTGTTGGTTGCCGATGGCGCCCCCAAATTGCATTTGTGGCGTGCCTCGCATCGCAACGACGATGACTGGGCTTATCAGCAATGGCAAAAATTCGGCGTAAATGCACTTCAGTATTCTTTGGTCGACTTTAAAGTGGAAGTACTTGACAAAACATCAGTAAAGGTTACTTCAACAACCAAAGCCAATGGAAAAGAAGGGTTTGGCGTTTACCACACCGCCACTTATCTTGTGAAAGGCGATGGTTCAATAAAAGTTGATAACCAGATTCAGTTTGTTGGATTGCGGCTTAATTTGGCACGAATCGGAGTGCGTATGTTGCTCGATAAAAAGCTCGATCGTATGACGTTTTTTGGTCGTGGTCCATTCGAAAATTATTCCGATCGTAAAAGCGCTGCCGAAGTTGGCGTTTACGAACTGGGTGTAAACGAACAATATGAATATGAAAAGCCAATGGAACGCGGCAATCACGAGGATGTACGTTGGGCAAAATTAAGTGGTAAGGAGATGCCATCGTTGCAGGTGAAAGCTGATGAAAAACTGATGCAAGTGGCAGCGCTTCCTCATACCGATGAGCAGATGCATCCGGTAGAGTATAAAATTGATTTGCCTGCCAGCACTTCAACTGTGTTTTGTATCTCAACAAAAACGCTTGGGGTTGGTTCTGCAAGTTGCGGACCGCGTCCTCTTGAAAAATTTCAGGTTTTTGCCGATCCTACATCATTTAGTTATACGATTAATTTGCTGTAAAATAATAAATTGAAACATCATTTTATGAAAAATAATGCATTAGTCATTGGTTCAATTTTTACAGTTTTAATGCAGCTGTCTTTTGATGTAAATGCACAAAATCCAATTATTCAAACCAAATATACAGCCGATCCGGCTCCAATGGTTTATAACGATACTGTGTTTCTTTTTACAGGACATGATGAAGACGATGCCTTCGGATTTAAAATGCAGGATTGGTTGCTCTATACTTCTATCGACATGGTCAACTGGACCGACCGCGGGGTGGTGGCAACACTGAAAGATTTTAAATGGGTGAATGTTGACAATGGCGCCTGGGCTGCACAGTGTATCAGACGGAACAATAAATTTTATTTGTATTGTCCTGTGCCGAATGGTCTGGGAATAGGAGTGTTGGTGGCCGATAGTCCCTATGGTCCTTTCAAAGATCCTATTGGTAAACCGCTCATTAAAAACAGCAATCACGATATCGATCCTTCTGTTTTTATCGATGATGATGGTCAGGCTTATCTTTACTGGGGTAACCCTCATCTTTATTATGTAAAGTTAAACGAGGATATGGTTTCTTATTCAGGTGAAGTTATAAAAGAAGCTACTAAGCCAGACAATTTTCAGGAAGGACCGTGGGTATGGAAACGTAACGGACATTATTATCTGTCCTATGCTTCTACTTGTTGCCCGGAAGGTATTGGTTATGCCATGAGTAATTCTCCCACCGGACCGTGGGAATACAAAGGGATGATAATGGAGGGCGACCCGCGCTCCAGTGGCAACCACCCGGGCATTATCGAATATAAAGGAAATTCCTATGTGTTCGGTTTTAATTATGCTATTCTGAAGCAAACCATGTCCAAACATTACGAAAGACGTTCGATATGTCTCGAGGACTTAATATACAATGCCGATGGTACGATTCAGCAGCATCCTTTCTGGTCGAAGAATGCGGCGCAACTGGGTACACTGAATCCTTATCGACGCGTCGAAGATGAAACAATTGCCTACAGCGAAGGGCTCAAAACGGTAACAACTACCGAATGGGAACGTAACATATCATGGGACAAAGGGAAGAAAATAGCTGACAGATTACACCTGAGTTCGATCAACAATGGTGACTATCTTAAAGTGCAAGGTGTTGATTTTATGAGTGGTGCATCATCGGTTGATGTCAATGTGGCTTCGTTGAATGGTGGTAAAATTGAAATTCACACCGATAAACTTGATGGTCCCTTGCTGGCAATAATTGACATTAAAACATCCGGCGAAGGTGATCTCTGGAGAACTGTTACTACGCCTGTAAAGAAAATGAAGGGAGTACATGACTTGTATTTAGTTTTTAAAGGCGAAAAAGAGTTGTTCTATTTCGACTGGTGGAAATTTAATCAATAAATAATATAA
>JAYFRI010000033.1:0-50949 GCA_034926015.1 Paludibacter sp. | reverse complement strand
GCAAACTGGAAACAGTACCGCAAAAAATAACCGACATAGGCGGAATTGATGGCGACATTACGAAAGTGGGTGACAAATACCAAATGTTTTATGTTTCCGATGCAAAGGTGTTACACGCCGTTTCAGATAAAATTAATATGGATTACAAAGCTGAATCCCGACGAATAGATCCCGAAAAGGTTTCCACCGAAGCACCTAATGTTTTTAAACGAATAGGTACAGATATTTATGTGCTTATGTACGATGTGTATGGTAAACGACCCAGTAATATGGGATTCAGTGAAACCACCGACTTTGTAAACTTCAAAAACATTGGCCATTTCAATGAAGGTGTGATGAAAACAACTAACTTTAGCAGTCCTAAACACGGTGCAGTCACTTATCTTACTAAAAAAGAACTGGAAGCAATTGTAAAACACTGGAAAATAATGAATAATGAATAATGAATAATGAATAATGAATAATTCATAATTCGAAGATTTGAAGATTCGAAGATTTGAAAATTTGAGTTCTGAGTATTGAGTTCTGAGTGTTGGACGAATTAACGCTTTATCAGTTACACAATTCATTAGTTACACGGTTCTACGCTTCCACACAGTTATTTATTGCACTAAATCTCGCAGACCATTGATCTCCCCTTTTTTAAGGGGAGTACCCGAAGGGGGAGGGGTTATAATTATTATAAAATGACAAGAATCAATTTTACAATATTTTTCTTTATAGTTTTACTCTGCTTAACCGTTGCAGGTTGCAATAAGCGTGTAAATGTCGAACAATACGATGTTGTAACAATTGCCAGGGTGGATACTTTTAAATACGATAAATCGGGCATGTCTGTGGTATTTAATTATTTTGTTGAAAATAAAAAGTTTAGCGCTATGCTATCAATGAATCGTGAAAAAATGATTCCTAAAGGTTTTCCAATTTATATTAGATACTCAAGTGCAGATAATAGCAACTATAAAATACTAACTGATAGTACTGTTGTTATTAATGACAGTTTGCAGGTAAGGTATATGCATAAAACAGCTGGCGGATTTACATATAAAATAGAAAAGAGGCAATGAGACAAGCAATGAAAAACGTATTTGATAATAAAGTAAATCGGTTTATTGCCTTTGTTGCTATTTTAGGGATATTTGTAATTGTTGTTTATACACGTTCGAGTAATTACATACTGGAGAAAAGATTAGATAAAAACGGTATAGAATGTAAAGCAGAAATTATCGGCACGTGGTTCATTCCCAAGAAAGGGACTGTGGCCATTTATATGTTCTCAGCCCAAAATGAATATTTTACAGGTCAGTTTATTTATCCGTCGGATATAAAAATGAATGAATCTGATATTGTTGTTGTAAAATACAATGCTGAGGACCCGGATGAAAATATATGTACGAACGCAAATTTTTAGATGAAGTAATTGAGAATGAATAATTCATAATTCATAATTTGAAGATTTGAAGATTTGAAGATTTGTCCCGAAAGCTTTCGGAATTGAAAATTTGAGTTCTGAGTGTTGGACTAATTAACGCTTCATCAGTTACGCAGTTCAACGATTCAACAATTCAACAATTCAACGTTTCAACAAAGACCGGAGACTGTAGACTGTAGACAATATTATATAATTAAATCGTAAATGATGGATATGAAACAAACACAATGGACAAAACTACTTGTTTTTGCAGTTTTCTTTTGTTTTTCAACAGTTCATGCGTTCGGGCAGAACAATAACGGTAGTTATACGGCAAGCAAAGTGGCCGAGGGGGTGTGGACAATTGTTGAAAGTGCTGCAACGCCTGTAAATATCTATTTAGTGGAGGGTAAAGACAGTGCTTTACTTATCGATACAGGTTATGGTTATGGCGATTTAAAAGCTTATGTGAAAACATTGACACAACTACCGATTATTGTTGTCAACACCCACGGACATGGCGATCATAACGGAAACAACAGTCAGTTTTCGAAGATACATGCCCATTCGGCCGATTTTAATATGCTCAATGCCAGTTACAACAAAGAAAAACGCAAGAAAGCTGTAGCGCCGGGCGAAGCAGTGGCTCCTCCTGTACTTATGCCCGTAAAAGAGGGTTATATATTTAACCTTGGCGAACGAAAACTGGAGGTAGTAGAAGTACCGGGACATACACGTGGAAGCATTTGCTTGTTGGATACCAAAAACAGAATATTATTTGCCGGCGATAACACAAATTCGCTTGTATGGCTGTTTTTGAATGATTGTACTCCGCTGGAAGGGTATCTGAAAAGCTTACAGAAAGTGGCGAAACGCAGCAATGAATTCGATACCGTTATGCCTGGTCACAACGAACCACTTCCAACAACATTTATTAACGATCAAATTATCTGTGTGAAAAACATCTTGGCCGGAACCTGTTCGCCTGTTCCCTATAATGTAGGATCATTCTCCGCCGGCGCCATGTTGTGTACATATAATAACGCTCAGGTAGCTTACGACCCAGAGAATTTGTTTGAAAAGAAATAGGAGAGGAGTTTGAGGATTTGAAGATTTGAGAATTTGTCCCGAAAGCTTTCGGGATGGAGGAGCTAGTATAGTTTCGGAGAGTCTGGGGCAATTAATAATGAATAATTGACAATGCATAATTCATAATTCGAAGATTTGAGTTGTGGACTAATTAACGCTTCCACAGTTCCACAATTCATCAGTTCCACAAACTCTGGCGACTTTAGACTTTTGACATTAGACATTAGACATCTTCGACTTCCTTTTGTGCTACAGTAAGTTGCATATAATCGTAAAATTTCGTTTGAAGTGAATGTTTTTAAGTAAAAAGTATTAGATTTGTTGACGAATACCATTTAGGTTGAATCTATAAAAAATCGATACAATGAAACGTCTAAGTTTTGAATTCCAAATAACACTTAGTTATTTCCTTTTTGGAGTTATCTGGATTCTCTTTTCTGATAAAATACCGGAGTTATTTGTGTCGGACCCGACCTATTTTACTAATTATCAAACTTACAAAGGTGTCTTCTTTATTTTTGTAACCTCCCTGTATTTATACTTCTTTATCAAAAATCACATGCTGAGCTTAAGGCAAGCCAAATCCAAACTTGTCGAAAGTGAAACTCACTACAAAACACTCTTCAACGATAATCACACCATCATTATTCTTGTAAATCCAATCACTGCTAAAATTGAAGATGCCAATCCGGCGGCCTGTGCCTATTACGGCTTCACTCATGATGAAATGTGTAGTAAAAAGGTATACGACTTTAATTTTGCCGGTAATGAGCAGACAAATGCCCAACCGCAAGCTATAGCAGCTGAGAAGAAGAAACATTTGTTCACAAAAGCCCGGCGGGCAGATGGCGATATCAGAGATGTAGAAATTTTTTCGAACCCTATACGTATCGGCGATAAAACACTTATTTATGCTATTGTCAACGACATTACCGAACAACAGCAAGCAACAGCGCTGATCAGTAAAAGCGAAGAACGATACCGCAAAACACTCGATCAAATGCTCGAAGGTTGTCAGATTATCGATTTCGACTGGAAATTGGTATATCTGAACCGTACGGCCGAAATACAAAACCGAAGACCAAACAGCGAACTGATCGGGAAAAACTACATTGAAATTTGGCCGGGCATTGAAAATACGCTTGTTTTCAAAAAAATTGAAGAGGTACTTCATGGTAATAGAATGCCTGTTCATTTCGAGAACGAATTTTATTACCCTGACGGAACTAAAGGTTGGTTCGATCTTAGCATACAACCTGTCGAAGAAGGCGTTTTTATTCTTTCAATTGATATTACCGAACGCAAACAAAAAGAAGAGCAATTTTTAGAAAGTGAAATCCGCTTTAAAAAACTGTATGAAAACGGCCCCTTCGGAATGGCATTGGTTGATGAAAACTTTAAGTTCATAAAAGCAAATCCAATCTATTCGGCAATGTTAGGATATACCGAAAGTGAGTTACAGCAAATGACATTCCAACAAATCACACATCCCGACGATATTTACAAGGATATGTCCAATGTGCTGAAACTTATTAAAAACGAAATTGCAATATTCAGAACCGAAAAACGATACATCCGAAAAGATGGAGAGCTGATATGGGTATCGCTTACAATAACCGCCAATTACGACAATGAAGGTCGTTTTCTTTACAATCTGGCCATAACCGAAGACATTACTAAATCAAAACTGATAGAGGAGGAGCTGAGAAGGAGCAAAAATCTGCTTGCCGAAACGGAATCAATAAGCAAAGTAGGTGGTTGGGAAATTGATACAAACACTTTGAGAATTACCTGGACAGATGAAGTATACCGCATTTACGAAGTTGATACAAACTTTAAACATGATTTGGATATAGGAATCAGCTTTTATACGCCCGAATCGCAACTTATTATATCACAGGCGATAAAGCGTGCTATCCAATTTGCTGAGCCCTTCGATTTAGAGCTCGAAATCATTACGGCAAAAGGTAATTTGCGCTCGGTTCACACCATTGGCAGAATCGACGTCGAAAACAACAGAGTTTATGGCTTCTCGCAGGATATTACAAAACGGAAGGAAATAGAAAATAACTTTTTAGCATCGCAACTTAATTTCTTCAGAACTATTTCCGACTCTCCAATTGGTATTCGTATTGTTACTGTCGAAGGGGATACCGTTTATGCCAACAAAGCTTTCCTCGACATTTATGAGTTCGAAAGTTTGGAGGAATTTACAGCTACACCAGCCATTCAGCGCTACACGCACGAAAGTTACATTCAACACTGCAACAGAAAGGAAATCAGGAGAAACGGAGGAGAGTTGTTCGACTACGAGATTAGCATTGTTTGTAAAAACAAAGAGATGCGACTTATAAAAGTTTCGCGCAAGGAAATTCTGTGGAACGGCACAAAACATTTTCAGGTAATTAATATTGACGTTACCAAACAACGTAATGCCGAAACTGAACTCCGGAAGCTATCACAAGCAGTTGAGCAAAGTCCTGTTGCTATCTGCATTACCGATCTCGATGGAAACATTGAATATGTTAATCCCAAAATTATCCAGCTCACAGGCTTTTCGAAAGAGGAATTGATAAGAGAAAATACAAGGATATTTGGTTCGGGTGAAAAATCGCAGGAAGAATATACCGAGCTTTGGCAAACAATAAAGTCGGGGAAGATATGGAGTGGCGAATTTCACAACAAGAATAAAAAAGGAGAACTGTACTGGGAATATGCCACCATTGCTCCCGTTTTTGATCCCTCAGGCCAGATAACCAACTTTTTGGCAATAAAAGAGGACATTACGAACAGGAAGCGATCCGAATTGGCTTTAAGTAAATCGGAAGAGCTCTTACGAAAATTCGCATCCCACCTGCAAAGTGTGCGCGAAGAAGAAAAAATAGCATTGGCCCGCGAAATTCACGACGATCTGGGTCAAAACTTAGTAGCTCTTAAAATTGAAGCCGGCCTGCTAAAAAATAAAACAATAAAGATAAATAACACGGAGCATTCGGAAGAGATAGCAGAAAAATTCGACAGAATCATCGGCCTGATTGGAGAAACAATAAAAACAGCCCGACGAATTATGAATGGGCTTCGACCTGAACTGCTCGAACTAAAAGGCTTTGTTGGCGCTGTAACTGCATATATTCAGGAATTCGAAGAAAGATATCAGATCGTTTGCGAGTTTAAAACTGATCAGCCCGACTTAGAACTTGACCATCAGCAATCCCTTACGCTATTCAGAATCCTTCAGGAATCGCTCAGTAATATTGCCAGGCACTCAAAAGCCGAAAATGCAACGGTATTGCTATACGGCGAATCGGATCAACTTGTTATGGAAATCATCGATGACGGAATTGGTTTCGATATCAACAACAGCGGCCGTCAAGATTCGTACGGAATGATAGGCATGAAAGAAAGAGTTGTTTTATTAGGAGGAAAAATAAATGTGAAAAGTGAAATTGGTAAAGGCACAACTATCGCGGTGTCGATGCCATGGAAATAATTGATAATTCATAGGTCTGGGGTCTAAAGTCAAAAGTCAAAAGACAGTAGACTGGCGACCGTAGACTCATTAGCATATTGTCACATTTTCACTGTCTTTGCTCTTTTGTCTTTGTTCTTTGCTCTTTGCTCTTTGCTCTTTGTTCTTTTGTCTTTAGACCTTAGACTTTCTTCGCTTGTGCCTTCGCCTGTACCTTAATTTCTTCATTGGCACATTGGCATATTTTCACATTGCCACATTCTCACTGTCTTTCTCGCGACCGATGGCACAGGTCGCTGGGAGCTAACGGTCAAGACTGTAAGGAGTAATAGAAATCCCGGCTTCTTGTATTATATCCCGAACTAAGCTCGCATCTCAAAATTCTAATTTCTTTGCAAACCTAAGAGATAGCTATCGGGATTAAAATCCGATAAGTTCAATTTTATATTAAAATACTTATCTTTGCTTCGATAAATATATTTTTCTGTGGGAAAAAAGTGTTTCGGATTGCATATATTCCTTTCGGTCATGACTGCTGGTTCAGCTCAGACGTTCGCGAAACTCTTACATTAAATGAAGATATCCGGTGGGACAGGGTTGCATAACAGAAATAATTAAATGCTATATTTCATATTCCGACCTCTCACTAAATCCAACTCTTAGGAAGAAGGACTAAGTTGTGTCAAACGGAAAATACCTCGGAGTTGCAGAGGGCATAAAGGATGGGATACGGCTGAAAGCAACAAGCACTTCCTACCTTTGGAATTCGTATTCGGAAAACAACGCAGATATATTCAGCCTGCGGCCTTCGACAGATATCAAAATGGTAATGAATGCTTCGGGCGAGAAAAATACGGATGGAACGCCTGTTATTCTATGGTTGCATACAGGTTTTAATGCTCCTAACAATGCCGAATTCAGGTTTATCCCTACGACCAATCGTTGAGAACAGAAAGTAGTTCCGGCTCATTACTTCAATAAACTTTTAGCTAATGTCAAAAGCGAAGGCCAACAGTCTCCTGACTGTTGACTTTCGACTTTTGACAATTTGTTATTATTTCTGATCCAACTCCATGTTTGGCAGGAACAGAGCCATATCTTCGTCGACAGTACCGATAGGTGCAAGTCCGAATGCATTGACAAGCACATTGGCCACATTGGGCGAAAGGAAAGCTGGTAATGTAGGTCCGAGGTGAATGTTTTTCACACCAAGGTGAAGCAATGCAAGCAGGACAATAACAGCCTTTTGCTCGTACCAGGCAATGTTGTAGGCTATTGGTAGTTCGTTGATATCGTTCAGTTCGAAAACTTCTTTCAGTTTGAGCGCTATCATCACCAGCGAGAAGCTGTCGTTACACTGTCCGGCATCCAACACACGTGGAATTCCACCTATATCGCCAAGGGGCAATTTGTTGTAACGGTATTTGGCACAACCTGCTGTAAGAATAACTGTATCGCCGGGGAGTTGTTGAGCAAATTCGCTGTAATAGCTACGTCCTTTCATGCGTCCATCGCATCCTGCCATTACAAAGAACTTACGGATAGCGCCCGATTTCACTGCATCCACCACTTTATCGGCCAAAGCAAAAACCTGCGCATGAGCAAAACCACCCACTATCTCACCGGTTTCAATTTCGGTGGGAGCAGCCATTTGTTTAGCATGCGCAATCATGTACGAAAAATCTTTTGGCTGTCCGTCCACGCCTTCTTCGATGTGCTTAAAGCCGGGGAAACCCGATGAACCTGTAGTATAAACACGGTCGGAATAAGTGGCTGTGCTTTTAGGTGGCACAATACAGTTAGTTGTAAAAAGGATAACACCATTGAAAGTTTCGAAATCAGTCACCTGACTCCACCAGGCACCTCCGTAGTTACCCACAAAGTGTTTGTATTTTTTGAAAGCCGGATAATAGTTGGCAGGAAGCATTTCGCTGTGTGTGTACACATCTACGCCTGTACCTTCGGTTTGTTTCAGCAGTTCTTCCATGTCTTTCAAATCGTGACCACTGATCAGTATACCCGGATTGTTGCGAACGCCGAGATTTACTTTTGTAATTTCAGGATTTCCGTACGTACTTGTATTGGCTTTATCAAGCAATGCCATTACCGTTACCCCCCATTTACCAGTCTCGAGCACAAGTGCCGTAAGTTCGTCGGCAGTGAGGGCGTCGTTTGTAGTAGCTACCAATGCTTTTTGAATAAATGCATGCACTTCGTTGTCATTGTATCCCAGGTTTTGAGCATGTTCCACATAAGCAGCCATACCTTTCAGTCCGTAGATAGTAAGTTCGCGCAGCGAGCGAACATCTTCGTTTTCGGTAGACAGTACACCCACTCTTTCGGCGATAAGTTCCATTTCGGCAGCAGTAAGCGCTGTCCATGTAAGTAATTCGGTTTTCTCCGGTTCTACTTTGTTTTCGAGCAACGTAGCTTTCAGTTGAGAGCGGAGTTTAAATCCTTCGCGAATACGATTTACAAAGCGTTCGTAATCAAAGTTCGCGTTGGTGATTGTCATAAACAGACTGTCGGTGATAAAGAGGTTGGCGGCTTCGTTTTCTATTCCGAGCAAACGTAAAGCGGTGGTATAATGCGAGAGACCTTTTAGTTGATAGATCAATAGATCCTGTAAAGCTGATACTTCGGGAGTTTTTCCACAAACTCCCTTTACCTCGCATCCCGACCCTTTGGCTGCCTCCTGGCATTGATAGCAAAACATGTTCATAATTTTCGTTGTTGTCTAAAGTCTATAGTCAAATGTCTATAGTCTTGATTTGTATATGTTTTTATAATTTATTTTTTTTGAAAGATATTGAAAAGTAAATCAAATTATCAATTATTAATTGTCAATTCTCAATTAATTAGGTCCATTCTTCTTTCAGTACATCGCCTTTGATGCCTATGACTACCAGTTTCAAAGGAATTTTTCGTCCGGCTTCGGCCACAGCTTTTTGAGCCAGCCCCAGCAATCCACCACAGCATGGAACTTCCATAATGATGACTGTAAGTGTATTGATATGAGAATTAGTAATCATAGCTTTCAGTTTTTCAACATAAGCTTCTTTGTTTGTGTCCAGTTTCGGACAAGCAATGGCCAGCGTTTTTCCGGCAAGAAAGCGGTTGTGAAAATCAGCAAAACTAAACGCCACACAGTCGGCTGCCAATACAACATCTGCACTGCGAAAATAAGCTGCTTCGGGATTCAGTAAATGCAGTTGTACAGGCCACTGACGTAACTGAGAGGCGGAGGAAGAGGCTGAGACAGGAGCAGAAGCCATTGTAAAACCTGCTGTTGCGGGTTTTGGAGCACCAAAACTCATTTCTCTACTTCCGGGACAGCCACCACCAGCATGTTGATGTTGTACAGGCGCTGCTACAGGTTTTGAAGCGCATCCTGCACCACCGTGATTATGCACTTCAGCAAAATCAATCTGAATGCCATTGGCACGCAAATAACCAACGCCTTGTTTCAAATAATCTGTTTCGCCATGTTCCTTGAGATGTTTGAGATGTGCAATAATGGTGCGTTCGCCTTTGGGGATCATCCGTTGGATAGTTGCAATTTCATCATAAGGTTCCGCTTCGCGTTCTTCGAGCGTAATAGCACCTACAGGACAATCGCCAATACAAGCCCCAAGTCCATCGCAAAACAGCTCACTCACCATGCGCGCTTTGCCATCTATCATTTGCAATGCGCCTTCGTGGCAACCCTGCACACAAGCCTCACAACCGTTGCAAAGCGCTTCGTCAATTTTTATTATTGTTCGTTTCATTTTTCTTTTGTCTAATGTCTAAAGTCTAATGTCAAGAGTCTAAAGTCAATTCATAATTCACAATTCATAAGGCCTGTGCCTGCGCCTTTGCCTTCATCTCTTCATTAGCGCAGCTTTCACATTTCTTTTGTCTTTTGTCTTTTGACCTTTGACTTACTGACATTTATTTAATCATTGTAAGCAACATCTTAAACTGCTCAACAGCAACCACGGCATGACGAACATTGGCTGGCATAATAATACTTTCGCCAACATTTAGTACAAATGAATTTCCGTCGATAATCACTTCGCCCACGCCATCGAGCACCTGCACAATGGCATCATAGGGAGCAGTATGTTCGCTCAGAAACTCACCTTTGTCAAAAGCAAAAAGCGTTACATTACCGCGTTCGTTGCGAATGATGATTTTGCTTACTACCGAACCTTCGGCATATTGCACTTTTTCTGTCATGCTGAATTTCTCTGCCGTTGGGAATGCTTTGTTGCCCGCGACTTTTGAAGAGGAGTTCACCGCTGATTTGTCAAATTGAAATTTATTGTCCATATTTGTATGTATTATTTTTTTCTGATTTATCCTTTCTCCCTTTTAGGGGTTGGGGGTCTTTTTTATTACTTTACAAAAGTATACTTACAGAAACATTTAAAGTGTAACAGTTGTTACAGCTTCAATTAAAACTTACTTTTTCCTTTCAAAAAAATGAAAAATATCGATCCGGAATGGAATAATTTCCGTAATATAAGCAATGGTGGCGATGGTTTTCCTCCCGATATGCAATACAGCATAAAATTTCACGGCAAGAATGAAGTGATTTTCCGACAGGGCGATTTGTGCGATGCTTTGAATATACTGATGACGGGTTCGGTAAAAACAGAGATGATTACCGAAAACGGAAATTTGCTGGGCATCGAAATCATTAATGCACCCCGTCCGTTGGCGCCTGCCTTTCTTTTTTCGGGGAATAACCGTTTTCCTGTGGATGTAACAACGCTCGAAGAGGTGGAAGTTCTTCGCATACCAAAGGACGAGGTGATACGCCTAATGACAACGCAGCCCGACTTTATGCAGCAGTTCCTTACCCACAATGCTAACCGTACACAGTTCCTTACCAACCGGCTTCAGTTGCTTTCAATTAAAACAATAAAAGGGAAAATAGCGCATTTCCTGTTGGAACAAGCCGGCGAACAAGGCGATACCTTTACGCTGAATCGCAACCAGACCGAACTTGCCGATTTCTTCGGAGTAGCACGCCCATCGCTGGCACGCAGCCTTTCGGAAATGATTGAAGAAGGCATTATTGATGTCAACAAAAAAGAATATACTATCCTTGATAAAAAAAAGCTACGCGAATTGTTGGTGTGAAAAGGGGAGGAGAAATGATAACAGATAATTGACAATTGATAATTGACAATTGATAATGCATAATTCAAAAGACAATTCATAATTTACAATGCATAATTCATAATTCACAATTAATAATGAAGAGCAGATTGGTTCATACTTCAACATTCTTACATTGGCACTTTCTGACATTTTCAAATTAGCACATTCTCAAATTAGCACATTTTCAAATCCTCACATTTTCAAGTTTTCAAATTCTCCGCTCATTATTATTCAAAAACCGCCCTCTGTTACAATTAGAACAGAGAACGGTTTTTCCGGCAATGACATCTATGTGTTTACTTGTATTTAACTTCCATGCTTTGCGGCTGGAAATTACGCTGACATAACGCTTAGGAGACAAAGCAGCTCACTACTTCTACACTCCACACGCGTTGAGGATCTGTGCCGACACCGGCCACCTGAACTATATATTTACTACCTGGTTCCAGATTATCAATCGAAAGTTTATGTTTCGTACTTGTAGCGTACTGATACAAATTGTCTGCATTGACAGGACTTTTTGCATATCTAATGATATAGCTTTTAGCATTTGGCAATACATCCCATGTTACATTCAAACTTCCTGTAATTTTACTCTGACTTACTTGTACATTGACTACCTGATCCAAAACACCTACCGGAGTAGCTTTGCGATTGATGTCGAAACCCGCACTGAGAATCTTTGCATCGTCGCCCTGGCTAATGTCTTGTACATTTAGTGCTATACTTCTCAAAATATCTTCCAGATCGACACGTGCGTTATTTTTTTCGGCGGTCATCTGTTTATTACCACTTTCAATTTTTGCTAACATTTCTCCAAATATATCATTTTTGCTCTTCAGTATTGCTACTTTATCGGCAAGCGTGGGAAAATTCGGATTGTTTGTCAGGTTTTCAACTATGTTTGCACTTTTCACATTCAGTGATTTATCAGGATAACTGTGTCGTGAAAAGTCAACACTTACTTTTACTTTTGTCATGTTTGTGTTTTCATTTGAATTGATTTTTTTTAATGTTATTACCGGGTGATATTGTCTATCTTTTGTTGTTGCGTAAGTTTTGTTGTCTGCTCCTCCGGCAGTAGTTTTATTTGTTGCCTATTGTTATATAGTGTTGTTTATGAGTTATATAGTTTGGATTTGTAAATTATTTTCAACCGTTTTTTATATATTTATTCATGTTTTTTGTATCCGTACTGATAAAAAATCAATATTGAATTCTTGAAAAACAATATTGAATTGCTTTAATACAGATACGTTTTTCCAAAAAACAATATTGAACCGTCAAGATAAAATATTGAATCACAGAAATAAAATACTGAACCGACGAAAAACAATATTAAATTGCTTCAATACAGATCAGTTATTTCGGAAAACAATATTGAATTACGCAAAAACAATATTGAATTGCGCGAAAAAAACATTGAAAAATAGTGGAGTTAATCTGTTTATTTACGGTACGTATTTGTTTCCACTCTTGTGAAATATTGATTTTTCTGTGTATTGAACTATATCAGGACATTCCTTTATGTAGCACGACTTTCCGGATCTTCTTTTCGGTTCATGCTGTACTTTTTAGGTCAATGCTGTACTTTAAGTCGCCACTTAAAGAAGCTCTCTTTGCAATGCTACAAATTTATGTCATTTGTCGGGCATGAAAAATAGTATTTTTGTACTAGTACATAGGATATTAAATAAAATAAATTGATTTTTTGATTATTTTTTTTCAAACTCTTTGTAGTTTTGCAAATCAGAAGTTCGTTGGAGATGAGGATTTTATATATTATCTTATTGAATAGATCGATACGGTGTTTTAAGTTGTATGACCCGGAAGAGAGTTAGTAGTATCATTTTACTATCAACTATTGTGTCTGTTGTGTCTGTTGTGGTTTATTTTTAAAAGGATAAGTGGTCTTTTGAAATTGTCAGTATATCAGTGAATTAAGAATATTCGAAAGTTATATACAACTGAGTAACATACTATTATTTATTTGTTTCACATTAAAATTTACGATTATGCCGAACTTGATTGAATTTGAATGTAATCCTGAGCAATTCTTTAGTGCTAATGATTATAACTTGTCTCCGAAACTGATTGAACATCTTTGTATAGCTAAAAAAGAGCTTTCAAAGATTGACGTTAAACCGAATGAAGGTATTTTATTGCTCGAACCAAAGAAGCTCAATTGCCTTTATTATAGTTCGCATGTGAACATAAGGTTGGATCATAGAACAGAGGACAACTTTCCCATAATTAACAGAAGCAACCTGCTTGCACTGATGCACCTTGACTACAGAACACATTTTATAAACAGGGAGCAGGAATTGTACGAACAAATAAAGCATCTAAGCGCCGAAGAGCAGGAAGATTTAAGAGCAGCTTATATCCTCAACCTGAAAGAAAAAAACGGCATGTATCACTTGTACTTGATGAACGAAAGAGTGTTTTTTTGCTGCGAGGATGGTTCTCCTTGTTTGATGCTTGTCATTGCAAAGCGCCTTGGGCCTGACTATAAGCCCCATCATTTGTTTTTTTATTCCAGCTGGTTCTCAAAAAAAGGTTTTATTGAAATTTTAGACAAAATATATGACCTTACCGAGCGCGAAAATGAAGTGATCTATTATGCAATAATGGGCTACACTTTGAAACAAACTGCCGACGAAATGAAAATAGCCTTCAATACCGCCCGAAACGAACGATACACTGCCTATACAAAAATGAAAATTCACGACGTAAGCTCGATTAGCTTCATAATTTAATTCGTAATTTGAAAATTTGAGAATTTAAAGATTTGAGTTCTGAGTTCTGAAGAATGAATAATTAACAATTAATAATAAGGAGAATGAATTATCAATTGTCAATTATCAATTATCAATTGTTTCATTGGCATATTGGCACATTCTCAAATTAGCACATTTTTCTCTCTTCTATTTGTTAATTGTAAATTTTTTACATACATTTGCAGACCTTACTTTTTGTAACTCAGTAATAATTGTTTACAAACAAAAGCATCGAAAACAAATCACAAAGGGGAACGTAAAAGTATGCTGAAAAATAACAAGTAAGGAACAACTTTCAGTTGAAATAAAAGCTATGCCAGACCCTTACTATGGGACTGACGCGCTGTTTCGTCTCTCTGCATCAGCCGGAAAATCTTCAATAAGTTCATATAGCGCCCCTTACTGTATATAGCCTTTCGTTTTGCAATGCCGATTATTGGAAGAGGAACAGACCTTCGTTATATACAAAGCTTATCAGGACACTCAAGTGCTAAAACAACCGAGAGTTTACAAGCATATCACCACCAAAGGTTTCGAACAAATAAAAAGCCCTTTAGATAAATTGAAAATAAAATAAACAATTAGTTATTAATGTGAAAAATTGTTTATATCTTTGAGCGAAATATACAACAATTAGTCAGTTAACAAGTTGGATATGTTCAGTAGAGTTAAATTGTTGATATTTTGTATGTAATTATATTTCAACAATTTAAATGGGTAGAGTACGATAGATAAATGCGATATATGTCCAGTTAACTCAACATATCCATTTTTACTCAGTATATTTACTAGTTAGGGGCAATTTTAAAAAATGAAAATGAGACTTTTACATAGCTTGATATTTATTAGTTTGACTATGCAAATTGCAGTTGGACAGACTCAATACGACTTGATTGAAAAGGCATACAAGAAAAAGTCGATTCAAATGCTTTCTCAGTTTTTTGACAACTGGTCAATTGAGATTTCACCTAATAACTCTGTCATTAAAAATGATACAATTAAGGAGGTTTATAATGTTTTTAAAGAATTTTATAAGCCGACGCAACTTTCATTACTTGGAGGCTCGGAATGGGGAAATTCAATATATTTAAGAGCCAAATATTTTGTGGTTCAATCAAAGTTGAAAAAAATTTATTTTGCAGACAAAGTTTATTTCACAGACAAGGAATTAGACTCATTGTCAATTGTCAAAATAAAGGAACATTATAAAAATGACTCTATAACTCAAATTAAAATGATACAGCTTGACAATAATGGACACTTGGATAGCTATTTAATTTCAGCTTACGGACCGACAAGTAAATATTATCCAGAATATAACCCCCTGTTAAAAGACTCTATAAATGAATTCTATCCTCAAATAGATTACTTTGACAAAAAAGCTGTTTACTTAACAACTGAATATCAAAAACTTTTAGAAAAATTTTTAGGAGACTCACATTCAAAACTTGGATCAAATGGAATTATGAATCCTGCACGTTCAAAAGGGGAAAGTAAAAAAAGGAAAACTTTCATTGACAATTTAATAACAACATTTTATGGACATTGGGGAGGTTATTGGCAATTAAATACTTACCCGTACATAAACTCCATAACTTTTGACAAGGAAATGAAATATGCAAAGGTCGAGTTTAGAATGGTTTATGAAGGTGGAGAAGCTTTATTGAAAAAAGAAGGAGAAAAATGGATAATTATAAATTCTCACATAACCTGGATAGAATAAAAACTAGCTATAACACACGCTCTTAGGTTTGCAGGCTGGCTGACGTGCATTTAGCAGGTTTTGCTCCCGCATTCACCTTGTCGCAGTGCGACAGTGAATACTCCCGCAAACCGCAGGATGCGCATAGCCTCGGTCGTTAGCGGTAAGTGTAAAAAAATTAAAAACGAACGGGAAATTGACAATCAACATATATTTGACTGAAAGAAAAAACAACTAAACAACCAAAGAATAGATTATTAAAGTTATTGACCTATGAACAAATTTATAATTCCTTTTCTTATTTGCATTTTGACTGTGTCGTGTAAATCACCAAATGATCCCGAAGTTCTTTACGCAGACTGGAATACAAACAACAAAGATTATTTCAAACACATGAAAGACAGCTCAGATTATTTGCTGTATCAGATTCCTCTCGACAGGGGTGGACACAGTTTCTACTATAAGATTCTTTCGCAAGGAACTCAGTTACCTGGAAATCTCTCCGACACTTCATGGGTATCTATAAACTACAGGGGGAAGATAATTACGGGATTTGTTTTTGATCAAACATATCAGGGGAACTCAGTTTTGAACGACAGCTCAGCGACACCACAACGTTTTCGATTAGACGTATTAATAAAAGGATTCGGTGAAAACCTGAAACAGATGAAAATCGGAGAGATTCGAAGGATTGTACTTCCACAGGAACTTGGCTATGGGACTTATTTAAGTAACACAACAATTCCACCATATTCTGTAACTATTTGGGATTTGCAATTGCTCTCGACTTATCCCTAAAAAATGAAAGTGTCATTGAAAGTATTTCAAGAATATTATCTTTTTGGAAAGAAGAAATTAAAAAAAACACCTAACCGCTAACACACGCCTATGTTCATTGGCTGGCTGACGTGCATTTAGCGGGTTTTGCTCCCGCATTCACCTTGTCGCAGTGCGACAGTGAATACTCCCGCAAACCGCAGGATGCGCATAGCCTCGGTCGTTAGCGGTAATCTAAAAAAAAATAAAAACGACACATATATTTATGAAAGACAAAAAGTTACAAGTGTTTGTTTCGTCAACATTTACGGATTTAAAAGAGGAAAGACAAGCTGCTGTTGAAGCTATTCTTTCGTCAGGCAATATTCCAGCTGGAATGGAACTTTTCTCTGCCGGTGATGAATCTCAGATGACAGTGATAAAACGTTGGATTGATGAATCAGATATTTATTTACTCATTTTGGGTGGTAGATACGGAAGTATAGAACCGAACTCAGGCAAAAGTTATACTCAACTTGAATATGAATATGCATTATCCCAAAACAAACCACTTTTTTCAGTTGTAATAAATCAGACAGCACTAGAAAATAAAGTTAAAGATAATGGCACTTGCGTTATTGAACAAGATAATGTTAAAGAGCTAAGGTTGTTTCGAGAAATTGTTCTGACAAATTTAGTTAAGTTTTTTGACGACAAAAAAGATATAAAAATTGCAATTCATGAAACTTTATCCGATTTTGCATACAGAAAAGAGCTAATTGGTTGGATAAGGGGAGACAACAATATCAACACAGCTGCATTAGCTGAAGAAATTGCACGATTGACAAAAGAAAATTCAGAACTAAGAAATCAAAATTCAAAAAACAACAATGTTTTATATTCAAACTTAACATTTGAAGAGCTAAGAAAATTATTAGAAAGTTCTATATATCTTGACCCTGAAATTAATATAAATTTATTTGAATATATTGTTGAGTATGGAAGTCGGTTCATTGAAAGTGTTTATTTGAATGGAGATGAACTCGATTACCTAAAGAAATTTTTCGTTTATAAGATACTAGAAAAATCAAATTTTGGTATAGGTTTAAGTCACGAAGTAAAATTTACAGACAATGGACATAATTTCTATCTGAAAGCATTAAGTAATAGAAACGAAAAATAGACTACCGCTAACACGCGCCTATGGTCACCTGCTGGCTGACGTGCAATTTGCAGTCGTTGCGCCCGCTTTCACTTTGTCGCTGTGCGACAGCGAAACTGCCCGCAACTCGCAGGATGCCCATAGCCTTGGTCGTTATGGGCAAGTGCAAAAAAAAAGAAAATGAAGCGTAAATTACTCATTATATTGACATTGATTTTGACAATATTTATTGTTGGACTTATATTTTTTAATTTTTCCGACAATGTACCTTTGGACAAATCTATTTCTATTGACAAGATTTTAGTTGAAAAAAGTAAAAGACGGTTACATGTCTATTCAAAGGGAGAATTAATAAAAACATATAAAATTTCTCTTGGTAGAGAACCTATTGGCAAGAAACAGTTTGAAGGTGACAAAAAAACACCAGAAGGGCTTTACTATATTAACGAAAAGAACTCTTCAAGTGGATATTATAAAAATCTTGGAGTATCATATCCAAACGCTGAAGACATTAAATATGCTGAAAAAATGAAGAAAAGTCCTGGCGGACTAATAAAAATTCATGGACTTAGAAATGGACTTGGCTGGATTGGAAAAAACCATTTATTTTTTGACTGGACAATGGGTTGCATAGCTTTGACAAATAAAGATGTTGAAGAACTCTACAATTGTATTAAAATTGGAACACCGCTTGAAATTAAACCATGAACAAAAGGCTTAAAGAAGTATTAATTAGATTGTTGTATGTTATTCCATTGTTGTTATTCACAACCGAGTTGTTTTACAGTTTAGACAGTTTAAACTCGACAACTTCATTTGGAATTAAATATAAGTATGCATTTATAATTCCAATTTTCATTTTTGCTTACCAATCAATTCGAAACTCAAAACTGGGTTGGCTTTTAGTGTTGTCACTCTATTTGACATTTCTGACAATATGGGTAATCAGACTTATTGAAGCATTTTCAATGGTAGGTGCAAAATTTACATATGGACAATATTTATTATTTTGGGTTTTTGTTTTATTGTATCTCGGAATTGGATTTGTATATTACAAATTCAGACCAAAGACAAGATTATTTTAATTAAGCATATAGACTTCATAATTAGTTAAGTCACTTCATTTAGTAAAAGAAAGAAAAATAAACGCCATTCGGGTGGAAACGTAAACATAATTGAATTTACACTTTTTGAAACAAATTGCAAATAGAAAAACAAACTAATGTCAACAAGCACCTAGCCCATAACACACGCCTATGTTCACAGGCTGGCTGACGTGCACTTAGCGGGTTTTGCGCCCGCATTCGCCTTGTCGCTGTGCGACAGCGAATGCTCCCGAAAACCGCCAATGCCCATAGCCTCGGTCGTTATGTGCAACAGCAAAAAAATAAAGAAAGATTAGAAAAAAGCACTAACGACATTCTAAATTTGTCGAACAACTAATTTGTAGTTAAATAAAAAATCAATATGAAGAATTTATTTATATCTTGTTTAGCTTTTCTATTGTTTGGCTGCACAGAAAAAACAGACACCAAATATGTAGAAATGTATGAAGTTATTAATGATATAATCCTTAAGACTTATTCAGATGTTGACTTAGTAGTTTTAAAACTGAAGAGTAATCAAAAGGATTATACTATATATCATCCAGATTCAATATCAATAATACAAACATCATTAAGTCATAAAGTACTTTATTCTCAGAATATATTTGATTGTTTTATCAAAAGGAACATGATAGATTCAATTGATGTTGAATTTATGTATAATCAAATTGACTCTTTAGAAATATGCTATCTGGATTCTTCAAGAATTGAAAAGAAAAACATTAAAACAATTTATGAAATTGACAACTTAGACGAAAATTTATTGAAAATGAATGCTCATAATTTTATTGAATTCTCAATTCCTTTATTATCAAAAGACAAAAATAAAATGTTTATAGAATTAGAGTATTTTGAAGGTAGAAGAAGTTTTAGACGTACTTTATATTTATATGAAATGACTGATAATAAATGGAGAGAAAAAGGTACTTTAAATAAATATTAATTGACAAGTAATAAGTAAATCTGCGAGTGTTTTGTTCGATTTGAAAACAAATAAACTTGACAAGAAAAGAGGCTTTTAAGGGAATTTACTCGTTAGCCGGCTGAAAGTAGTTTTCAAGCGGTTCGACAAGAAAAAAGACAGAATTTGCGTTTTCGACTTTAAGAATTTCAAGAAAACTGTTGAAAAACAAGAATTTGACAACTTGAAAACAGAAATATATTTCGTTAATTTGTAGCTGGATTTTAACGATTTGACTTTTAAGAAAAAGAAAATATAACTCGACTTTTTATGCTGTTTGACAATGTTTTACGCATTTCAACTACTTTCCTGAATTCGACAAGTAGCGAAATTGAAACTTTAGCGCAAAATTATAAGTTTTCAGCGTTATTTTAGGGTCGAAAAGAAAACAAACTAATGACAACCAAGCTGCTAGCACATAACACGCGCCTAAGCTCATTGGCTGGCTGACGTGCATTTAGCAGGTGTTGCGCCCGCATTCACTTTGTCGCTGTGCGACAGCGAATGCTCCCGCAAACCGCCAATGCCCATAGCCTCGGTCGTTAGCTGCAATTTTAGAAAAAAAAGACATGAGAAACAAAACAAAACTATTGATTTGCATTTTATCGATTTTATTATCGACTAGCATTTATGCACAGACAAAAGATTCTTTAGAGCTTAAAGTTTACGTAGAGAAAATTATAAAAGATTCAAGTTCTAACTTTTATTATCCCAAACTGCTTGGAAAAGTCAAAAACCAACCTTCTGACCTAAGTGTAGACGATTGCTTTTTCTTGTATTATGGACAAATTTTCCAAAAAGGTCATGTCTCATTATCATTTATTGCGAACCCGGAAAGAGAGAAATTTGACAGAGCTGCAATGAATGGAAATTGTAAGAAAGTTATAGAACTTGGAACAATAATGTTGGAAAGAAATCCTGTTGATTTGACAGTATTGTTACACGTCGCAAACTGTATAAAAGGGAAAACTGATAATTATTATTTTGAAGAAAGATATAGAAATTTACTAAGTGCAATTTTTTCCACGGGTGACGGCAAATCTATGAAAACTTCGATTCGAATTGTGAACATGGAAGACGATTATGTTTTAAAAGGAGTACTTGGATTTTTGGGAGGTGAGGAGAAACTCGGTTTTGAGAACAATCATGCATACAGCATTTGGGAAAAAGGTTCTGACAAACTATATTTTGAAGACGTGATGAACATTGAAAAATAAAAAAACTGCTGCTAACACACTCTTGTTCATTGGCTAGCTGACGTGCATTCCGGCGGTTTTGCTGTCCGCATTCACCTTGTCGTTTCACGACAGCGAATGCTCCCGCAAACCGCCAAATGCCCATAGCCTCGGTCGTTAGCACCAATTATAGAAAAAAAAGAAAGCCAAGTCTGAATGAAAAAATTGAATATTATCATATGAGACACATATATTTACTTGTATTTTTGTCATTCTCGTTGACAAATTTGTTTAGCCAATTTATTTTAAATGACTCGGCTTGGACTAAGCAACAACAGAAAAAAATGACCTTAAAGCTTCGACAAAGTGAATTTAATGACACCTTATGGGTTGAAAGACACCCTCAAAGTAAAAGAAGTACAAAATTTGAATTTGGACCTTATTTTGGGGTAGATGTAACTCAACACAACTTTAACGATTTTGAATCTGCACTAAATTCTTATAACACTGAATTATTAAATCGAACGAATACGCCTTTACTTTGGGGAATTGCAGGAAATCTTAAACACTACACGTTGGGTTTGCAATTTGGCACTTTAAATCAAGTAGAAAGCAACCACGACTCATTGAAAATCAAATTGAACAAGACAATCTATGGAATAAACTTTGGCTATAATTTAATTGACAACAAACGATGGGTAATATCACCATTGGTATCATTCAAATGGTATAGATACAGACTCTTAAATAGTTCAATAAATTACGAAATACCACTTACTGACTATTTGCAAAATCGAGACTTAGATATTAGAATAAATCAAGCAATTTGTGTTACAGGAATAAATATTGCTTATAAATCATATAAATATTCAATTTTACCTTGTGATTTTTGGACTGTAGGTTTACAAGGTGGTTATCCTATTAAGCTCCATGACAAGCCTTTAGTATTCTCGAAACAAAATCGACTTACTTCAGACTACAAAATAGAATCAGGGAAGTATTATTTGTCATTTTATTTTTCATTTAACTTTCAGACATGGTGAATAACAAACAAATAACTGGTGCTAACACACGCTATGCGCTTTGGGCGGCTAATGTGCTTCTGGCAGTCTTTTCGCCCGCATTTCCTTTGTCGCTTTTGCGACAGGAAATTCGCCCGCAGCCCGCCCAAGCCCATAGCCTCGGTCGTTATGTTTAATTTTAAAAAAAGAATTTCAAAGTTTCAATAAAAACAACTATCTTTGATACTATCAAATGATACTATCAAAACAAAAGATATATGAGACCACCTTACGAAATAACAAGTGAAATATTAAAACTGACCTCGTCCATTTCTGAAAAGATTGGTGAAATTAAATCAGCAAAACTAATAAAACCGCCAACTGAATTACGAAAGCGAAACAGAATAAAATCAATACAATCTTCACTTGAAATTGAAGGAAATACGTTGACAGTTGAGCAAATTACTGATTTAATTAACAACAAAAGAGTATTAGCTCCCCAAAAAGATATAATTGAAGTAAAAAATGCAATTGAATTGTATTCCAAACTTAATGAATTCAACGCATATGACATTGATTCTTTGTGTCGTGCTCACGGAATTCTAATGAATACGTTAATTGAAAATGCTGGACAGTTTCGTAGAACCGCAGTTGGAATTATTAAAGGAAACAATGTTACTCATGTTGCACCTCCGGGAGATATTGTTTATCCATTGATGAAGGATTTGTTCGATTATTTAAAAAACGATAAAGATATTCTGCTAATTAGAAGTTGTGTCTTCCACTATGAATTTGAATTCATTCACCCATTCATTGATGGAAATGGAAGAATGGGACGACTTTGGCAAACAGTCATATTAAAAGATTATTCTCCTGTTTTTGAGTACTTACCAATAGAATCATTAATTAAAGAAAGACAGCAAGATTACTACGATATACTTGGAAAATCTGATAATCAAGGAAATTCAACAAGTTTTATTGAATTTATGCTTGAAATTATCAATATTGCATTAGAAGATTTATTGAGAAGTCAAAACCATACACTAACTAGTACTGATAGAATCAGTATTTTTAAAAATTTTATTGGAAATGAATTGTTTACAAGACAAGACTATTTAAGACATAATAAAGAAATATCAACTGCAACCGCGAGTAGAGATTTAAAGGAAGCCGTAGATAATGGAGTGATTGAAAAAAATGGAGAAAAACGTTTAACAATGTATCGATATAAAAACTAAACATAACACGCGCCTATGGTCACCTGCTGGCTGATGTGCAATTTGCAGTCGTTGCGCCCGCTTTCACTTTGTCGCTTTTCGACAGCGAAACCGCCCGCAACTCGCAGGATGCCCATAGCCTTGGTCGTTATGTGCTATGCTAAAAAAATAAATAAAGTGCATTTATACAGTATTATACATGCCTTGTTTCTAGAAGAATAATTATAAAATCATATGAATTATGAATGAAAAAGTACATTATGCAGAGAAACTTTTTGATCCACGTTGGATTGAAAAGAAAAAACAAATTCTTAATAGAGACAACAAAAAATGCGTAATTTGTGGTAAGTCTGAAGGTAAATTACACATACACCATAAACAGTATCATTTTATAAAACGACTTCAAATCCATGTAGAACCATGGAATTATGACAATAAGCTTCTAATAACACTCTGTGAAAGTTGTCATAGTCGTGGACATTACCGATATAAAGTGCCAATCAAATACATTTAATACTCACACTTAAAAAACAAAATCATGGGACTATTCGACTTTTTTAGACAAAAAGAACAAACGCAAGATACAAATCTTGAAACAAAAAATGCTCTTCCCGAAATTAACGAGGCAGATTTTATCGATAATTCCGAACCATCAGAACGTGAAAGCGCATCATATTCTGTTGAATTTGGTTCAAAACTTCCAATAGATATAATCTATGGCTTTTTAAAAGAAGATTACGAAAACAAAGCTTATCACGATGCACTTACAAGTCCTGATAGATCTTATAAAGACACAAATATCTCGATAATAAAGAGTAATCTTGAGGTAAAGTTTAAACAAGTAATATTGAAATACGAAGATATGTTAAGAGATATTGAGTTCCACATTCAATCTCGTGGACAAGCTGGTTTGACTGATATTGTTGATTTACTAAAGTCAAAAAAACAAACATATGAGAAGCACTTAGAGGAACTTAAAAAAATGAAACAAGACTTAGATAATGAAGAACTTTATATGATAGGTATTTTTAAGTCTTATGAAGTCGGATTTACTCGTGGCCTTGCTTCATTGTCGTTACATAATTTAAAAATAGACAATACATTATGAATAACTTTTGGACAAAAATCGGTTGTTTATTAACTGGTTGGAATTATAAGATATTAGAATCATGTACAGAATCAAGTAGGAAGCAACTTAAAAAATATACGTCGGCTATATTAATCTTGATTATTCTTTGGGCTTTTATTGGTTATTCATTTGCCGAGCGTTACGTTCAGGCACCATGGTGGGGTTGTTTAATTACTGCTATTATTTTTGTAATAATCATCATTCAGATAGAAAGACAAATTATTTTGACAGTAGGAAAGAATCCTACATTAGCCACATTCCGGCTTGTTATAGCAATAATTATGGCAATTATTGGATCTGCAATATTAGACCAAATAATTTTCAAAGATGATATTGAAAAGAAAATGATTGAAATTGTTGATAAGCAAGTTAATGAACAGCTCCCAAATCGACTTTTAGTTATTGATAGCAAGTTACAAGAGATTCAAATTGAAGTTGATTCACTTGATAAGAAGAACATTGAATTATATAGTGAAATTAATAAGCGGCCAACTCTAAATACAGTTTCCACAAGCACAACATATTTGAAAGTTCAACAACCAGATGGAAGTTTTAAAACAGAACCCCAACATTCATTTTCTTCCAATCCTATTGCAAACCCCAAAATAAAAGAGGCTGATATTAATAGTCAACATCTTGAAGGATTACGTAAATTACAGGAAGACTACACAAAGCGAAAAATGGATGCAGAAAACTTGTTACGTAATGAATTGAAATCAAAACAAGGTTTTTTAGAAGAGTTAAATGCAGTAATTGAGATTCTCAAAGAGAGTCCTGTTGCATTGTTCTTTTACTTGATTCTTTTTGGCTTTTTAATGTCTCTAGAGTTATTTGTAGTCGCAGGTAAGTTTGGTGATAAAAAATGTGATTATGATTTAGTAATTGAGCATCAACTTGATCAGAAGAGAAAAACACTAAATGAATTGGTGAAATAGCAGATTCTCTTACTAACAAAAAGCCAATCCATAACACACGCTATGTCCATTGGCTGGCTGACGTGCATTTAGCGGGTTTTGCTCCCGCATTCACTTTGTCGTTCCACGACAGCGAATGCTCCCGCAAACCGCCAAATGCCCATAGCCTCGGTCGTTAGGGGTTATTTTACAAAAAAACACCTAAAAGGTAGTATACGATGAAAAGTGAAAAAGAAAAAATGATTTCGGGAAAGCCTTACAAAGCTTTTGGAGATGAATTATTGGCAGAAAGACAGTATGCCAAGGAAATGATATTTGATTTCAATTCTTTACGACCAAATCAGATTGATGAGCGAAACGAAATATTAAAAAGGCTTTTAGGGAAAACGAAAGATAAATACTTTATTGAACCACCCTTCCGTTGTGATTATGGATACAATATCGAAATTGGCGAGAATTTTTATTCAAATTACAACTTAATTATTCTTGATTGTGCACCAGTTAAAATTGGAGATAACGTTTTAATAGGTCCAAATGTGAGTATCTATACAGCAGGACACCCATTACATTATGAAATTAGAAACCAAGAGTATGAATATGCTTTTCCTATAATAATTGGAGATAATGTATGGATAGGTGGAAATGTTGTTATAAATCCTGGTGTTTCGATTGGAGAAAATTGTGTTATAGGTTCTGGAAGCGTTGTAACTAAAGATATTCCGAATAATGTTATTGCCATAGGAAACCCTTGTAAAGTACTGAGAGTGATAACAGACGATGATAAACATTATTATTTTAAAAACTTAAAAATAAAATAAAAACAACCGCTAACACACGCTCTGTGCACAGGTTGGCTGAAGTGCACTTAGCGGGTTTTGCGCCCGCATTCGCCTTGTTGAAGAGCGACAGTGAATACTCCCGCAAACCGCAGGATGCACATAGCCTCGGGCGTCAGCCTAAATAATAGAAAAAAACCGATGTTAAAAACCCGAAAGTCGAGAAATAAAGAGAAGTTGCTTAGTGAGTTTGGAAACCTGAAATCAGACTCGTTTGACTTTGAAAAATATCGAAAGTTATTTCCATAAAAAGGATAATTCCGCTACATTTCATACTCTGTCCGACAAAACCTGCAATGATCTGGATTTCGCAGAACTGTTTATGTTTATCGACCGTACCAATTCAAGAATTGGACAGCAGTATCTGTATAACAAGTTAAGAAATATTCCGGCAGCCCCGAATTTGAATGAACACATCCCAAACTAAATAAACTGAATGGATATGAACGAAATTATTTGCCCCAATTGTAAAAAAGCCTTTAAAGTAGATGAAGCCGGATTTGCCGATATACTGAAGCAAGTGCGTGATCGTCAGTTTGATGATGAATTGCAAAAACGATTGAAAATAGCAGAGAATGAAAAGGAATCAGCTGTGAAACTGGCCGAAGCTCAGCTGAAGAATGCGCTCACCAAAGATATTGCTGAAAAGGACAGACAAATAGCCGAACTGAAAGCAAGGAGTGAACTTGAACTGGCTGAACAATTGTCGAAAAAGCAATCGGAGATTGCCGAAATGAAGGCGAAGATTGAAAATGCTGAAAATGAGAAAAAAATCACTGTTACCGAAGCCATTCGGACAATAGAAAAGGAGCGTGATGAACTTGCGAATGATTTAAAGCGCAAAGAGGCAGACAAAGAAGCAGCTGTTAAGCTATTGGAAGCTCAGCTTAAACATGCCTTGCAGGAAGAGCTTACAAAAAAGGACAGGGAAATAATGGAGCTGAAAGCTAAAAACGAACTAGAACTGACTGAACGTTTGGCAAGAAAAGAGGCGGAGATGGCCGAAATGAAGGCAAAGCTAGATAATGCTGAAATAGAGAAGAAGCTTTTAGTAACTGAAGCCATTCAGCAAATAGAAAAAGAACGTGACGAACTGCTGAACAGTCTTAAAAACAAGGAAACAGAAACTCAATTGCTCGAAAAGTCGTTGAACGAGAAATTTAATGCCGAACTCAAAACCAGGGACGATATTATAAAGCTGAAGGATGAAGAAATCCTCTTGCGCAAAGAGATGAAACTGAAACTTTCGACCAAAATGCTGGGTGAAACCCTTGAACAGCATTGCGAAACGGAGTTTAATAAGCTTCGTTCAACAGCTTTTCAAAAATCTTTTTTCGAAAAAGACAATGATGCAAGATCGGGGAGCAAAGGAGATTATATTTATAAAGAAACAGATGACGCCGGCAATGAAATTATCTCTATCATGTTTGAGATGAAGAATGAAGGAGATGAAACTGCCACCAAAAAGAGAAATGAGGATTTTTTCAAAGAGCTCGACAAAGACAGAAACGAGAAAAAATGCGAATATGCGGTGCTTGTTTCATTGCTTGAACCCGAAAGCGAATACTATAACACCGGAATAGTGGATGTGTCGCACCGATACAACAAAATGTATGTTGTAAGACCTCAGTTTTTTATTCCAATCATTACCTTACTGCGCAATGCCGCCATGAAATCAATTCAGTACAAAGCAGAGCTGGCACTGATGAGGAGTCAGAACATCGACATCACGAATTTCGAAGAAAAGATGAACAAATTCAAAGATGGTTTTGCAAGGAATTATGATATAGCAAGTCGTAAATTTAAAGATGCTATTGATGGTATAGATAAAACAATCAGGGAATTGCAAAAAACAAAAGAGGCCCTGTTATCATCGGAAAATAATCTGCGACTAGCCAACGAAAAAACAGAAGACTTAACGATCAAAAAACTGACTTACAATAATCCGACAATGAAAGCAAAGTTTGATGCGCTGAAGGAATGAGGTTCCGCGTTCAGAGTTTCGGGTTTCGTGTTCTGAGGATAATGAATAATTGATAATTCATAATGCATAATTCATAGGTCTAAGGTCTCTTGACTGGAGATCGGGGACTGTAGACTTATTATCACATTCTCACTGTCTTTGTTCTTTTGTCTTTTGTCTTTCTTTTGTCCGGCGACTTAATTGACTATTTATAATAAATTATGAGAAAGAAAATCGTTTTTATGCTGTCTCTTTTAGTGGTGAGCACTGTACTTACAGCACAAACAAAAGTAATAGCCCACCGTGGGCATTGGAAACCTGAAGGGTCGGCACATAATTCTATGTCATCGTTTATCAACGCGCAAAAGCTGGGCGTGTATGGTTCCGAATTGGATGTACATCTGACAGCCGATAATGTCCTTGTTGTTTTTCATGATAATTCAATTCAGGGTCATGAGATCAGTTCGTCGACTTATGCTGAACTCAGGGATTTGAAAATTGCGAATGGGGAATCGTTACCTACACTGGAAGCGCATCTGTTACAGGCTAAAAAACACAAAAAGACAAAACTGATCATAGAAATAAAGCCCAAAAAGGATATTGAACTCGAAAATAGAACGGTTCTGGCTGTGCTCGAACTTGTAAGAAAATACAAGCTTCAGAAAAGAGTGGAATATATATCTTTCAGTATCAATATCTGTAAGGAACTCGTAAAGCTCAAAGCCGGAGCTCCTGTGGCTTATCTGTGTATGAGTGGTGTGGCTTATACTCCAAAGGAATTGAAAGCATGGGGGATCAATGGTCTCGATTATCATCACTCACTGTTACTCAAAAATCCTGAATGGATCACCGAAGCAAAAGCGCTTGGCCTCACCACCAATGTATGGACAGTGAATGTAAACGATTTGATTCAAAAATTCATTGAGCTAAAGGTGGATTATATCACTACCGATGTGCCCGATAAGGTGAGTGAAATGCTTCGGAAGTAAACGCATCGGGTTCCGGGGATTAATTTGAAGGTTTGAAGATTTGAGGATTTGAAGATTTGAGGGCGCATTGACATGTGAGGTTTGAGGGGCAAAGCCCCTGTTAGCCTGAATTTTAAATATTCAGGTAATCTTACAGATAATCATTAAAACCAACATAGAGACACAGATCAATCAACTGTGTTGATATCTGATTTAGATGCATCGGAACGGAGCAAATTCAATTTATTGAATCGGAGATCGATCTAGTTGATTTAAAATCAGAAAATATCCGTATTGATTTAAAAAAATCAGTGACAATCCGTTTTATCTGCCTTATCCGCTTTCCTGTTCTTAAACAGACATCACAGTGTAAAGTCGGCAATCAACCAAATGGCGTAAGCATGACACACACTGCCTCCCAATACAAAAAGATGCCATATGGCATGCATAAATTCAATTTTCTTCAACAAATAAATAATGGCGCCCAGGGTGTAAAATAAACCTCCGGCCACCAACCACCAGAAAATATCCATTGAATTGTGTGCCGAAAGTACATCAACCAAAGGTTTAAAAGCAATTACAACTACCCAACCCATGGCCACATAACAGGCCGTTTCGAGTTTCGAAGCATTTTTAAGATGCATAAAACTCATCACCACACCCGCAATGGCAGCTATCCATATAATCCCAAACAATGTCCAGCCCCAGAGGCCCTGTTCGCGTAACACAACCAACGTAAAAGGTGTGTAAGTACCTGCAATGTGTACGTAAATAGCGGCATGATCAAATTTACGACGAAGCAGTTTTCTGTTCTCATCTTTATCTGAATGATAGAGGGTGGAAGTAACGTACGAAAAGGTCATAAAAAGAGCATATACCAAAGAACTGCAAATCAACCAATAATTGTTGGTAGGCAGGGCTTTCTGCATCAACAAAAATGTGACTACCAGCCCGAAGGGAATGCCGATAGCATGTGTGAAAGCGTTTGCTTTTTCTTCGCGTAATGTATATCTGCTCATTGAAATGATCTGTTTTTTGTAAGTGTAATAATAAGTCAACGGTCTCCGGTTTACAGTCTCCGGTCTTTGTTGAATTACTGAAGAAATGCAGGCACAGGCGAAGGCACAGGCAAAGGGGTCGAAAGACAAAGGTCTAAAGTCGTCGGTGTGTGTTGAATGACAAAAGTCAACGGTCTAAGGTCAAAAGTCTCCGGTCTTTGTTGAATCGTTGAATAAGTGATTAACTGAATAATTGAATCGTCTCCTCAACTCAAAACTCAAAACCCGAAACTCAGAACTTATTTAATCGTTCGTATCACCCTATCGATGACAGCACTTTCGAAACCGCGCGATTGTGCGAAAGCAAACAGTTTGCCTTGTTTTTCGTATTCGTATTCCCACTGAATTGTTTTCAGTTTGTTTTTCAGAATCACCGCCAGCATTTCTTCGTATTCGCCATCGTCGATTGTTCTCAGCGCATTGTTGATCAAATCGTTGGGTAAACCTTTTTGTTTCAGTGCATACGAAATTTTTATTTTACCCCATTTGTTGAAGTGAAATTTATCTTTCGTAAAGGCAACGCAGAACCGTTTCTCGTTGATAAAATCGTCCTGTATCAATCTGCTGATGATTTTTTCTCTTTCGGTGGTAGCAATGCCCCAACCCGTAAGTTTATCGCTTACTTCGGATATGCAGTGTTCTGAAATTGAACAATAGGATGCCGCTTTGTGCAACAATTCGTCTAATGTATATTCTTTTTTCATTTTATATGATGCTCAGATTGAAGATGACTTTTTTGACTTACAAATGTAATTATTTTTCCTTTCATTGCACAATAAGTTTGATAATTGATAATGCATAATTCATAATTCATAGGTCTAAGGTCTCTTGACTGGAGACCGGAGACTTATTATCATATTGGCACATTCTTGCATTCTCACATTTTCTCTGTCTTTGCTCTTTTTCTTTCCAGATAAACTATATAAAGAATCATTATAAATTTCTGTATAATAGATTGTTTTACTGCGATAATAGTGAATATATCTGTTGTTTTATTTACTTTTGCTTCATCGAAATAAGTTCTACCGAATTATTATAATGTTTTCCGATACAAAGACCGTGAGAAAACAATTGACGGAGCAGCCGATTTACCTGATCTTTTCTGTCAATTAAAATGTTATAAAAATGTACACAAAAAACAAATACATGAACAGATTAAAATCAATACTGATAGCCGTACTTCTTGTTATCAGTACATTACCGGCCATGGCACAGGATGCCAAAGAAATTGTGCGTAAATCGGATACAAAATACAATGGCGAGAAATCAAGTTACAGCGAAATGAGTATGACAATTGTGCGTCCCAAATACAAACGCACCATAGAAATGAAATCGTGGACAGAAGTAGCCGGAAACTCACTTACCCTCATTACAGCGCCTGCAAAGGAGCAGGGACAGTCTTTTCTGAAGAACGGAAATAACCTCTGGAGCTGGAATCCAACAATACAGCGCTTGATAAAACTCCCGCCTTCGATGATGTCGCAGGGCTGGATGGGATCAGATTTTACGAACGACGATATTCTGAAAGAATCATCGTTTGTAAAAGACTATACACATAAAATTGTTGGCACTGAGGTGATCGACGGACTGAAATGCTATAAAATTGAGCTTTTGCCTTTACAGAACTCAAATGTTGTATGGGGGAAAATTATTATGTGGATTTCGGTCAACGATTATTTCCAACTGAAAGGTGAGTTCTACGATGAAGATGAAGTATTGGTAAAAACACATTTAGCATCGAAAATTGCTGTTTTTGACGATCGGCAGTTGCCTTCGCTGCTTGAAATCGTTCCGGCCGACGAACCCGGCAATAAAACTGTTGTAACTGTAAAAAAGATGAAATTCAATATTAAAACCGATCAGAACTTTTTCTCACAGCAAAACATGAAAAGGCTCAAATAGTTATTCAGGTCTGATGAAGATCTTTGTTCCCTTCTTATTCTTTCTCATTACCCTTTAGGGGGTTAGGGGACAGATATAATAAACAATAAGCAGCATGAAACGAGCATTAAAACAACAGTTTAATCCAAAGACCATGTTCATTGCGAGTTCCATGCGACAAATATCTAAAAAATAAATATGAACGCATGAAAGACATTGTAAAAATAGCATGGCGAAACCTTTGGCGAAACAAGCGGCGGACAATCATTACGGCAGCTTCTATCTTTTTTGCGGTTTTCTTTGCCGTGGTAATGCGTTCGTTTCAGTTGGGAACTTACGAACACATGATAAAACAAAGCATAGAATCGTATGCAGGTTATCTTCAGGTGCAACAACCCGATTATGCTGACGATCCGGGCATCGACAATGCTTTTGAATCTTCGCCGGAAATGTTGCATGAAATCAGTGCTGTACCGAATGTGAAAGTAGCGGTGCCGCGCATCGAGTCGGGAGCGTTGGCTTCTACCGGGAATTTATCGAAAGGCGTAATGATTTCCGGAATTTCTCCTTCGAAAGAACAATTTATGTCCAATCCCGAACAAAAACTGGTACATTACCGCATTACAACCTCCACCCTGCAACGATTGAAACTTCAGACTTCTTTCCCTGAAGATGTTTTTGAAAAATTGAAGCAGAATATCAATACTTCGTTTTTAAACGAAAGCAATCTTATTGACGACCTTGCCCTTCATACAACCGATACTGCTGTTATTCATTTGATTTTGAAAAACGCGATTATCAATTCAGCTTATCTGCAGCAGAAGGATGATGGCGTATTAGTATCGGATCGTTTATCAAAATATCTGAAAGTCAATGTTGGAGATTCGTTGGTTTTAATGGGGCAAGGTTATCAGGGAGTAAGTGCCGCAGGTGTGTTTCCGATTCGTGGAATCATTAAAGTTCCGGCGCCCGATTTGGACAATAAATTGGTGTACATGACAATAGATAAGGCGGGTGAATTCTTAGGGTTGAAGGGACAAATTACTTCGATAGCCATCAACCTGAAAAATACAGATAAAATGTTGGCAACCGAAGCCGAACTGAGTAATCTGCTGAGCGATAAAAATGTTACCGTAAAAAACTGGGAAACGCTGATTCCTACTCTGAAACAGCAAATAGAAGGCGATAATAAAAGTGGCATCATGTTTCTTGGTATTTTGTATGTTATCATATTTTTCGGCATTTTCGGTACAGTATTGATGATGATTTCGGAACGCAAGCGCGAATTTGGTGTTATGGTGGCTATTGGCATGAAACAAAGCAAGCTGGCTGTAATCGTTACCATCGAAATGTTATTCCTCGGTTTTATGGGAACGGTTTTGGGTATGCTGGCCTCGGTTCCCATTGTTCTGTATGGCTACTATCATCCGTTTAAATTTACGGGCGATATGGCTCAGATGTTTATTGAGATGGGTTTTGATCCTTTGATGCCGCTTGCCTGGTTTGGTAGCTATTTTACAATACAGGGAGTGGTGATATTGTTTATGGTGTTGCTGGCCAGCTATTTTCCGGTACGTAGCATCCTGAAGCTGAATGTAATCAAAGCTTTACACGGTTAATAAGCATCTATATATAGTAATAATGCAAATCAGGAGTTGAAAATAATTCTATTTTGCTTACAGTAAATTATTTCCCGTAGGGAATGTATATTAATAGAAAATAGGAATCACCACAAATCAGTTCCCCGTAGGGGATAAACAAAGATGTAGTATTCATGTTCTACGGACAATAAAACATTGATACCTTTTTATTCTATTGATATTTAAGTTCTACGGACTATTTTTAACCCATGATTCGCATTTGATTTTCTGATTTAATTTGAATAAGTTTTTTTATCAACAAAAAGAGATATGATTTGGTCAATTGCATGGAAAAATGTGTGGCGTAACCGCAAACGCAGCCTGATTGTTATTACGGCTGTATTACTTGGTACCACCGCCGGAGTTTTCACTTCAGGACTTATGAAAGGCTGGGTGGAACAACGCTTACAGTCGGCAGTTTATACCGAGCAGGGACACCTCAAAATATACAATCCTGAATTTCTGAATAACGAGGAGATCAACAACACCATCCCGCAAAGCACTGCTATAGAAAAATATCTGCAAAATGACAAGCGCATAAAAGCCTTCAGTCATCGGGTAAAATTGATGTCGATGGCTGCTACTTCGCGCGGGAACACGGCGTTGATGCTTCAGGGGATTGTTGTTGAAAAAGAAAAACAGGTTTCCGATCTGTATAAATATATATTGCCGAATGCCGGAACCTATTTTGAATCTGGCGGTTCGTATTCGATAATTATAAGCGATAAAACGGCGGAACAATTGCGCATTAAAAACTATACGATAAAAGCTGAAACTTTCGATAGTCTGAGAAATGCTGAAATTCCCCAATCGGTATCTGAAAAATTAAAAGTTATTGAAAATGAACGGTTCAACACTGAAAGTTTATTCAGGAAACGACTAATGACCTTGCTTTCGGCCAGAGAAGTGAAAAGTTACGGCGCTGAAATACTGAAAGCGGCAAAGCATTACCGCCTGAATTCGAAAATAGTGTTTACTTTCACCGACAAAAGCGGCGAACTTATTTCGCAGGCTTTTAAAGTGTGTGGCGTTTTTAAAACAAGTAATACAATGTTCGATCAAATGAATGCTTACGTCCTGCAATCCGATCTGGCTCCGATAGCCGGTCTTTCAGCAACGGAATATCATGAAAGCGGCATTTTGCTAAACGATGGAGTAACGCTCGAAAACGTACAATCGGATCTTCGAAAGGCTTTCCCTCAGGTGAATGTGTTGACCTGGAAAGAACTGGCTCCCGACGCTGCCATAACAAGCGACTACATGGGGCTTTATTATTATATCATTATGGGTTTTATCCTGTTTGCGCTGGCTTTTGGGATTATAAATACGATGATGATGTCTATCCTTGAGCGTACCAAAGAGCTCGGAATGCTGATGGCCATAGGAATGAACAAAAAGCGTGTGTTTAGCATGATTATGCTCGAAACTATTTTTCTTACTTTGGTAGGTGCAGTGGCAGGCATGTTGCTGGGCTGGCTATCTGTTGTTATTACCGGACATACGGGACTCGATTTTTCGTCGGTAGGCGAGGGGTTCGAAGCCATGGGTTGGGCGGCCATTGTTTATCCCGAAATAGATGCTTCTTTCTTTTTTGGAGTAACACTGATGGTGGTGGCCACCGGAATACTGTCTTCGATATTGCCGGCACGTAAAGCATTGAAATTAGATCCGGTGGAAGCCATTCGAATTGATAATTAAATATTCTGTAAGCATTTCAAAAAACAAAAAAAGTACATATTATGAATGTAATTGAAATAAAAGATCTTGTAAAAATATATACAAATACCGCAATGGAAGTCAGGGCTGTCGACAATGTGAACCTGACGATAGAAAAAGGTGAATTTACAGCTATTGTAGGTCCATCCGGTTCAGGGAAAACTACCTTGCTGAATATGATAGGTGGTTTGGATCAGGCTACATCCGGACAAATACTTATAGATGGTATTGATATTGCAACCCTGAATGCGAAACAGCTGGTCGATTTTCGTTTGCACAATATCGGCTTTGTTTTTCAGTCCTACAATCTTATTCCGGTACTCTCAGCCAGCGAAAATGTTTCGTTTATAATGGAAATGCAGGGCCTGGACAAAGCAACAATTCAATCGCGGACTGCCGAAATACTTACCGAAGTAGGGTTGGGCGATCGCATGGAAAGCAGACCGAACCAAATGTCGGGGGGCCAACAACAACGTGTAGCGGTGGCACGGGCCATGGCTTCGCGCCCGAAGTTTATTATTGCCGACGAACCAACCGCTAACTTAGACTCGAAAACCACCGAAAAATTACTCGAAATAATGCAGGAACTGAACGAAAAAGAAAATATAACGTTTTTGTTCTCTACTCATGATCAACGTGTTGTGAACAAAGCCCGCCGCATTATAGTGCTCGAAGATGGCAAAATTGTGAAAGATGAGAAAGTAAGCTAATTTGCATATGTTTTCTATAAGAATAGTTCGCTATGAAAAAATCCTGCTTTGAACGCTAAGGCGCTAAGGAAAACTTTTTCCCGTAGGGAATGTATATCAGTAGAAAATTGAAATCTGCAAAATCAATTCCCCGTAGGGGATAAACAAAAATAAGGCATTAATGTCCTACGGACTGTTTTTCAGTTCCAGATTCGTATAATTCATATAATTATGATATTAAGAATAAAAAATTCATTAAGGCTCCCCTCTCTTCAAGGAGAGGGGCTGGGGGTGAGGTCGTTTTTATTATTGCTATTTACATTTGTTCTTCTGACACAACTACATGCTCAAAAGTTTGCATTGAACGGTTATGTAAAGGATATGCAGACTTTTTACTTTATCGAAAACGGAATCCCCATGACTTCGGGTGAGGTGTTGGACGCTACAAATTACAATATGATTCACAACCGGTTGAATTTTACTTATAACCCCAATGCCCATCTTCGCTTCGAACTGGGTGTCCGTAATCGCTTACTTGCCGGTAAACTGATGGCCCAACTGCCGCAATATGCCTCTTACTTTAAACAGGATGACGGCATTGTACAGCTTTCGTGGAATCTTGCTGAGAAAAATGGCTGGTTTCTGAATACTTCAATCGATCGTTTGTACGTGGATTATACGCTTGGGAAATGGCAGCTTAAAGTCGGACGCCAACGCATTAACTGGGGCATCGACCTGGTGTGGAACCCGAACGATTTGTTCAACGCATTTTCGTACATCGATTTTGATTATGAGGAACGGCCCGGAAGTGATGCCGTTTCGCTGACTTACTATACATCGGAATCATCGTCCTTAGATTTGGCTTTTAAAACAGATAAAAATAATAAAACTACAGCTGCTGCACGTTACCGTTTCAATTATCACGACTACGACATTCAACTGATAGGAGGGAAGAGTGAGGCGGATGTTGTGCTTGGAGGTGGATGGTCGGGTGGTTTAGGTAAAATGTCGTTTCGTGGCGAGGGAAGTGTTTTTATTCCTGCATTCGAAGGAAGCGCCAACTCCGTCACTTCGGTTTCGGCTACCATCTCTACCGATTATACTTTTGAAAACTCGCTGTATGTGGGAGCTGCGTTTTTATTCAACAGCATGGGCTCAACTGCTGCCATGAACGGAATATCCTTGCTCAGTCCCGATTTGAATTTAAGCGCCAAACAGTTAAGCCTTGGTAAATACGAACTATTCGGACAAGTTTCATATCCCATCAGCCCGATTGTGAACGTAGCATTTGCAACTATGTACAACCCTTCGGATCATTCGGCCTACCTTGGCCCAACAGCCACCATTTCATTGCTCGATGATTTGGAACTTATGATTACAGCACAACTTATGTTAGGCGACACCGGAACCGAATACGGCGCTTACGGAAATACCTATGCCTGCTACGGTAGACTGAGGTGGAGCTTTTAAAGAGTTTCGGGTTTCGGATTTCGTGTTCCGGGTTGTGAGGATGAATTTGAAGATTTGAAAATTTGAAGATTTGAGTTCAGAGTTCGGGTTTTGATTTCTGACAGGCCCAGGCAAGTTCAACAGTTCAACGATTCAACACGGTTATTTATTCCACTAAATTCCTGCATACCTCCCCCGATTCAACGCTTTCACAAAGTATGGCGACTTTAGATTCTTTCGCCTTTGCCTTTGCCTGATTTTCCTCATTGCCCTGTCTTTTGGCATTGCCCTATCGGACAAATGCTCGTTTCTTTCCGCTCCGTTGGAGCTTTAAGCGAGCTGCAACGCAGCGAATAGAAACATCGCTTTGAGCAATAGCTCGAAGTTTTAGAGAATTAAGAATTGATAATTGAGGAGTTAGTGAAGTTTCGTGTTTCTGAGTTTTGTGTTCCGGGTTCGGTTCACTGCTTCAGTTACTCAATTATTCAGTTATATTGTCTTTGTTCTTTTGTCTCCCGTTCCACCGGATATTCTTATTCAACATACAAAGCTTCGCGAACGTCTGACGGAACCAACGGTCATGACCAAAGGGAATAATTTGCAATTCCGTCGTAATGTATTACAAGGAGCCAGCGACCTGCGCGACTATTTGCTCATCTATCTACATATCCGTACGGACGGGTGATTGACACAAAGGAAGAATAAAAAAGGCCTGTTGCCATAATCAATTGATTAGCTGATAAAAACCGGTGACTCGAACAGAATTATCGGGAAATAAATTTGATTTAAAAATCCATTCCCAATCAGTTTTTTTTGTTTCTGCACTGCTTTAGTCTCGAAACTGAATGTCTGGAACCTATATAAAAGAAAAAGCTGTCCGGAAAAATTTCTCCGGACAGCTTCATATTATTTATTGTTTTATACAACTTACTTTTTCAGGACGATATTTCCCAAATCAGTTACTTTTCCTTCCACGATAGAAGCCGTTGAAAATGTAGAATCTTTATAAGCATTTAGCTCATCGGTAGCTATTACATTCACTTTCCAAATGCCGCCTTTTATGCCGGCAAACAGGAATTTACCATCTGCCTCGGGAATTGACATAAGTGTATCGGTTCCCTGAATAATTTCTACATAGGCCTTAGCATCAGCAGGCAAAGCATAACCGCGAAGTGTGGCGCCATAAGCTTCGGCAAAGGTACGAATGACGGGCTTTAGCAGAAACTCAGCGTTCCCTTTTTCCACAATCGATCTTGAAGCATCAAAATCAATCACGAAATTGTAACTCATATCAGCTTCCAGTGTTTGATGTAAATTGAATTTCACCCCACTTTGCTGGCCTGATGGTGTTTTTAAAGGATACGAAACACCATTTTTAACTACAGTGTTATTCGTGCCAAGAATTAAACGCACTTGCGAAATCTTACCTGCAGGAAATGATGCGTCTGCCAAAAGCACGGTTTTACCATTCCGGTAATCAAGCAGATTGTAAACATTGGGTTGAATAAGATCCAAAGCTACCCACTTAACGCTATCAGCGTCACTTACGCCTACTTCAATGCCCTGAACATCAATATTGACAGCAGAATATTCCATCGAAGGAGCATCTGTCAGGCTAAACTTTAGTTGAGCACTACCATCTTCTTTGTCGCTACAACTTACACCTGCTACCAGCATTAACACAATTGTCAATGAAGGGAGGATTTTTTTTAATAAATTCTTTCTCATAAAAATATAGATGAATGTGTTTAATAAATTCTGAAATCTGAAATATATTTCGCTACAAAGAAAAACAAAAATTGAACCAATCAATGCTAAACCTGAACGACACAGGCTTAAATGTAACTTAAAAAATCAAAACAAATAAGGCATTGCCGAGAATGAACATATTCATCCGATTGTTTCTAAATTGTTTAGACGCGAAAGAGTTAAACAGTATAAAACAGAGTCTATGTGGGTTTAAAATCAAGTCTGCAGGATTGTCCTTTTTAAAAATACAACCGGCTGAATTTCTTGGGTGAAATTCAGCCGATATTGCTTATTAATCAAAGAAATTTGGATTTTAAGTAGGGATTATATAGAAAAAAGGCTGTCTCAATCTTCATCTTGAGACAGCCTCTTGTAATGTGATTTCTGTTGGTTAGTACCTGCTGTATGCCGACTGTACAAATGAAACAGCCTGTGTGTAGATTGGTTTTGTGAATTCAACGAAAAGGTCTTGTTGGGGTGGAGGAAGCATTGCTTTTTTTTCGCACATCTTCTTTTGTTCCGCTGTTAATGCTCTGTCATCGCCCTGAAAAGATGCCGATTCAGTTGCCCAAACGTATTTTCCGCTAAAATTCTTCAGTTGAAGCTCACGGTTGGTTTGCGCATCGATAATGCGTAGACTTAGTACCCCACCCGAACTTATTTCCTGACGTTTGGTGGTGAGTTTTGCTTTTACTGTGTTGTACGAATTATACGTTTTGCCGTCTACTTTAACGGTTCCTACAATAACGCTGTCGCGGCTTACATCTTTAGTGTTAATGGTTTCAAGGATATTGCCAACACTGAAATCTTCGAAATTCAACACAATGTATTGGTGAGGATTTTTCATGTTTGCGTCGGCAGCTTCTTCTTCGGAATAGAAGCGTACAAAACGATTTTTGGTTCTTTTACTCATTTCTGCCAACAGGTTTACATAGAAAAAGTCAGCCGAATACTGATACTTATTGCTTGTGTAAGGTTTCTGAACAATGATCCGGAGTGTGGCCTCATATCGCGCTTCGTCAATTTTGTCGATCACATCTTTGTAGCCGTTTACGTAGCTATTTGCTTTAATAAAATGCTGATATCCAATCCGTGCCTGTTCAACTGTATTGTAATTCAATGCCTTTACTCCCATATTGTAAGCTTGTTCCGCTGCCATTTGTTTGGCATTGCTTAGTTCAGCTACATATTCGGTAGGATGCGGAATCAACTCGTAAGCTTTCGGGCAGGTATAAATGGCATTCGCCAGCTGATTTACTCTGTCGTACTGATCAACCAAAATATCAAATTTGTCTGTAGTGTTTGCTAACAGCGCATTCTCAATTTCGCGTATGGCCGTTTTTTGAGCCATTGGATAGGCTTGTATAAGCGCATCCTGTGCCTTTTTGTTGTCGGGTTTGGAGCGCAACCTATCGATAGATTCCATACATGCTTTGTAGTAATCGCCGTGTTTGTATGCTTTCTGGCCTGTTGAACAGGATGTGATAAGTAATGCAACAATACTGAAAAGCAGAAGATGACAGGATTTTTTCATGACTAAATTATATTTGTGTTTACATTCTTTCCGGAACTTCGATGCCCAACAATTGCATACCGCTTTTGATAACCTTGGCCACTGATGCCGAAAGTACCAAACGGAACTGTTTCAAGGCTTCGTTTTCTTCTTTCAGAATGCTGAAATCGTGGTAGAACTGATTAAATTCCTTTACCAGCTCGTATTCGTAATTGGCAATCAGGGCCGGACTGAATTCGGTACCTGCTTCTTTCACAACAGCAGGGAAAGCCGAAAGCAACTGAATAAGGTAACTTTCTTTTTCGGAGATAACGAGCGACGTGTTCAATCCGGCATCGAAATTAATTTCCTGTTCGGCAGCTTTGCGGAGCACCGATTTGATGCGGGCATGTGTGTATTGGATAAACGGACCTGTGTTGCCATTGAAATCGATTGATTCTTTGGGGTTAAAGGTCATGTTCTTGCGTGGATCTACTTTAAGAATAAAATACTTTAAAGCTCCGAGACCTACCATGCGAGCAATGCTTTCAATTTCTTCGGGGGTACAATTGTCAAGTTTTCCCAATTCCATGGAGGTCTCGCGGGCCGTGTCGATCATTTCGGCCATAAGGTCGTCGGCATCCACAACGGTTCCTTCGCGGCTTTTCATTTTGCCTTCGGGAAGTTCCACCATGCCGTACGAGAAATGTACAAGGTCTTTTCCCCATGCATAGCCGAGTTTGTCGAGCAGAATAGATAATACCTGGAAGTGATAATTCTGTTCGTTCCCCACTACATATACCATCTTTTTGATATCGAAATCGTTGTATCGGAGTTTGGCAGTGCCTATGTCCTGAGTCATGTACACCGAAGTGCCATCGGCGCGCAACAATAGTTTTTCATCCAGTCCATCGGCAGTCAGGTCGGCCCAAACCGAACTGTCATCACGTTGATAGAATGATTTTTCGGCTACCCCGCGTTCCACTTCCGATTTTCCGGTGAGATAGGTTTGCGATTCGTAATATATTTTATCGAAATCAACACCCATTTGTTTGTATGTTTCGTCGAATCCTGCATATACCCAGGCATTCATGGTTTCCCACAACTGACGTACTTCGGTATCGTTATTTTCCCATGCCAACAACATTTTCTGGGCTTCGAGGATCAATGGCGCATTTTTCTTGGCTTCTTCTTCGGTCATGCCTTTCTCCATCAATGCTTTTATCTCGGCTTTATAAGCTTTATCGAAAACCACATAGTATTTACCCACAAGGTGATCGCCTTTCATGCCCGAGCTCTGTGGTGTTTCGCCGTTACCGAAAAGTTTCCAGGCAAGCATCGATTTGCAGATATGAATGCCACGGTCGTTTACGATATTTGTTTTTACAACTTTCCAGCCGTTTGCTTTTTGTATTTCGGCAATACTAAATCCGAGTAGATTGTTGCGGATATGGCCTAAATGAAGTGGTTTGTTGGTGTTGGGCGATGAATATTCAATCATCATGGTGTCGGCATCCTCTGAAGGCAGTTTTATTCCGAAATGCTCATCAGCATTGATGCTGTTGAGTAACTCAAGCCAGTAGGAGGGTGTGATGGAAAGGTTTAAAAATCCTTTGATTACATTAAATTTCGAAACCATAGCATTGTTTGCAACTATAAATTCACCTATTTCGGCTCCGGCTCCTTCGGGCGATTTGCGTGCCGCTTTGGCAAACGGAAATACGACTACAGTTATATCACCTTCAAATTCTTTTTTTGTTTTCTGAATTTGTATCTGGCTTGTTTCAATATCAATATTGTAAAGCGTTTTGACTGATTGCGCTACGACGGACTGAATGGTTGCTTCTAAATTCATTTGTTGTGTGTGTTATTAAGCTGCAAAGATACTAAAATCTGCGAAATCTGTAAAAACAAAAAATTGCCTGCTTTTCAATGCGAAAAACAGGCAATCGGTCGGTGTGGAATCTTTTTTATTTGAGAGTTTTAAAATAATTTCCATGCTAATGAAATAACAAAGGTACTTGCAGGCATCCGGGCCAGTGTTTCTCCGTTGTATGTTGCGTCCACCATATTTTCGATGATGTTATAACGGGCATCGATGGCAAACATAAGTACGTCGATACCAGCTCCGACTTCCAGTCCTATCTTCGCCTTCTTTGTTTCGTATTTCAGTTGTCCAAGGTCGAAATCACCACCTGCAATATTGTTGAAATCGAGCGAAGAACCGGCAAGAAAACGAAATTTAGGTCCTGCAAATGCACGTACATTCAGGATTTTAAGATCAATAAGTTTATAGCCGAGTAGCAAGGGTACATCGATGGCGCTCACATTTACAAATTTATCGAGCGTTACTTCACTGTTCGACACATCTTCAAAAGTAACCTGATATTCTTTTTTTTGCATTGTGTAGAGCAATTCAGGTTCAAAATAAAATTTATCCATCGTTACCCGTGCAAAAACACCTGCGTGAAAATTATTGCCCATTTCTGCTTTCACTGAACTCAGGTCGTACGAGCCTGTAGTGACAGAGCCAAAATTACCAAGGGTAAGCGATGAATTATATCCTGCTTTTATTCCAAAATTCAGTTGGGCATGAGCCACAGTGGACCAACAGAATAAAATGGCTGAGTATATTACGATATAAGTTTTTTTCATTTGCAGAGTTTTTTATTAAAACGTATGAATACTTGTAAATTGTATATTGAGCAGCAATTTAATGATCATTTTTTTAGTTTATGTATAACTAATTTCGAGCTGTCGAAATATAAATCGTTTTTATCAGGTACATCAATCAGATATTCTTTCTTCAAACGGTTTGATAACTTCCTGTCGCGCAACCAGATGTTGAAATCTTTGATCTGAGCATAACTCAAACCATAATCGGCTGCCCATTTCGCTAAATCGCTTATTGAATCGTTCACTGCTATTTTTCGTGTGGGTATCAGTTGGTAATAGTCATCATTCTCAACATTATACCCAAATTTTTCAGGATGCTCCAACAGCTGTTTCATGGCCATTATTCTGAACATATAACGACTGCTTTCGGTGTTCAGGTACATATCGAATGCATCTTCGACGTTTTGTTTTTCCAATTCACCCGAAATTCGTCCCATGCCTGCGTTGTAGGATACGGCAACGGTAGTCCAGCTACGATATTTATTGAATGCGCTTTTCAGGTATTTACAGGCAGCTTCGGTTGCTTTTTCAATATGATAACGTTCGTCCACTTCAGCGCTTACTTCGAGGCCAAATTGTTCAGCAGTGGCAGGCATTAATTGCCATATTCCGGCAGCTTTGGCAGGCGATTGTGCCCGCGGATCGAGCGAACTTTCGATCACCGCAAGATATTTAAAATCATCGGGAATATTGTTCTTCTTTAATATTGGTTCAATGATGGGCAGGTATTTGTTGGCACGTTTAATAAGCAGCAGGCTGGTGGAATGCTGGTACACAATAATTGTTTGTTCGCGGTCGAAGCGTTCGCGCATATCGTAGCGATCCAACGGAATAGTTTGTCCTGCAAATTGAATTTTCGAAGGGATAGGTAATGAATTCACAGGGTCGATGGCCTGTAAGTTTTGTGTACAAAGAATGAGCAGAAGAAAGGAAATTGTTGATAATAAACGCATAATCATAAATTTGAATTTTATTTCTATTGAATGCAAATTTAAAATTTAATTTTCAGTAAATACGAAAATACAAAAGCTGTAACCACAATTCTTTGAAACACAAAATTAAAATTCATATCTTTGCATTTCATTTTCAATACATTCATAGGCTTCAACAAACAACAAAATTTAAGCCAAAAACATATTCAGCATGAAAAGAGCTATCTTTCCGGGTACCTTCGACCCATTTACTATAGGACATTACAGCATTGTAATGCGCGGATTGAACATCTTCGACGAAATCGTTATCGGTATCGGTCACAATCAATCAAAGAAAACGCTTTTTTCGATTGAAAAGCGCATAGAAATGATTCAGCAAGCGTTTGCCGACGAACCGAGGGTGAAAATTATGGCATATAACAGTCTGACAATTGATTTTGCAAAGTCGGTGGATGCAGGTTTTGCTTTGAGAGGGCTGCGCACGGTGGGCGATTTCGAATACGAGCGTACAATTGGCGATACAAATCGCAGTCTCACAGGGCTCGAAACAGTTATTCTTTTTACCGAGTCGGCTTATGCGCACATCTCGTCAACGGTGGCCCGCGATTTAATTTCGTACGGAAAAGATATCTCTGATTTTCTGCCTCCTCACGTAAAACTTTGATTGAATGGTATTGATGAAAACCAGCCAGTGTTGTGTGAAAAATGGCGCAATAGAAATATCGTAATATTCTGTCGCCAATAATTTTCAAATCTTTAAATCTTCAAATTGTCGAATTAATAACTCACTCGGCCGTTCTATCTTTCCCGTAGCCCATTTATGAACAAGCAAAACACAGCTTTGTTGTTTTAATTATGCGCTGTGTGTCAATTAAGCATTATTAATCAAACTAAATTCTCATTAATGAAGAATTTGAATACTTTTGTGATCAATTTTTTTAGCACTTTTTTTATACTCAATATTACAATTATGAAAAGAACACTCTTGGTCAGCCTGTTATTGGTTTGTTTTTCTTTTGCAGCTTTTTCGGCAGATCAGAAAATCAACGATCGCACCTTCAGAATCAGTAAAAATATGTCGGTTTTCAATTCAGTTTTTCGTGAGCTGGATGCTTTTTATGTCGATACGCTGAATTATGATAAAATGATGAAAACTGCCATTGACCAGATGCTGGGCAAGATAGATCCTTACACTGTGTATATGCCCGAGGAAGAAACTGCCGATCTTACTTTTATGACCACAGGCGAATATGCTGGAATTGGCGCTATGATTATGAAAAAAGGCAACGAAATTTGTGTTTCGGAACCTTACGAAGGTTTGCCTGCTCAGCGCAACGATGTGAGAGCCGGAGATGTGATCCTCGAAGTTGATGGGAAAGCCGTGGCCGGAAAAGAAGTGAGCGAAGTAAGCGCTATGCTCAAAGGAACGCCAAATACAACAATTAAACTCAAACTTAAACGATACGGCGAAAAAAAGATCATCGAAAAAGAATTTCAGCGCGAAAAAATACAAATCAATCCTGTGGCCTATTCGGGCCTTGTAGCCGATAAAACCGGTTATGTGCTGCTGAATGAGTTTACCGATAAATCTGCTATGGAAATGAAGTCGGCCATCAATGAATTAATAAAACAACATCAAATAGAATCACTGATTATTGATTTACGAAGTAATGGGGGCGGACTCATCGACGAAGCTGTGAAGATTGTTGGCTATTTTGTTCCGAAAGGCACTGAAGTGGTAAGTACCAAAGGTAAAAATAAATTTAACGACAGGGTTTATAAAACGCCTACCGAACCCTTGTATCCCGATATGCGTTTGGCTATACTCACCAACAGAGCATCGGCTTCGGCTTCCGAAATTGTTGCAGGTGCTATTCAGGACCTCGACAGAGGTATTATTGTGGGCGAACGCACTTTTGGTAAGGGGCTTGTACAGAATATCCGTCCTGTAGGTTATGGTGGACATCTTAAAATTACAACTGCCAAATATTATATTCCGAGCGGAAGATGTATACAGGCCATTGACTACAGTCACCGGAATGAGGATGGAAGTGTGGGACGTGTACCTGATAGTCTGACAACCGAATTCACTACGCGTAATGGACGTAAAGTGCGCGATGGTGGCGGTATAGTGCCCGATATTAAAACTACCGACGACCGCAAGCTTAATATCGCCTATTATATTTTTGCCCAGCAACTTTATTTCGAATTTGCCAATCAGTATGTGGCTTCGCATGCCACTATCAGTAAACCTGCTGAATTTGCACTTACCGATGAGGATTTTCAAGCGTTTGTCGATTTCCTTGTCGAAAAGAAATTTACATATATTTCCGAAACCGAAAAGTATTACAAACAATTGCTTGAGATGGCTGAAATAGAAGGACTTGATAAAACGGCAAAAGAAGAATTTGAAGCCCTCAAAGCAAAACTGACGCCCGATGTGCTTAAAAATCTTCAGGACAATAAGAAAGATATCATCGAACTTTTAAGCCACGAAATCATTCAACGCTATTATTTCCAGAAAGGCGAAATACAATATTCACTCAGGGACGATATGGATCTGAAAACAACGCTTGAAAAACTAAACAATAAGGATGAATTTGCGTCATTGCTTATGAATAAATAGAATAAACATACGTTTAGTTTGATTTTATAAGGTTTCGGATTGAAATAATTAATTATTTCAATCCGAAACCTTTTTTATATAAGTTTTTTTTATATTTTTGCGACAATTTTTTTGACAAATTACTTCGGTAAAGCACCCGATTTAATGCATTCACATATATAATTCTATAATAATATGAAAAACAATTTGGTAGGAGGAAAAATCAATTCCTTAATGACTACGAAGAACGTGACCATTCAGGATTTATCTGAACGATCGGGGCTTACTGTTTCGCAGATTGAATTACTTCTTTCAGGTGATAAAGTGCCTTCATTAGCAGTACTTATTAAAATTGCCCGTGGGCTTGGAGTACGTGTAGGTACTTTTTTGGACGATTCGGAGCAACTCGGACCTGTTGTTCATCGCCAGAGCGAACTGAAAGATGCTGCTACTTTTTCGAGCCAGCTTTCTACTGCCAATTCTCATCTCGACTTCTTTTCGCTGGCCGGAAACAAAGCCGGCAGGCATATGGAACCTTTTGTAATTGATATTAAACCTTCGCCAACACATGAACCTATCCTTTCGACGCACGAAGGCGAAGAGTTCATCTTTGTCCTCAAAGGTAAAGTGAAAATCATCTACGGAAAAGAGCAACATATTCTTAATGTTGGCGACAGCATTTATTACGATTCAATTGTGGATCATCTTGTAAGTGCCGTCGACGATGAACCTGCTCAGATTGTAGCAGTTGTGTATACGCCTGTTTGATGCTGGGTTTCCTGACTGAAAATCACAAAATTAATTCTTTATGCAATTATTTGACAGAACATTAGGCGACTGGCTCGAATACTGGGCCGCTGAAACGCCCGACAATGAATATATAGTATACTCCGACCGTGATTTACGTTTTACATGGTCGGCTTTCAATCAGCGTGTCGACAATATGGCGAAAGGACTGTTGGCTATCGGTGTAACCAAAGGAGCTCATGTTGGTATCTGGGCACAGAATGTTCCCGACTGGTTGACTTTTTTGTATGCTTCGGCCAAAATTGGTTCTGTGGCTGTGACTGTAAACACAAGCTACAAAGCGCACGAACTTGCCTTTATTCTCGAAAATTCGGATATGCATACGCTTTGTATCACTGATGGCGTCTCGGGAAACGATTATGTGGAAATAGTAAACAACCTGATTCCCGAACTTAAAACTACACAGCGTGGAAAGTTGAATTCAGAACGATTTCCGGAACTTAAAAACCTTATTTATATTGGGCAGGAAAAGCACCGTGGTATGTACAATACTGCCGAAATGCTTTTGCTGGGCAGTAATTTGCCTGACGACGAACTGTTGAGAATAAAAAAAGCAGTCAACTGCCACGATGTGGTGAATATGCAATATACTTCGGGCACCACCGGTTTCCCAAAAGGAGTTATGCTCTCGCATCATAACATTGCCAACAATGGTTATCTTACGGGTGAGCACATGAAGTTTACTCAAAAGGATAAGCTATGTGTATGTGTACCATTATTTCATTGTTTTGGTGTGGTTTTAGCTACAATGAATTGCCTTACACATGGAAGTGTTCAGGTTATGGTCGAAAAATTCGATCCGCTTATTACCCTGGCATCGATACACAAGGAACGATGCACGGCTTTGTATGGCGTGCCCACTATGTTCATTGCCGAGTTGAATCATCCAATGTTTAATATTTTCGATATGAGTTCGCTTCGTACCGGTATTATGGCCGGGGCTTTGTGTCCTGTAGAATTGATGAGGAAAGTGAACGAAAAAATGTTTATGGACATTACAAGTGTTTACGGACTTACTGAAACCTCACCAGGTATGACGCAAACGCGTGTCGATGATTCATTCGAGATACGTTGTACCACTGTAGGTAGGGCATTTGAGTTTACTGAAGTGGCCATCATCGACCCCGCTACTGGCGAAATTTGTGAAGACGGCGTACAGGGTGAAGTATGCTGCCGGGGCTATAATGTAATGAAAGGATATTACAAAAATGCCGAAGCAACAGCTCAGGTAATCGACAAAAATGGATTTCTTCATTCGGGCGATCTGGGCGTGAAAGATGAAAATGCTAATTATAGCATCACAGGGCGAATCAAGGATATGATTATTCGTGGAGGTGAAAACATATCTCCCCGCGAGATTGAAGAATTTCTTTATCATATGCCGGGCGTAAAGGATGCTCAGGTTGTTGCAGTGGCTTCGCCACGCTACGGTGAGGATGTGGGCGTATTTATTATTCCACACGACGAAGCTGAAATTACAGCCGAGGATGTTCGCGACTTTTGCAAAGATAAAATTGCAAGATATAAAATTCCACGTTATATCTTTTTTCTGACCGAATATCCTTTGACAGGAAGTGGGAAAATTCAAAAATTTAAACTCAGAGAAATGGCCCTGGAGTTTTGTGAAAAACAAGGTATTGACATTGTGTAAAACGCTGTCGACTGCATAAAATTAATCCTGTTGTATTAACAATATGAAAAAATACAACATCATATCAAATTTTTTGCTACTTTTGTTATGCAAATAATCATTATGAAATCGTTAAAGTTTATTCTGAAATATATAACTCATTGCTTGACAGCTGTAAATACAAAAGGACATGGCATTCATTCTCCTTACATGTTTCAGCTTGTAAATTCAGTCTTTTATAACAAAAATCAGTATTATGTATTTGATGAGATTGAAAAACTTAGAAACGATTTGCTGAACGACAAAAGAACAGTTTTTATAAATGATTTTGGAACCGGAGCCGATCGCCACAGCAAGGTATCTGCCATTGCCCGCAAATCGGTTCAACGAAAAAAACATGCTCAGTTGTTGTTTCGGCTTGTTTGCCATGCTCAATCCAGACATATACTTGAACTTGGAACTTCGCTTGGTGTTACTACGGCTTATCTGGCTTCTGCTTCGAAATGTAAATGTGTTACGCTCGAAGGAAGCCCGGAAATAGCAAAAATTGCGGTTGAAAACTTCAGACATTTGGGCCTGACCAATATAAACTTAATGGAGGGAGATATAAACAAAACACTACCTACTGCATTGAAGGAACTCGATAAAGTTGATTTTGTTTTTGTGGATGCCAACCATTCGTCGGCTGCCGTTTTGGATTATTTTGATCAATGTGTCGGATGTCTGGCTCAAAATGCAATAATGGTTTTTGATGATATATACTGGTCCGGCGATATGGAAATGGCCTGGAATACAATTAAGAGCCATCCGAAAGTAAAGTCGACAATCGATATTCATCAAATGGGAATTGTATTTTTTAATGCTGATTTGAGCAATAAACACTATAAAATTTGTTATTAGCAGCGTATAAACAAATAATTTTGTTTTTATGAATTTGATGTAATTATTTTATTCATAATGCATTATGATACAAAAAACGCAGATTGTAAAAATCAGAAGTAAAACGGAATAAGAAAATGAAAATATATACAAAAACAGGCGATGCCGGCCTTACAGGTTTAATTGGAGGGACACGGGTTCCGAAAAACGATGTGCGCATCGAGGCCTATGGAACTGTAGATGAGCTCAACTCTTTTATAGGTTTGCTGGCTTCGTACGAATTACTTGGCGAAGAAGCTGTTTTTCTCGAAAAAATACAGCATCGTCTTTTTGCTGTGGGTTCGCATTTGGCAACCGATACTGCAAAAACAAATTTAAATCAGGCTTCGATAATTTCGGATGATGATATCCTGGCGATAGAGCTCGAAATAGATAAATTAACTCAAAATTTACCTCCTTTAACAGCATTTATACTGCCGGGAGGCTCTACCGAAGGTGGAATTTGCCACGTTTGTCGCACGGTTTCACGGCGTGCTGAGCGTAGAATTATGGATGTAAATGAAGTTTATATTATTGAAAAGCAAATAATTATGTACATGAACCGATTGTCTGATTATTTCTTTGTATTATCACGTTTTATTACATTAAAAAAAGGCTGTAAAGAAATATTGTGGAAAAAATAGTATTAATAAAAAAAATACTTACTTTTGTACAAAATTTGACCTATTTACTAATTAAATTTATATTAAAAAATTTACCAGAATTATGTATTGGACATTAGAATTAGCTTCGAAAATTGAAGACGCACCCTGGCCTGCAACAAAGGATGAATTAATAGATTATGCCATACGTTCAGGAGCTCCTTTAGAAGTAATTGAAAACCTGCAGGAAATAGAAGACGAAGGAGAGATCTATGAAACAATCGAAGATATTTGGCCGGATTATCCAAGCAAAGA
>JAYFRI010000040.1:0-12292 GCA_034926015.1 Paludibacter sp. | reverse complement strand
TTTAGCATGCATAAACGATTGACCTTTGTCGTCATCGGCACCTCTTGCATAAAATTTCCCATCCCTTATTTCGGGTTCGAAAGGAGGCGAAACCCATAAATCCAAAGGTTCGGCTGGCATCACATCGTAATGACCATATACCAAAACCGTTGGTAACCGGCTATCCAAGGTCTTTTTTGCAAAAACAACAGGATTGCCACTTGTAGGCAAAATCTGTACCTCGTCTACTCCTGCCTCAAGCAAAAGTTCTTTCCATCTTTCGGCACATTGCTTAATCTCGGGCTGACGGTGAGCATGAGCACTTACACTCGGAATACGAATTAGACTGAAAAGCTCCTCAACAAAACGCGATTTATGCAATTTGATATAGTCATTAATTTCCATATAAATATTATTTTAATTTTAGTGATTAAACGTAGTAACAGTCAAAAAATTTGAGTGGTTATATTTTTTTAATTTTTTATGCAATTTAGATACTAAATTTCCTTTAGCTTCGTTGTAATAATCGGTTTTATGATTTAAGCTGCAAAGAAAAAACTTAGTTATACAATCATAAACGTACCGAAAACAATGGTTCAACTTTTCGGAACAACAAAAACAATTGCAGGCAACCCTTAGGTATTAACAATAAATAATGCATTCGGTTTGCTACTTGGGTATGATTTGAGTAATTTTGCGCCTCACAAAAAATTAAGGGATAAGGATGACGCACGAAACTCGTCCTTCTAATTTAACACACATTATTAATGAAAAGAACATTACTTCTGATTTTATCGGTTTCGACATTCGTACTTACAGGATGTATTTCTCAAAAAGAAATCTCCTATTTTAAAGGAGTTAACTCAGACTCAGCGGCCGTTATCAACCAACAACACCGCGACAAGCCAGAGACAATTATCACTAAGGGCGACGTGTTGCTAATTACAGTCTCAGCACTGGACCCTACAGCTGTCGCACCCTTTAATTTACCGTTGGTAGTATACAGTTCGCCCGGAACCGACAAGTTATATACTTCGCCAACAATGCAAACTTACATTGTGGACACAGAAGGTAAAATAAATTTTCCTGTGTTGGGGAGTCTTAAGTTAAGTGGATTGTCGAAAAGCGAAGCCATTAGCATGATAAATGAAAAACTTTTGCCCTACCTTAAAGATCCTATCGTTAACATCAATTTTCTGAATTACCAGATTACTGTTCTCGGCGAAGTTAACCGGCCCGGAAAATATACAGTTTCGAACGAGAAAATAAACATCCTCGAAGCCCTTGGGTTAGCCGGTGACTTAACAATATATGGTGTACGAAAAAACGTGCTGATTTATCGTGAGAACAATGGCAAAGTTGAATTTGAGCGCATCAATCTGAATTCGAGCGATGTATTCAAATCTCCTTATTTTTATCTGCAACAAAACGATGTTGTTTATGTAGAACCAAGCAAGGTTAAAGTTACCTCATCGCAAAACATTCCTTTATATCTATCGAGTCTATCAACATTATCGGCTGTAACTACCACGATATTATACCTGTATAAATAATCGGACAACGAACAACGCAGCCACCTTAGAATTTCAATATAAAGCTTAAAGAAATGGAAAACAACATAAACAATTCAACTAACAACAGAACATACAACGACTTGATTAACCTGCGTGAAATAGTAATAAAATACCTTCGAAAATGGTATTGGTTTGTTATCTCGGCTTTTGTGTGTTTCCTGATTGCTTTCTTGTATATAAAAATTACGATCCCTACCTATCAGGTTCAGAGCACCATTTTATTGCGTCAGGACGAGAGCAATATGGGCTTCTCCGAAATGGCCATACTCGAAAGTATGGGAATGGGAGGCACTTCGAAAGAAGTAGAAGATGAAATTCAGGTATTGAAGTCGAAAACAATAATGATGAATGTGATTCAGCATTTGGGCATCCAAACTCAATATCTACAGAAAAAAGGATTTAGAAACATCGACACTTACCCCGAAATACCACTTGAACTGATTACTCCTGCGGGCTTCAAAGACACACTTACGAATGCAGTGGTGCTAAAGATAGCGTCTGTTTCGGCGGGCTACAAAATCAAATTTGAAGCAGGCAAAGTCAAAAGCAAATTTATTATTAAAAACCTGAACGAAGCCATCAACACTCCGCTGGGTACCCTGAAACTAAATGCAGGAAAAGACTTCGACAAGGAAGCTGAATATACAATTCAGGTATTTCCTATCCGAACCATCACAGAGAGCTATTCCAAATCAGTAAAAATAGCAGCTGTATCAAAAAAATCGAACGCCATTAGCATATCAACAATTGCCGGAAATGTAACAAAGGCCAAGGATGTTATCAACAAGCTTGTTGAATTGTATAACCTGGACGCTGTTGTGGATAAAAACATGATAGCCAGCAACACAAAAAAATTCGTCGACGAAAGACTTGTTCTGATCGAAAACGAACTGCAAAACGTTGAAGAAAATGTAGAAAACTACAAAAAACAAAATCAGCTCACCAATATATCATCGGAAGCAAGTTTATTTTTACAAAGTTCGAGCGAATACAACAAGAAGCTGGCCGAAGTAGAAACCCAGCTTAATCTTATAAGCTACATCGAATCGCACGTTAAAAACAGCAAGAACATTTACAACCTCATACCTGCCAATCTCGGTATTCAGGATAATTCGTTACTTAGTTTAATAAGCAATTACAACAATGTGCTGCTTGAACGCTTAAGACTAATGCGAACCACCAACGACGAGAACCCTGTCCTTACCCAAATGGAGCAACAGATAAAAATCGTACGTTCGAGCATTATCGCCAGTATTGCCAGTGTGAAGGATGGACTTAAAATTGCCAAAATGGATATCCTTAGCAAGGAAAACCAGTTTAACTCTAAAATCAAAAAAGTCCCCACACAGGAACGTCAGTACATCGAAATAAAACGCCAGCAGGAAATAAAACAAAATCTGTACTTGTTCTTGCTTCAAAAACGCGAAGAAAACGCTTTAACGCTTGCAAGTGCTATCCCAACGGCTAAAACCCTGGATGCAGCCTATTCATCCGTCATTCCGGTTGCGCCAAAAACGATGATTGTTTTTGCAATCACTCTTTTAATAGCGATGCTTATCCCTATGGGAGTCATTTATGTACTTGATTTGATGAACAACAAGATAACGGGCAAAAAAGAATTACTCCGACTTGTAAAAGCACCTTATCTGGGTTCCATTGGCATCAACAAAAGCCAGGACAGAGTGGTGGTGCGCGAAGGAAAAACCACCCCTATCGTCGAAATGTTCCGAATGATAAGGACCAACCTGCAATTCATGATTGGCGGCACCAAATCGCCCGTCATACTTGTAACATCGAGTGTAGGTGGAGAGGGCAAGTCATTTACTGCCATCAACCTGGCTTCATCCTTTGCTTTATTCAACAAAAAAGTAGTTCTGATTGGACTCGATATACGCAAACCTATACTGGGTGACTATATGCACATTGAGAAAAACAAGGGGGTGAGTCTTTACTTATCGGATCCAAACTACAAACTGAACGACATTATAATATCATCGGGCATTCACAGCTCGCTCAAAGTGATTCCGGCAGGTCCTGTACCACCGAATCCGGCCGAATTATTGATGAGCAACAGACTCGAAGAGTTGATCTCCGAACTAAAAAAAGAATTCGATTATATTATTATCGACTCGGCTCCCGTAGGTATCGTTTCGGATACATTCCTTATCAACAGGGTTGTAGATTTGTCCATCTATGTTTCGCGTCAGAACTACACGCCTAAGGATATGATTGAAACCATCAACGACATACACAACAATCAGCGACTCACCAATATGGGTCTCGTACTGAATGGCGTTGAAGAGATGGCCGGATATGGCTATTATTCCACAAAAACAAAAGCCCCTTACAACAAATAAACAGCCGATTGATAAATATCTAAAGCTTCTTTATAAAAATTATATAAGCCTCCGAAAACTTTTTCGGAGGCTTTTTGTTTGTATCACACAGAACGTGGAAACTTTCAAATTATCAAAGTTTCCACAATACAAACAACAAATGGCTGCAAACCAAATCAATGCAAATCATTTTAGAGTATTTAACAAAACAATTCAACAAAAAGTAGTTTGCATAAGCAACTTTTTATATAATTTTGCACGCTCATAATAAAAAGAATGGACTCACAACAGAAATTAATTATTGAAACATCAAGAAAAATGTTTTATCAGTTAGGTATCAGAAATGTATCTATTGATGAAATATGTGCCGAATTAAGGATTTCGAAAAAAACATTTTACGCACAGTTCCCTCAAAAAGAAGATTTGGTGGAAGCAATAATTAATTACGAGAATGAGAATACGAATGAGAGATTTACTAAAAATCTGAAGAACAAGAATGCAATCGAATCGCTTATCTACATAGTACGCGAAATAAAGAAACAAAATGACTGTCAACCTCATGTATTGTGGTATGATATAAAAAAGTATTATCCGAAATTGTTCGAAAAATTTGATGAGGAAAAGAAACAGGCAATTAAAGTAGGATTCGAGCACAATCTTCGTCAGGGAATAATAGAAGGGTACTATCGTAAGGATCTTGACATTGAAATGATTTCGATATTTCACACCATCCATTTGAAAAACACTTTCGAACAGATGGAACAAACAGAGAAAAAGTTTTCGAAAAGACGCGTTATCGATTTTTTCATCGACCTGATTATTCACGTCATTGCCAACGAAAAAGGATTGAAATATTTTGAAAAGAATTATCTGAACGAAGAAAAAAATGAAGAATTGAAACAATGATACAAAACAAACTGAGTGCTGGTAACTGCATTTATTGAAATTTATATACACTACCGAAGCGGATATCTGCTCACAGCTACCGAAAACCTGATGCAAATTGCAAACAGGCAGTTGTAGCAAAACAAGGATAAAGTCCGGCTTAGTGACTGAGAAATGCAAGGAAAAGTATTTTATTCAATATTGCACTTACATATGTATAAACTTAAATGTTGTATGAATAACTTATCGGATACCGTCGAAGGCTGACAATTATAAAAACAGATTTCGGAGGAGTAAAATCAAAGAAAAGAGACAACAATACAATTTTGGCAGCAGTTAATCGGGTTTAAATCTATGTTTATCGATTTTTGATTTATTGTTAATCGATAATTGTATACTTTAGCACCCAATTCGGACAAGCATATTAAGAATATAGTATAGAATTTAATTTATAAGAAGAAAAATGATTGTGAAACGACTAAAATTTAAGAAAATCCTGGTAATAGGTCTTATCGGCTTATTACCTGTAACAGGAGCATTCGCACAGGACACTATCACCGTGTCATTACCAAAAGCCTTGGAAATAGCGCTGAGCGAAAGCCCCACGATAAAAGTGGCCAACAAAGAGATACAGCGTGTTGATTATTCGAAGAAAGAAAGAATGGGAGGATTGCTTCCTTCGGTTTCGCTTTCGGGAGCCTATCAGCGTGCCATCAAAAAGCAGAAGATGTTCTTTTCATTTCCGGGCATGCCTGCCAACCCTGATGGTATTGAAGTAGGACAGGACAACACCTTTACAGGTGGTATTTCGGCTTCGTTGCCACTGATAGCGCCTACGCTTTGGGCTACCATCAACATGAGTGAGCTGGAACTGGAGCTTGCGCAGGAATCGGCACGTTCGTCGAAAATTGCATTGTACAATCAGGTGACGAAAGCCTATTATGCAATACTGCTCACACAGGACTCGTACAATGTAATCAAGCGCAGTTACGAAAACAGCAACGAAAATGCACGCATTATTCAGAACAAATTCAAGCAGGGAACTGTATCGGAATTTGAATGGATAAGGGCCGACGTACAGGCACGCAATATCCTCACAAGTGTGGTATCGGCCGAAAATGCAGTGAATCTGTCGAAGCTGCAACTGATGATGCTGATGGGGATAGACATGAATACTGAAATAAAAGTGGAAGGAAAACTTGCCGACTTCGAAGCTGCAATGTATGGCGATGTGCTGAACATCGATCCATCGAAGCTCGATCAAAATTCCGACCTCAAACAGTTCCAGATTCAGATGAAACAGCTACAACAAACCGAAAAGATACACAAAGCATCGTTGCTTCCCACATTGGGAGCGAGTCTGAACTATCAGTACATGTCCTATGCCAACGATTCGAACACATTTAATGCCGATCAATACTGGTTCCCTACGTCAACACTCGGAGTTCAGCTTACCATTCCATTGTTTCAGGGTGGAGCCAAATACAACAAGAGCAAACAATTGAAAATTCAGATGGACGAAATGATGCTTCAGCGCCAGAACTTAAAACGCAGCCTGCAGCTTCAGACTATTTCGCAGATGAATAACATTAAGAATGCATTGAAGAAAATAGAATCGAACAAGGAAAGTTTGCGTCAGGCCGAAAAAGCATTGTCTATTTCGCAAAAAATGTACGAAGTAGGGATGGCCACTTTCCTTGATTTGAACAATGCCGATTTGAGCTACAGAAATGCAGGACTTGCCTACAACCAATCCATCTACGATTATCTGTCGGCAAAAACAGATCTTGAAAAGATTTTAGGAAAAGAATTTTAAAATAACGAATTGAACAGGATAACAAAATAAAGAAAATTACAAAAATGAAAAGAATTAAACTTACAGGAATATCCTTACTTGTTTTAGCATTAAGCCTTGGTTCGTGCACAAAGGAAGCTAAAACCGAAAGTTCGAGCCAAAGCGCTCAAAAAGCAAAGGTAAAAGTGGCATTGGTAACCGAACGCGAAGTAGCGCAAACGCAAAACTTCACAGCCACTGTAGAGCCCGAAGTAAAGAACAATATCGTTCCTTCGGTTCCGGGACGTATCCGTCAGATTTTTGTTGAAGTAGGCGCACATGTTTCGAAAGGACAGAAACTTGCACAAATGGATGCTGCTAATCTTTCGAACTCCGAAACTCAGATTGCCAACCTCAGGGTGAACTACAAACGTGTTTCCGAACTTTTTGCCGTAGGCGGTGCTTCGCAACAGGAGCTCGACAACGCTAAACTGCAACTGAATGTGGCCGAAACGAACCTGAAGAACCTGAGCGAAAACACTTTCCTCATCAGCCCTATCAGCGGTGTGGTGACAGCGCGCAACTACGACGCCGGAGATATGTATTCGGGACAGATGCCTATACTTACAGTGATGCAGATCAACCCTGTGAAACTTAAAATCAACATCTCAGAGTCTTTCTATTCGTTGGTAAAAGTGGGAATGCCTGTTGATATCACCGTAGATGTGTTTAAAGATAAAACTTTCACCGGCCGGGTAAGTTTAATTTACCCTACTATCGACGAAAAAACGCGTACGTTCCCAGTAGAGGTGAAACTTGTAAACAACGACAGCAAAGTTCGTCCCGGTATGTTTGCACGTGTAAACGTGAATTTCGGAAGCATGAATCATGTTGTGGTACCCGATCAGTCAGTAATCAAACAATCAGGATCGGGATCGCGATTTGTTTATGTATACAAAAACGGCAAAGTAAGTTATACCGAAGTGGTATTAGGTCAGCGTTTGGGTAACGAATACGAACTTATTTCGGGCATAGCCAGTGGCGATCAGGTAGTCGTTTCAGGACAATCAAGATTGGCCGATGGAGTGGAAGTAGAAATTGTAAAATAACGCGAGAGTGGGTGCTTACTCAGAGCATCACACCATCCGTTGCTATTATTTCTTCGAAAAACGCAATTAATAATTGATTAAAAAAGTAAATTAAACAATATGAGTTTATACGAAAGTGCAGTAAAAAAGCCGGTAATGACCTCCCTCGTTTTTGTGGGAATTGTTATTCTGGGTCTTTTTTCATTAAGCAAATTGCCCATTGACTTGCTTCCCAACATAGAGACCAACACCATTCTGGTGCTGACATCGTATCCGGGAGCAAGTGCAGCCGATGTCGAAACCAATGTAACACGTCCTCTCGAAAGTTCGTTGAACACTGTTTCGAATCTGAAAAACATTACTTCTACTTCGCGCGAAAACACTTCGATCATTACGCTCGAATTTGAATACGGCGAAGACATCGAAGCCCTCACCAACGATGTGCGCGACAAGCTGAGTATGGTAAAATCTTACCTGCCCGAAGGAATTACAGAGCCTGTTATATTCAAGTTCAGCACCGACATGATTCCGGTGGTGATGATTTCGGCCACTGCCGACCAGAGTTTGCCTGCTTTGTACAAAATCCTCGACGATAATGTGGCCAATCCTTTGGCTCGTATCAACGGAGTGGGTTCGGTTTCGATCACCGGAGCTCCCGAACGCGAAGTGCAGGTCTATATCGACCCGCAAAAGCTGGAGGCTTATAACCTGACGATAGAGGGAATTGCTCAAAACATCCGACTCGACAATATAAACACTCCGGCAGGGGTGGTTGATATTGGTAGCGAAAGTTATTCGCTGCGCGTAAACGGTGAATTCAAGGATGCAAGTGAACTGAAAAGACTTGTTGTAGGCACCTCGGGAGGAAAAACAATTTTCCTCAGCGATGTGGCTGATGTGAACGACGACCTGCAGGAACGCGTACAGGAAACCTATACAAACGGTATCCAGGGTGCTTCTATCGTTGTGCAAAAACAATCGGGATCCAACACTGTGGAGATTGCCGATGAAGTACTGAAAGCTTTACCCGAAATACAGAAGAACCTGCCATCGGATGTGAAACTGAATGTGATCATGGATACCTCCGAAAACATTAAGCTCACCATCAGCGGACTTACCGAAACGGTAGTGTATGCTTTCCTTTTCGTTATTCTTGTGGTGTTGGCCTTCCTCGGACGCTGGCGTGCAACGATTATTATTATTGTTACAATTCCTATTTCGCTCATTGCTGCCTTTATATACCTGGGCGGAACGGGCGGAAGTTTGAACATCATTTCGCTCAGCGCCTTGTCGGTGGCCATTGGTATGGTGGTGGATGATGCAATCGTGGTGCTCGAGAATGTGACCACGCACATCGAACGTGGTAGTCGCCCCCGCAGCGCCGCTATCCATGGCACCAACGAGGTGGCCGTATCTGTTATTGCCTCAACGCTTACTTTGCTTGCCGTATTCTTCCCGCTCACAATGATCACGGGTATGGCGGGAGTTATGTTCCAGCAGTTAGGTTGGATGGTGACGATTATCATGACAGTTTCAATGGCTACAGCATTGACGCTCACACCAATGATGAGTTCGCAGTTGCTGAGACTGAATCCTAAACGTTCGAAGATGTTCGATGTTGTTTATCTGCCTATACAGCGTGCGCTCGACAAACTCGACGTTAAGTACGCTCAGTTTGTAAACTGGGCAGTGCGTCATCGCTGGAGAATGGTGATAATGGCTACAGTGTTCTTCTTTGTCAGCTTAGTACCGGCCATGTTCATTGGTACCGACTTTATTCCCGCTCAGGATAGTGGTCGTATCTCGGCTACAGTGAACCTCCCTGTGGGAACACGCATGGAAATATCAAAACAAACAGCTGCCGATTTGGTAAAGCTGTGGAACAAAAAGTATCCCGAAATTGACATGATCAACTATTCGGTGGGTCAGGCTTCGAGTTCGAATGTTTGGGGTTCGCTTCAGAACACATCGTCGAACATCATATCCTTCAATATGCGCATGGTCCCGCTTGAAGACAGAGATCGGTCGATGTTCGAAATTTCGGACAGCATACGTGCCGACCTGAACAATATGCCGGAGATACTTAAATCGAATGTATTGGCCGGAGGCGGTATGGGTATGGGCGGACAGTCTACTCTCGACGTTGAAATTTACGGTTACGACTTCAACGAAACCGATAAAATTGCAAAGATACTGAAAGAAAAAATTTCGCAAATCGACGGACTTGTGGATGTAAAAGTGAGCAGAGATGAATATACACCCGAATATCAGATTGAGTTCGACCGCGAAAAATTAGCGCTCAACGGACTCAATGTAGGTACTGCTTCCAACTATTTGCGCAATCGCATCAACGGGCTTACAGCCTCTTTGTTCCGCGAGGATGGCGAAGAGTACACAATCAGGGTAGTATATGGTCCCGAGTACCGTCAGTCGGTGGAAGCCATTGAAAACATCCTTATCTACAACAACATGGGACAGGGTGTAAGACTAAAGGATCTTGGAAAAGTTGTCGAACGCTTCACGCCTCCAAGCATTCAGCGCAAAAACCGTCAGCGCCTCGTTACTGTAGCTTCTACAGTGTCGGGAACTACGATGGACGTTGCAGGTGCTGCCATTCAGGCCGAAATAGACAAACTTGATGTACCATCGGATGTATTCTTCGAAATTGGCGGATCGTACAAAGATCAGCAGGAATCGTTTGCCGACCTGGGCAGTTTATTGGCAATTATCATATTGCTTGTATTCATCGTCATGGCTTCGCAGTTCGAATCGCTCACCTATCCGTTCATTATCATGTTCTCGGTACCGTTCGCTATATCGGGGGTTATCATTGCCTTGGCAGCCACAGGCAACACACTGAACATGATGTCATTCGTGGGACTCATCATGCTTGTGGGGATTGTTGTGAAAAACGGTATCGTGCTGGTGGATTATATCAACCTGAACCGCGAACGCGGAATGGGCATTATCCATGCGGTGGTAACAGGGGGTAAATCCCGTCTGCGTCCCGTGTTGATGACAACGCTCACCACCATTCTGGGTATGTTACCTTTGGCATTGAGCAACTCGCAGGGTTCCGAAATGTGGAAATCGATGGCCATCACCGTTATTGGTGGTTTAACGATATCAACAATTCTTACACTTGTGTTAGTACCTACCATCTACACAATGTTTGGTGGTTCGGGAGTGAAACGCACAAGAAGAAAACTAAGACATGCTTTTATGCATAAACAAAACAAATAAAATGAAACACGTATGAAACGAGCATTTAAACAGAGATTTAAACCAAAGACAATGTTCATTGCGAGTTCCATGCGACAACTATCTAAAAAATAAATATAAACGCATGAAATCAATATTTATAGTTTTCGATCAGGCCTATTACGAACAAATTTTGTTAATACTCAACTACAATCATGTTCGTGGATTTACCCGTTGGAACAATGTGCAGGGACGCGGAAGCAAAACCGGCGAACCACATTACGGAAACCACGCATGGCCATCGCTCAACGACGCCATCATTACCGTGGTGGACGATGCAAAAGTAAAACCTTTGCTCGACGAGCTCAAAGCTCTTGATGCTACTTCGGAGCTTATGGGTATACGGGCATTTGTATGGAATGTTGAAGATGGCATTTGAGAAAAAAAAATCTCCTTTCATGGCAGAGCCGCACAAACAAGTGCGGCTCTGCTTTTTTATTCACCCCACACCTCTCCCACAGCCCAGGCAAGCCCACATCACCCCCTTTCGTCGATGTCACTACAAAGCGCATTCTAAAGTCGTGCAACTCTATACATTACAAGTGCAACTCTAATCTTAAATTATATTAAAAGTTGCATCACAACACTAACTAATGTTAGCCTGAAATGTTATAATTCACAATTGAACGTTCCGGGTTGAATCGTTGAACTGTTCAATCGTTGAACTGTTGAATCGTTGAACTGTCTTTAGTCTCCGGTCCACAGTCTACAGTCCCCAGACTTTAGTCTCCAGACATTAGACATTAGACTTTAGACATTAGACTTATAACTATTGAATCGTTAAACTATAAACTCCTAACTAAAAAGATTCCTGACTCTTGTTGAAGGCATTTGTTTATAATCGGTCCCCTGTGCTACAGGGTGGGTCTGCAACAGAAAGGAAATGAAGAGATACACATTATTATCAGCCAGAACCAATGATGAATTTAACTTCATCCGATGGCAATAAATACTTTTGGCGCACGTCGAAACACCCGAGGCGGATTCAATTCATCAAACCGCCACCCGAATATCCTCACCTTTCATTTATTTATTGCCTTTTTTGTTTGCCGGATACACAACTGTTCAATCTCTCCAAAGATCCTTATCGTCTTAGCGAAGACTTAGGGAACGCAAAAGATTGAAAATCATGACAAAACAATCGTTACTTACAAAGAAACAAAGATAATCGAAGGTCGTTACATACGATGCTCAACGAGTTACATACGCAATCGAAGGTCGATACATACGCCGCTCAACGAGTTACATACGTCATAGAAGGTCAATACATACGCTGCTCAACGAGTTACATACGACATCGAAGGTCAATACATACGCCGCTCAACGAGTGACATAGGTCATCGAAAGTCGATACAATGATCTTTCTTTCCCGTTAAGAACGATACTGTAAGCAAC
>JAYFRI010000380.1:0-18303 GCA_034926015.1 Paludibacter sp. | reverse complement strand
TCGTCGACTGTAAAGTTTAGATTAACAACCTGCTCGCCTTCGTCGAGTTCAGTGGTCACAGGCTCAGTCATTTCGTATCCGGTACGTTCAATCACAATACTATAACTTCCGGCAGGCAAATTCGTGAAACTATAATTACCGTTTGTATCTGGACATTGTGTGGCAATCACTTCCCCAAAACTATTCAACAACAGTACTTTGGTATTGCAATCGACATTGCTAATCATCCTGACCATTCCGGGTGACTTTTGTGCACCAACAACAGCCACAGTTCCCGAAATGACGGCAGTGCCATTGAATTCGAATACAGGTTTACGGGCAATCATAAAACCAATCATAGTATCAGTCTCGCAAGTTAATTTAAATGGAGTCACTTTTTCCCATTCGGTTTTTCCATCGTGATAGGTATCGAGCCATGGATTTTCGCCCACAAAGCTGTAATTCACAAAGCGCGATTTCAAAATATACTCGCCACTAGCTATGGAATCGAAATGAACCATTTGCAGCATATCAGTAGTACGATAGAGCTTAAACTTTCCATCGCTGTTTTTCCGGTACAATTCGGCTACGACATCACCGGTACCATAGCTACCCCCCTGATAATGGTAAGCGTGCAGTTTGGCTCCTTTAAAAATGACACGTGTAGAGTCTGTACTGAAACAACCTCCAAAACCATTATTTACCAAAACATGATATATTCCACTTTGAGTAACTTTAATCGATGGCATGGTTTGTCCGTTAGGACTCCAAAAATACGAATTTTCAGTATTTGTTCCCGCTGTAAGAGTTACCGTATCGCCTACACAAGCATAAATAGTATCGGGCATCGATAAAGTAATAACTGGTTTAGCTGTAACCTGTACATTATCGCTAGCCTGTCCGAGGCTATTTTTAACCGTTACCGAGTATGTTCCGGAAGTTTTTACCCATATTTTTTGAGTTTTTGCACCGGTATTCCAGTCGTACAATGCCCCTAAGGTTAGTCCTGCATCTAATTGTAGCGAATCGCCTTCGCATAGTACGCGTGAGTTGCCAAGTTCAACGACAGGTGGATATTTATCAATAACTTCCATTTTAAACGATATTAACCGCCCCTCATATCCATAGAAAACGATTGAATCTAATTTTGTGGCATTTCCGTTTTCGAAATGTATATACCCAGTTCTATCGCCGGTAAATCCCGAAAATGTTTTTTCGTTCACCAAATTTGGTCCACTATAGGCCTTTTGAAAAAAAGTACTGTAATTATCATACACATGGCTGATAATATCTGTAATATTGTGAGTTATGCCTGTAAGATCTACCACAAATCTGGAATTATTGTTTGTGCTCCATAAACCATATATGGGAAAATCAGGAATGGAAGTATTACTTTCAACATTTTCGCTCATGTAGAACTTCATTGGCAACCCCGACATTGTCCACGAAAAATACCCCACGCAGACATGACCATATTCATCTGATGTGCGTCTGATTGTTGTCCATTTCAAATCATCCTTCACTGCACATTCCAAAAAGTATGGATTGACAATTATGCCGCTATTATCAGGGAAGCAACATTCAATAGTACTTTTATTGGCACTTGTAGCAAAATTGTAAGTCAAACTTTCCGAAGGCCAGGTATTACCATCGTAGTCTTTCAGATAATCTTTTGGTATTGTGAGCGAATAGGATGTGCTTTTTTCTAAATAAGGATATAATTTAAACTTTACTGTTGAATCTTTTTCAATTTCAATATCAACTGTTGTGTATGTTTTAATTATCTCATTTGAAGTTGCGTTTCTTAAAATAAGACTTTTCAGAGCAATCACCGGTTCATCGAATTTAAAAATACCTATGCCATGAATAGATGTATTTGTTTTTTCGTTATGTGGATATGAATATAACAACGAAGGCGCTTGCGTATCAGGATCTAAAACAGTGAAGTTTGGAACCGCATCGTTGTTGTAATAGCCACTAAAAGTATCGTAATTGGAAGTATTGGATAGCCAGAAGCGAATTTTGGAGGCAGTACCTGTAAATCCATCGTATTTATTGTACCTGAAATCGCGTGCCAGCTGAGGGTTTTGTCCGGGCTTCATCACCGAATCAATTTGAATAACAGTATAGTTGGATTTTGATAGTCCAGAAGGAATATCGCACACTTTCGCATTTGAATTCAGAGGATTGACCGAAAAATTATCTTTACGCATCCAACCCATTGCAAAAAGATAAGTTACCAATGAACCATTTTGCTGATAACCAATTAAATTCTCTCCAGACAAAAATCTATTTTTGTAAGACATTAAACTCAGTGAACTGCTACCAGCAACGGATGTGAATTGCGAATTTACATTGGAAGAATTGCGGTACTGTATAACTGTACCTGCCTGAATTGCTTGAGCAGCTGTAAATTTGTATATACCATCGTATGTGGTCGTTTTGTCGAAATCTGTTAACGTATTGCTGAAAGCATAATCGGTAAACCAAATCTCGGTACCGGCCTCGATATCCACATAACACACAAAATCGAACGAATTGAAAGTGTAATTTACCTGAACGATAGCTATATCGCCAGGTTTTAGAACTGTTTGTGCTTTAGCTATTTGAATAATAGCCAGCAACAATACGAGTAGAGTAATTTTTTTCATTTTAATAATTTATTAATGTGATTAATTTGTTACATTTTGTAGCATATTCATCATTTCACCCATATCTTCGAATTTCACACCGGTTGGAATTTCAAACTTGGTGGCGGGTGCTATAATATTGGTTTCAAAGCTTGTTGCTGTTTCGGTGTAGTTAACTCCCAAAGTTGAAACCTGTGATTTTAGTGGAATGCCTTTGTATTGGAGGAATTTTGTTGTTCCCCATTTAAATTTGAGGCAGGTTTTACCCAAAAAAGTTTCATAACCTTCAATTTCAGCTCCCATATCGGTAATTACTTTTCGTTCCATTTCGTGGAGTTGAGCATCTGTTTTTCCTTTTGTAAGTTTTTCGCCTACTTCGGTTTGTGTTTCGATACTCATTTTTGAACCAGTTTTTTGCAATAAGTCAGCTTTCCAAATTGTACTCCCTTTTCTGATTTCGAGTTCCTTTGTCGAAGTCGTTGATTTGATTCCCAGAATTTTTACGGTAGTTGTACTTTCTGTAAGCGTGTACATCAACATGCCGTAATTGTCGAACCAAACCGATTTTGTTCCGGTAGTATTGCCACCAAGTGAATATTCAATATGACCCGATTTTACAAAGAAGTACTTTCCTTGCTGCTGTGCCATAGCTGTCATTGATAAAATGACAAATAACAAACCTACTAATAATGCTTTCATATTTTTAATTTTTAAAATTTCACAAACTCTACTCTTCTGTTCTGCGCTTTCCCTTCGGGCGTATCGTTGCTGGTCATTGGTTTAGTTTCGCCATATCCTTTGCTTGACAATCGATCAGCGCTGATGCCTGCATTTATCATCGTTTCAGTTACTGCTTTTGCGCGAGCTTCGGATAGTTTTTGATTGGAAGCCGACTCACCATCGCTATCGGTATGACCTTCAACGCTGAAATTGAGCTCCGGATGGTCGGTCAGCATTTTTACCACATAGTTAATGGTTCCCATACTTTCGGGCTTAATGCTAGCTTTGGCTACATCGAATTTGATACCGGTGGTAACGAATTTACCATCGGTCAGGAATTTGTCGTACAATGGAACAGCGCCTTTGGCAATACGGACATTTTTAATAAAAGGTTTACCTCTTCCATTTACATTATGAGCTGAAATCATAACACCTGTAGGATTAAACTCACAATTGGGAATGTTGAGCAAGCGGGTATCATCCAAATATCCTTTCAACGCCCGTTTGTTAAATGAAATTGCCACATGTCGCCATCCTTCTTTGTCGTTTCTTGATATCTGTCCCGGATAAGTATCACCGATAAAATTGTAATGTACTCTATTGTATTCAACCCTTATCGGTTTAGATGGAGACATTATTTTCATTTGATTCTTTTTATCGTACAGAAAAATATAATACTCAGAGTTGAGTTGATTCTCTGCGTGGAAATATACATCCATTTCGATTGTGAATTCATTTGGTAAATAATCCTCGGCTTTATTCTTCAAGTAAGGCAGAATCGCATCGGGTCCATTCGAATTTGTTTTTTTGAACCAGACTACCCTTTCACTTCCTAGTTCAGCTATTTCGATCATTCCGTTAGTAACATCCCACCGCGAAGGAAACTCACCGTTTTTTTCGGATGAGAAGTCATCCTCAAAAATAATTTCGATACCGGGCACAAAATCGTATTTAGCCCATGTTAATACGGGAGATGCTTTTTCAACAGTAGGTGTTTCCTGTTTTACCTGTTCATCTTGGGCGGGTATATTCTTGTCTTTCGATTCTTTATCTTCATCCTTTTTTTTGCCAACATTTTTCACTGTATTGTCAATGCTTTCTTCTGCCTTATTCAGGGTTTTGTCCACAGCTTTATCTGCTTTGCGTTCAATGCGTTGTTCAATTTGTTTTTCGGCATTCTTTTTTACATTTTTCAATACTTTGTTTAGGCTAATTTGACTGTGAGCTCCCGCTATAGTAATAAATAAGCCTATTACGATAATGTGTAATTTCGATCTCATGTTATAAATTTTAGTGGTTGATTGTTGTGATTGATTTCAGAAAACTTTCAATATTCTTTCTGTAGTAGAGTGTATAAGGTATTGTTATACCATTAAGCAATTCTATTTGATGTTCTTCAATTCGTATACGGATTATGTATTCTGTATTGATCAGATGCTTTTTATGAACCTGCAAAAAGCCGGAATCTAAAAGGAGTTGAATGGTTTTTCTGTCCGGGTTGATTAACTCCAACTTTTGTTCATTTCCATACAGCACCAATTTGCTTTTAGTTTCCAACTCCGCCCGAACAACCGATTCATTCAACTTTGTGATTATATTATCAGCTGTTTCGTAAACCAATTGATTCGTCTTTGTATTTATGGATATGATTTTATTGATGTTCATAGACCAACTTTTTTCAGCAACAAAAATAGATGGAACAAAACAAAGCAGACGCTGACTTTTATATAAGCCAGCGTCTGCTTTAAATGTGCTTTGGAAATTTTTATAAGTGCTGTCGAAAACTGTATTGCTTTTGAATAAATACAGAGCAATATTCTATATTTTTTCTAAATTCTGAATGACTCTATCCTTAAAACGAGTCGCTACAGGGACTTGTGTTTTATCTGTTAGTCCCAGTGAACCACCGTCTATTTTATGGTAACATTCAATATATTTGGTATTTACCAAATGGGACTGATGCGTTCGGATAAAACCATTATTTTCGAGCAAAGTGTCGTATTCTTTGAGGTTTTTTGAAACAACTACCGGTTTCCGACCCGAAATATAAAAGGTGGTGTATGCTCCATCGGCCTGAAGACGGATAATATCGTCGAGCTGAATAACGTGAATGGAATCGGCTGTACGCAATACAATTTTGGAGGGTTGCCGGTTGCTTTGAAAGTTATGAAGCAAGGCATTAAACTTTAAACTGGATTCAGTTGCGTTCTCCTTACGTTGCGCTTTTCGTATTGCATCAACAAATTCACCCTCCGAAAATGGTTTCAGTAAATAATCGAGGGCGCTGAATTTTATTGCCTGCAAGGCATATTTTTCGTAAGCAGTAATAAAAATAATACTGAAATTAACTGAAGTGAGCTTTCGCAAAAAATCAAAAGCAGTTCCATCGGGCATATCCACATCCAGCAACACAAGGTCAGGATTATGGAGCAATACAGCCTGATAAGCCTGTTCGACCGATACAGCTTCGGCACAAACAGTGGTTTCAGGAAAATATTTTTGCAAAAGATGCCGGATAATTTCACGGGCAGGCGCTTCGTCGTCGACAATCAGAATTTTCATTAATTATATGTTTTAAAAGGAATAGCCAAACTTACACACGTACCGCCTTCCTGTCCCGGCACCGGACTTTCTATCGTCAAACTATCGGGTCGGCCGCCCGGCATTTGTAGCCGACCCAGCGTAATATCGATGGCCATAGAGCGATGATTTGCAACGGGTTCAGCATTTTTCATACCCACACCATTGTCAGTGACTGTAAGTATAAGTTCTTTGCCAATGGTGGTGAAAGTTACCGTTATCAATCCATTTTCTACCCCCCGAATGCCATGCTCCACAGCATTTTCGACAAACGGCTGGGCAATCATTGGCGGAATTTCTGTATTATCGGCATCAATACCTTCGCCCACAGTGATTTTATATTCAAAACTGATTCCGAAACGCAACTGCTGCATTTTCAGGTAATTGTTCAGGAACTCAATTTCATCGGTCAGCGAAATAAAACGCTCGTTGGAGTTTTCGAGAATCTGGCGCATAAGTCGCGAGTATCGCGAGAGGAAACCTGATGCTTCTTCGCTTTTCCCCGACTGTACGTACTGATTAATAGCATTCAGCGTATTGAAGATAAAGTGCGGATTCATTTGCGAACGAAGCAGCTTTTCCCTGAGCTCAGCCTGTTCCTTTCGTGTTTCGGACAGCTTACGGCGCGACCACAGAAACAACATGGCGGCAAAAAGCAGCATGATAAAAACAACTGCGGCAAATAATGATTTACGACGCTGATATGTAAGCGTTTTTACCTTGTTTTCATAGTCGAGTCGTTCAATTTCCTTTTCTTTTTCCGAAGTCTGGTATTTCAGCTCCATCTCGTGCAGGTTTTTCTCCACATCAGCATTCCGAAGCGAGTCAACACCTTCTTTGTAGGCGTTATAATGGTCGTAAGCCATTTTCCAGTCTTTGGTTTTCTCGCCAATACGTGCCAATGCCAAATGCGCCTGTGCTTCCTCTTCGGGATAAGTTTTGTACTCACGGGCGAGCGTCAGCGCTTTTTGCGCATAAAGTCCGGCCTCAGTATATCGGTTCATTTTTTCAAGAATATTGGCGGCGTGTATGCGGTCGATGATCTGCGCGTATATTTTTCCGCTTTGCTGCGCGTAGTCAATGGCTTTCAGAACATCGGCATAAGCTTCAGGATATTTTTCCTGCGACATATAAATGAGACTTCGATTGGAATAACCTGTACCCAAACCCGTGATATAATTGTTTGCCTGCGAAATAACAAGCATCGAATCGTACCAGGCTAACGCTTCATCGCTTTTTCCGCGCAGTTTGCTTATTCCACCCAAATCGTTGAAAATCCCGGCTTTTGTCTGAATGCGACTATCGGTCAAAGTACGCGAAACCTCATAGGCTTTTTTCACGTAAAACTCCCATTTATCGGTGTTGGTTTCTTTAAAAAGTTGTCCCACCTGCTGATAATAATAATCGAGATTTTTCTTTTTTCCGGAAGCAAGTTTATTTTTCAGTGCTTTGAGTTTGTAGTCGATGGCCAGTTTCAGATTTCCGGCATATTCGTACTCCGAACCCATGTTCAACATTATCATGGCTACCTTGTCGGCATCGCGGATATCGTAAAAGGCTTTCAGAGCTTTGTGGTAATAGCTCAACGCCAGTGGGCGATTGCCCGAATAACTGGCATTGGAAGCCAGCAGATTGTAGATAATTCCTGCTTCATAATTGTTTTTCGAAGCTTCGGATAGCACAATTGCCATGGTGAGCAAGCTATCGCCATGCTCGAAATCAGCCTCTTCGCTCAACGAATCGCCCCAGAGTTTCAGCGATTGTATCATGGAAGTGGTGTCATTTTTAAGCTTTGCCACCTTGTATTGTTCCTGAAACGACGATTGGGCAGCAACGGTAGCAATACCGAAACTGCAAATAAGCAAACTGATAACCAGAATAATGTAAAGATTTTTATTCATATCATTGCAAAAAGATCAAGGGAATTATTAATGACAGGAAAAAGACTTTTGCAAATATATTTATTTGTTTTGAATTTTTAAATATCAAAACAAAAAAAGTAAGATTTAATGCTATATTGTTGTAATATATTTTACAATTTTGCTTCCTAAAGTTAAAGAACTATTATTTGGGACTGCTGCAGCTGCCTGAGAATACAATGAAAAGTATAGCGTTTATTGAAAAAGACGGTAGCATGCGAGAAGAAATGAAATCGACATAAAAAATAAGCCTAACAGCTTTTTTTACTGTTAGGCTTACAAACTTATTTAATCTATTCGGAGATTATTTTTTGTGAATGAACAATGTTGTTGATTTGATACTGAATGATACAGGCACTTTGCGGAAGCGAACGAGTACTTATAATTCCTGCATTTGCTCCCGGAAATGCTTCACAAATCAGGCGTCCACTCAGGTCGGTGATGCTGATCTTGTCGATAATTTCAGTAGAGTTGAATGTCAAACAATTGTTTTTCAAAGTAAATACAGTTTTTAGGTCGGTTTTACTAAGCCCTGTTCCGAAATCGATATTAACTCCAGGCATTGACATGTGCATACCTTCTATTTGTGTTACAATCTGCCAGAAATCAGATTTGTTTACAAGGTGAAAAGGTGTTTTAGCCGGATCGAGCGCCGCCGAAATACGGAAGGAAGCATTGTTGTCAATTGTCTGTACATTGGTGATGGGCACAACGTTCGCATCAACATCTGTAAGTTCGAGTTCGGCCGCTGTAAGAGCAGTAAGTCCTTTGTGCAAATAGAGATTAAAACCCGTTTGGTCAACGTTGGAAGCGTAGGCATTGTTGGTAATCTGGTTGGGCCAGGAGGAAAGAATCTGAGCCATACCGCCCACTTCTGTTTCGTCGCCGGTGGCTCTGATAGCCAGTTTATACCCTGCATCGGCATTTGTAGTGGCATATGTGAGCCCGGTAGCGCCATCGATAACAGTCATTTCAGAAGTAAGCGGATTTACCCTGAACCATTGATAAGTAAGATGCCCTGTAACATCACTGTCGTCCGAAAGCTTGCGTACAGTAAAGCCAGCTTCAAGACCACGACCGATATTGGGCGCCATAATGCCGGTAAGAAACATACTTTCGTCGAGGCTCCAGCCAGCAAAACGGGTTTCGATGCCCGAGAGCGAAGCCAAAACTTCGTTGGAAGTAAAGCCATTTTTGGGTCCACCATTTGCGATGAGTCTGAAAGTGTACGAAGCATCAGGCGAGAGACTAAAATTATCTCCTGTAAGTACCAAATCCTCGTAATTGTGTTGATAATTGCTCCACGACTGCCCGTTATTGGCTGAAATCTGAACAGTGTAACTGTTGGCGCCTATCGCCGAAGGAGTCGGAAATTCCATGTCAACTTCGGCATAGGTGCCACTTCCGACAAATAACCCGTTTTGTCGATGCGAATACTTCAGAAAGAGCCCACCGAACTTTCCTTCGGGTTGAGTGAACTGAGTAAAAGTGGGGAGAGTTCCGCCCTCGCCGGGTGTGAATTGTGCATAAAGGCTGGGAAGAATAAGCAGTATGCTTAACATTGTAAGCAAAAAGCTTTTGTGAATAATGTAGTGCTGTTTCATGACCATTAGTTTTAAGGGTAAATAACAATTGAATTATTTGTTGAATAACACGTCATTAAAACAATCTGCAACATAAATTGGTTTAATGATTTTTAAATAAAAAACACATATTTGCAGTAAAACTTATTGTTTTTTGTAATTAACTACCGGAATACATATTCAGTTGATTGAAGCTATGAGCAAAAGTTATTGAATTTTTTGTACTCAGATTGACTATAAAAAATTATCTTTCCGTAACGAAGAGGAGCAGGGGATAAGGATAATATGCAATATCTCATTTTTGACCAGCTATGGTTGCACTATTCATTGTTTTTATGTAAGTTTGCAATACAAAAAAAGAATTTTTAAAACTTATTTCTCAACATATTAAATCAATAGTATTCTGCTATTGATTGTGCGCTGAAGGCTTTCAGATTATAAAGGAAATCAGCATTATTCTAAGATTGATTCGACAAATAAGATATATGCCTACAATTTCTATGTTTTTTGGTATTATTATCAGAATGTATTATGCGCCAAAAGAGCATAACCCTGCTCATATTCATGTATATTACAATGAATATAGCTGTAATTAATATTCTAAGCATGGAAATAATGGAGGGTGAAATTCCTGTCAGGCAATTAAGATTGGTGTTGGCATGGATGGAAATCCATCAAGAGGAGTTACTGGCTAACTGGACTTTGTGCCAAAATGGAGAAAAACCGTTTGCAATAGAATTCTTAAAATAGAAGTAGTATGTATTTAGCAGTGAAGAAAGTGTTACCCACTTCAAACTATCAGTTGATTCTTACTTTTGCCAATGGAGAAGTAAGGCTGTTTGATATGAAACCCTATCTGGGAACAGGTATTTTTCAGGAGCTGAAAAACATTGCTTTATTTAATAAAGTCAGGATTAGCTTTGACAGTGTTGAGTGGGATAACGAGGCCGATATGGATCCGGAAATTCTATACAGGGATAGTAAGCCGTTGGATAATCAGATAGCCAGCGAACCTACAAACGAATACGAATTATCCTGAACGAAGGTATCCAAATAAGAATTTATTCAAAGTTAATCACCCCAAAAGTTTGGTGATAGGGAGTATTCAGATCAATAAATTGAAAGCGGGGATTTGATTCCTGTTTGAGCAGTTGATAAATCTTAATGCTTTCGGTGTCCGATGAAAGGTAATAATCTACACCTGTTTCAATATCAGCTTCTGCAAAGAGTTTGGTGTCGTTGGGGATGATGTTACGTTCCTTGAGTTTCAGTTTTGCTTTGTTTCGGAAGACAATCCGTGCAAATTCACCTGTACGTTTTGCATGTTCAAGATTGAAAGGTACTATCTGCAGGTTGCGGAGTGGTAATTCGTGTATATCTCCACCCACACAGTATTCAGCAATTGATATTGTTGAAATCATAAGATTGATTTCGTTATCAATAAAATACCGAAAGTACTTATCGGCATTATTGAATAAGGGATCTTCGTCGTTGAGAAACCGTAGGAAGAAACTGGTATCGAGCAGGACTGATTTAGGCATCGTAACCTCCTCTTAATTCATTTAACCAATTGTCGGCATTTATATTTCCGAGCCAGTTTTTTTTTGCTTTTTTGCGTAGCTCACTCAAATAGTCTTTATCATATTTTAGTTGATAATCAACCAATTCGACAAACTTCAACGAAGAAGTATCAATTTCTCCGGTTTCAGAATGTTGTTTACCAAGCGCTCTGATACCCAAAGTTTTGTAAAGGAGGTTTTCTTCGTAGTTTTCCAAGAAGCTAATCGGAGTCTGAACCCTGACAGTGCCCAGCATGTCAGTATATATATGAATATTGGCTTTGTCTTTTCCACCTGCATTGGTAACTTTACCGTAAAAGTAAAATTCGGCGTCACCCCAAACTGATTCACTTCTTCTGAAAGCTGAATTTCGGTCAACGATTATTTCGTTTGTGTGATCGAGAGAAGTTTTAATGCTGAAAGTATAGTCGCGTTTTACGGCCATTTCCTGAATACTCTCAAATGCTTTGGCTGTTGAAAGATCGAGAAAGTCGATACTCTGCATTTGTTGCACCTGTCCTATAATGGCATTAAAACCAATAATATACTGAACAGAGGTCTTGAAAATATGACGCACAGAACCATTTTCAATACTATAACTTATAGTTGGTCGGTCTTTTTTGTCATTTGGATAGAGCAGATTTTCGGCATTTTCGAGCATGGAAATAATCTCTCTGATGTCGTAATTATCAGGAGTCAGTTCCATATTACCCACAGTTCCGGTAACGCGAATTTCTATTTGACCTATTTTATCCATGCTGCAAAGTAACATATATTTTTATGAATAACGAATCGATATACAAAATATTTTCTCCAACACCTCCAATAATTTCTATATTTACTAAGTCGGGGTGCGACTTGCAGTTGCACTCCGACCCGCAAACACAAGCTTTTTTCTCCAATATCGGGCACAAGTCGGAATTTTGTTGTATACTTGCGAAATTGTTTATAAAATGGGGCGTATGTTACACAAAATCAAGAATCCTATCCTGTTTCAGGGAAATCTCAGAAAGAAAAATTATTTCGAAGGTTGGTACTATAAAATGGTGAGTGCCGATGGCAATTGCTCTGTGGCGCTGATTCCGGGCATTAGCCTCAACAAGCTGCACTCACATGCATTTATTCAGGTTTTTGTGACCTATGCTCATGTGGAATTGAAAACAATTTATGTGGAGTTCGATAAAAATGATTTCGTTGCAAGCGATCGTCCTTTTGCGTTAAGCATACAGCGAAACACTTTTACCGGGCAGGGCATTGATATTTCGATTGAAAATAAGGATTTGAATATCCAGGGAAAGCTTCAATTTTCGGGTAACACAGCCATCGAAACCTCATTGCTTTCTCCTTCGATAATGGGGTTTTTCTCCTTTTTTACGTTTATGGAATGCTATCATGGGGTGGTGAGTATGAGTCATGTGCTCGAAGGCCGGCTTACAATTGATGGTAAATCAGTGGATTTCGGCGGTGGAAAGGGATATATTGAAAAGGACTGGGGCAAGTCCTTTCCGCGCGAATATGTGTGGATGCAATCGAATCATTTTAAAAACACCGACACCTCTTTTATGTTTTCCGAGGCAATTATCCCGTTTAAAGCTTTTCACTTCAATGGTTTGATTGTAAATTTAATCATCAACGGGCAGGAATATCGGTTTGCCACTTATAATGGAGCGAAGGTAACATCCAAAACAATTAAAAGCGACAGTGTGATTTATGAAATAAAAAAAGGGAGGTTAAAACTGATCGTCAAAGCCTTTAACGAAAAAACGATTTCACTTCCTTCGCCCAAAAACGGTGCAATGATTCAGTCGATCAAAGAAGGACTTTCGGGGACTATCACGCTGCAATTGTTCGAAAATGATACTTGCATCTACGAAGATACAGGCACACATGCCGGTTTGGAGATTATGATGCATCAATAGACTTCCTGGCGCCATGAGATGCGATATTGGTACCATGAGATGCAATATTGGCACCGAGAGATACGATATTGCCATCCTGAGATGTCAATTCGGTACCGTGACTTGCAATATTGGCACCAAGAGATGCGATATTGCTATCCTGAGATGTCAATTCGGTACCATGAGTTGCGATATTGGCACTGTGAGATGCGATATTGCTATCCTGAGATGTCAACTCGGTACCGTGAGTTGCCAACCTGATACCATGAGATGCTATTCTGCCATCCACAGATGTCATTCCGGCATCAAGAGTTGTCAACCTGATACCAAGAGATGCTATTCTGCCATCCACAGATGTCATTCCGGCATCGTGAGTTGCCAACCTGCTACCAAGAGATGCTATTCTGCCATCCATAGATATCATTCCGGCATCATCAGGCTTTCCCCTTATTCCAGCATGCTTATTTCGAGCACTTGTTTGGTTTTGCTTGTAATTTTAAAACGGTCGTCGGTGCGAAGGCCCAAAACCCAGACGATTTTGTCGTCGGAAGTAAGCACTAATACTTGTTCTTTTTCGGCAAGGCTCAGTTTGTGGTCTGTAAAAAAGTCGCTCAACTTTTTATGTCCCCGCATACCGAAAGGAATAAAACTATCGCCTATGCGCCAGTTGCGGAGCATCAGCGGAAAAGTGAGCCTGTCGGCATCCAAATGAATGCGATTGGCTTCGCGCGAAACTTCGAAGCCGGCATCATTTTTTAATCGCCTGATGCGGAGATGACGCGGCAGCAGCAGTTCATCGCAATGGTCGCTTATAGTGTATTCACCGTTTTCGCCTTCAACTTTTTCGGAAACAAGCAGATATTTACGGTCTTTTATAAGACGGTAGGTATCGGAATAAAAAATCTTTCCGGCGTGTCCATCTACTATGTGCTGCGCAATTTTGGCTACCTGATCGGGATGAAAATCATAAGGATACAACAATTCGAACAAAATGGTGGGAACATCGGCCTGTTGCTTTAGTTTTTCTATCTCTATGCTGAAGGTTTTACCATCGTCCTTTGTGATACTGCTTTTAATTTCGGCTATGCGTTTATCGTACACCGATTGAATGCCTGTAAAGCGCCGAAAAGTAGAGTAGAGTACCCGACGCACCGAAGGATTTATTATTTCGAGCAGGGGAATTACTTCGTTCCGGAATTTATTGCGCGTGTAGTCCGACAAGGCATTAGTTGAATCTTCAACATAATCAAGATCGTACTTCATCAGGTATTCGAGGATCTCTTCGCGCGAACAGCAAAGCAGCGGACGAATGACCATTCCGTTGCGCACCGGAATGCCCGACATGCCTCTCAGCCCTGTGCCTCGCACCAAATGCATCAACAAAGTTTCGATGCTATCGTCGGCATGATGGGCAATGGCAATGGCCTGAGCATTGTAGCTACTGCAAACCTCGGTAAACCAGGCATAACGTAAATCGCGTGCCGCCATTTCTATCGAAACTTTAGCCATTTTAGCATATTCGGCAGTCTGAAAATGAACGTTCTCAAATGGAATCTTCATTTCAGCAGCTAAGGTACGGACAAAGTTTTCGTCCCTGTCGGACTCTTCCATTCTTAAATGAAAATTGCAATGTGCTACCACACAGTTGTATCCAAGCGAGTGAAGCAGGTGCAGCAAGGCCACTGAATCGGCTCCACCACTTACACCTACAATGACTTGCGCGTTTGGGGTCAATAACCCTTCGCTGTCGATAAAGTTTTGGACTTTCTTTTTCATACTACTTATGATATTATGATCTGATCAGGATCAGTTGATTGGCAATACAAAGATAAGCTTTTATGTTCTAAAGTTTTATACCTGACAGGTATTTATAAATCATGTGCAACGGGAGTTGAAAATAATTCTGTTATGCTTACAGTAAATCATTTCCAATTATTCAATTATTCAGTTTTTCAATACTTTTTATCTCCACTTTGTCCGACATTATATTTTCGTGCGTAGCCCAGATCACCAAAGGTTTATGTTCAGCTATCCAATCCTCTAACAACGCAATAATTTTCGATTTCAATTCGGCATCGAGCCCAGTAAGCGGTTCATCGAGCAAAAGTACATCGCTCTGCGCTGCTAATGCGCGTACCAAACCAACTCTTTGTTGTTCGCCACCGCTTAACTCGTGCGGATATTTGCCCATGTGGTCGCTAAGTCCCACTTTAGCGATGAAATCACGGCATCTTTCTTCGGCTGCCTTGTGTTCTCCTTTTGAAATATTGATACCGAACATCACATTTTCTAATACAGTGAGCCAGGGCAATAAGCGCAGGTCCTGAAACGAATATGCAAAACTGTAATTTTCTTTCAATGCTATCTTACCCTTGTCTGCTTTTTCAATGCCACAAATCAGCTTGAGCAAAGTTGATTTACCGGTTCCCGAAGGTGATTTAATGCAGGTGACTACTGCCGAATCAAATGTATACGAAAAATCGTCGAGTACCTTAACGTCATTAAAGCTTTTACAAATATGCTGAAGACTAATTTCTTTATTTTTATTGAGCGTCTGTTTTTTGGGATTTGTTACAGGTCGATAAGCCAACTTAATGCGACCTATATATTTAATAATATGTTCGAACAAATAACTGATCAATATGGCAACAACAGTCCAGGCAATTAAATCCGAGATATTTATATAGGCCTGCGCTGTTTTCATGCCTGTACCGATGCCCCTAAACGGCTGCGACAATACTTCGCCAATAATGACCGCTCGCCACCCGAAACCCATGGCGGTACTTATACCACTGAAAATAAGATTCTTTGCCGAAGGCAGATAGATATGTTCCAATCGCTGCATTTTTGTTTTTCCAAAAACGCGTGCCATTTCCACGAGTCGCTCATCGGTACTTTCCAACCCATTCAGCATGTTTTGGTACAGCACCGGCCACATTGTCAATAAGGCAATAAAAACCGGCAGTTGATTGGGCGAAAACCATAGCAATGCAATTAATACAAGCGAAATAACAGGTACAGAACGGATAACAACCAAAATGGGATGAAAAAAATCTTTCCAAAACCCTGAATTGGACGACAATAATGCACAAATAAAAGCAGTAATGAACGAAATGACGAAACCAACCATTCCCCGGCCAATTGTAGCTCCGATGGAGGCATAAAAATCAGGCAGCACAAACAAGCCGGCTGTGTTCAGAAGCAAATCGGGGAGGGGAGGGAAGAGTGCAGGATACCCAATGTACATTGCCACCAGCTGCCACATCAACAGAAGTAGCGCAACAGACAAAAAAGTAGGTAGGCGTTTTCTCATTTTCGTATGATCGTCCGGTTGCTGAAACAGAATAAGTTTAAGAACTATAAATAGTTGATTTCAAGTATTCTTTAGAAAATACCGTTTTCAACTATCAGGGCTGATAAATAATATTTCGTGGAGGCAATTTACCACCTATGCTTTTAGGGCTGTATTCGTAAAAAATATTCAGATATTCCATCAATTCACGCTCAACAGCAAATGCACCAACATAATGGATATTGCACAAAGGAAGCGCTATGCGTGCTTCGGTTCTATCCATTATTAATTTGTGTTTCAGCAGCAGGTCAATTGCCTTTTCGGGCTCTTCGTTAACGAAGTTACAACTCTGCGCATAAGCTTCGGTGAGTTTGTGTATTTCGGAATCATAATCTTCTATAAATTTGCTATTTACAAGAAATGAAGTCTGTGCGAAGATGTCAACATTCGAATTGTGAAAAAAATATTCGCAATCGAGTTTCGATATCATCTTTATGGTTGAGTCCCTTGTAAGTAAACTGCTGACCAAAGGCTCCGATAAGACTGCAATTTTTACTTTTTTATGAAGCAATGCATGCGCTAAATCGCTATTTCCACTGTAGCTGTAATCAATTTTTACGGCATTCAACTGATTGTATTCAATATAGCGTTGCAACAAAATGTCGGGCGTGGCGCCTTGTCCGAATACAGAGATTGTTTTTCCTTCTAAATCGGCAAATGATGTTATCCCGGGCTGGTTCGAGAGTAAATATAAAGTTCCCCACACAGGAATAGCTACTATTTTAAAATCAACGCCTTTATTGTATAAATTAGCGGCCATTACCGTAGGTAAAACTGCAAAGTCAAGTTCGTTGCGCATCATCAATGCCTGAATTTGCTGAGGATCGCTTTTGAAGATAATTTCAGTTCTCTTTCCATCAATCATCAGAGGTTTGTCGATAAGCTGAATAAAACTTATGGCCGTTGGTCCATTAAGCACTCCAATTCTTATTGTATCCGATTTCTGCTCCTTGCACGAGAAACAGCAGAAAATGATAAATAAAATATATATCGGGCGCATTTGTGATTTTTTACAAGGCATATCCATTGGGATTTATTATGTTACTACAGAACAGACTGTGTTTTTATTTACTTTTTTAATTTTATGATCGTGATTTCGGGTTGTACGCCTATCTGCATAGGCAATCCAATATAACCAATGCCCCGATTAACATAAAGATATTGCTGATTTACAGTGTATAATCCTTCCCAATACTTGAACACAAAAGCAGCAGGCGAAAACAATCGGTTTCCCACTTTTATGCCAAGCTGCGCAGCATGTGTATGTCCGGCCAATGTCAGCACTATGTCTTTTCGTCCTATCACTTCTGCTTCCCAATGATTGGGGTCGTGCGAAAGCAGGATTTTTGGTTCGGTAGTCGAACTGCCTTTCAGTGCTTTCTTCAGATCGGAATAACGCGCTTTTTCGGATTTGCCCCAGTTTTCAACGCCTACCATCAACAAGCTGTCAGTTCCTTTTCTGAGATATACATTTTCGTTGAGCAACAATCTAAAACCAAAGTCAGTAATTGCCTTGTTAATCTGCACTCTATTCTGTATTCTTTCCTCTTCGTTGCGCCAATCGGTGTAATCGCCGTAGTCGTGATTTCCGAGGACTGCAAATTTAGCACTTTTTTTATTTAATTCATTAAAATAAGGAGCCCAACCTTTAGTTTCGCCCGAAAAATTATTCACCATGTCGCCAGTGAAGACAATAATGTCCGGTTGCTGCTTATTGATAAGCCTTACAACTGTTTTGAGTTTACTGTATTTAGCACCCCAACTGCCCAAATGAATGTCGGAAATCTGAGCAATCCGATAGCCATCGAATGCTGCCGGCAAGTCGGGGATAACAACTTCTACTTCGTTCACTTCAAAGTTTCGGGGCGTAATATATGCACTCACAAGCATTACAACTATTATAAAAATACTAAGAGGAATCCTTATATAGTTGAAATAACTCGTGTCTCGTTTGTATATTTTTTTAAACAGGAAGTTGAAAAAGTAGAAGATAATATGAATGAGCTTAGGGATGTAAATAAGCAAAAAGAAAAAATACATCCACATAATCCAGCCTACAATCCGGAAATTCTGCGAGTACTCC
>JAYFRI010000241.1:0-15111 GCA_034926015.1 Paludibacter sp. | reverse complement strand
TTTTAAACTCTGTCTCAATCACAACGGTTGAGCGTTCGTTTTCGGTGCTTGATTTTGGTAAAAAAGCCGCCATATGTTTTCCATCGTGGTGAATTGATTTGATAACAGTCCCACGAACCGGCACCCAATTGGCATGAACATTAAAAACCGACATAAAAATAGATACCTGTATGCGTTTGTCGCCAAAATACTCATTCTCTTCCACCGGTTCCACCACTACGATTGTTCCATCGGCCGGAGCAACCACCAAACTGGGGTCGTCGATAACAACCCTGCGTACAGGATTGCGAAAGAAATAGGCAAAGAAGAAAAGAAGTAAGGCAGAAACAACAATGTTTATAGCCAAAACCACCAATTGGAATTTAATGTATATAAAAAGATTCATCAACAATAAAATAAGCAGTAATGAACCTAAAATTAAACGTCCTTCTTTGTGTATTCTTATATATCTCATCTAATTAACTAATTTCGTTTGTAAATAATTTGATTTGTAATTTTTATTATCATCCACATAGCGGCAAACCATTTGTAATGATTGAAACCCGTTTCGTGTGTTTTTATGCATTTCTTATAACAAAAGTATGGAAAAAGTTTCAGCAATGCAAGGAGTGCGTTTAAACTTTTTAATTCCGGCTAAATTGATTAACTTTGCACATTGTTAGTTCCTTACTGTATTTTGACAAACAATATGGTTACTTGTTTGAAACAAAACAAATTAAACCGACTCGATTTTATTTTTCCATTGTTCAATCATTAATATCCGTCGTTTATGAATTTATCCTTGCTGACCGCAATTTCTCCCGTTGATGGTCGTTATCGTACAAAATCAGAAGCTTATGCAGCCTTTTTCTCAGAATATGCTTTGATCCGTTATCGGGTATTGGTGGAAGTGGAATATTTTATTGCTTTGTGCGAAATACCCCTGAAGCAGCTGGAACAGGTCCCTGCGGATGTTTTTCCAAAATTAAGATCAGTTTATCAAAACTTTACGGAGGCGGATGCCCAACGAATTAAGGAAATTGAAAAGACAACCAACCATGATGTGAAGGCAGTTGAATATTTTCTGAAGGAAAAGTTCGATGCTTTCAGGCTCGATCAGTTCAAGGAATTCATACATTTCGGACTCACATCGCAGGACATCAACAATACTTCGATTCCGCTTTCGATAAAAGAGGCTTTAAAAAGTGTTTATTTCCCCGAAATGGATCAATTGCTTCAGTTATTGAATCATTTGGCCGATGAGTGGCGCGACATTTCGATGCTTGCCAAAACGCACGGACAGCCGGCATCGCCTACCCGCCTGGGAAAAGAAGTTATGGTATACGTAAGCCGGCTGAATCAGCAGATAGACTTTTTGAAAGCAGTTCCCTGCTCCGCCAAATTTGGTGGCGCCACCGGGAATTACAATGCACACACAGTGGCTTACCCGGCCATCGACTGGAAAAAATTCGGGAACAGTTTCGTTGCTGAAAAACTGGGACTCGAACGCGAACAATGGACGACACAGATTTCGAACTACGACAATATGGCCGCTCAGTTCGATGCATTGAAACGCATAAATACGATTCTGATAGATCTTTGCCGCGACATTTGGACTTACGTATCGATGGAGTATTTCAAGCAAAAAATCAAAGCCGGCGAAATCGGGTCATCGGCGATGCCACATAAGGTAAATCCTATCGATTTTGAAAATGCTGAAGGAAATCTTGCCATTGCCAATGCCTTGTTTGAATTTTTGTCGGCAAAACTTCCGGTGTCACGCCTTCAGCGCGATTTGACCGACAGCACTGTTTTGCGCAATGTGGGTGTACCTTTTGCGCATACAATGATAGCAACGCAGAGCATACTCAAAGGACTTGAAAAACTGTTGCTGAATGAAATTGCGATTTACAAAGATCTTGATAATACATGGGCAGTAGTGGCCGAAGGTATTCAGACCATTCTGCGTCGCGAAGCGTATCCGGCGCCTTACGAAGCATTAAAAGCCCTGACACGCACCAACGAAGGAATTACTGAAAAATCGATCCGCGACTTTATAGAAACTCTTGATGTAGAAGATACTGTAAAAGAAGAATTACGGAGAATTACTCCAAGAAATTACACAGGCATCTGATACCGGAACGTAGCATTAAAAATATCAATAAATGAATAACTTTTTCGTTTTACTCAAACGATTCGTACCTCCCTATAAAAAATATGTTGTACTGAGTCTGTCATTGAATTTGCTTTCAACAATATTCAGTTTGTTCTCATTTGCTGCCATTATCCCTGTTTTGCGGATTTTATTCAAATTAGAAGAAAACACTGTGAGTATTTATCGCGAATGGACCTGGAACAGTGGCCTGACAGATATTATTTCAGCACTGAAAAACAACGTATTTTATGCAATAGAACAAATGATTCAGCAGGTGGGCGCCAACATGGCTTTGCTTTACCTCGGATTGTTTTTAATCATAATGACGGCCTTTAAAGTAGGGACGGCATATTTCGGTTCGTATTTTATGATTCCCATTCGCATGGGCGTTGTGCGCGATCTACGGAATCAGTTGTACCGTAAAATTGTGAGTTTGCCCATTGGTTTTTTCTCCGAAGAAAGAAAGGGAGATATCATGTCGCGCATGATGAACGATGTGAACGAAGTGGAGATTTCGATCATGAGTTCGCTGGAGATGATGTTTAAGAATCCGCTGATTATCCTTATTTATCTTGGGGTTATGCTGGCCATGAGCTGGCAACTTACTGTTTTTGTATTGATATTATTACCTATAAGTGGTTGGTTGATTGGTCGTATCGGACGAAATCTTAAAACGGCATCGACTGCAGGACAGGAAGAAACCGGTGAAATGCTTTCGCAGATTGAAGAAACGATAGGAGGATTGCGTATTGTAAAGGCATTCAACGCCGAACACAAAGTGGAAGAACGTTTTTCGAAGTTGAACGAAAAGATACGAAAGACTTTTACAGGCTTATACCGCAGGTACAACCTTGCACATCCGCTGGGCGAGCTGATCGGGACAGCCGTGATTGCTGTTTTGCTTTGGTTTGGCGGGATATTAATAGTTGGCAACAACAGCACTATAAGCGCGGCAGAATTTATTTATTACATTGTTATCTTTTACAGCATTATTGCCCCTGCTAAAGATTTATCGAAAGCATCCTACAGCATCCGTAAAGGGTTGGCCTCGCTCGAGCGTGTGGATAAAATTCTGCAAAGCGAAAACAGCATACAAGAGCCGGCAATGCCTGCGCCTTTACATGGTTTCGATCGCGAAATAGAATTCAGGAATGTAAGTTTCCGCTATCAGTCCGATTGGGTGCTGCAAAACATCGATCTTGTGATTCCAAAAGGAAAAACGGTAGCATTGGTAGGTCAGTCGGGTTCAGGCAAATCTACCCTTGTGGACCTTGTGCCGAGGTATTATGATGCCGAAGAAGGACAGATTTTAATTGATGGCGTAGATGTGCGCGAACTTCGCACACACGATATCCGAACGCTGCTGGGCAATGTGAATCAGGAAGCCATTTTGTTCAACGATACTTTTTTCAATAATATCACTTTTGGAGTGGAAAATGCCACAATGGATCAGGTGATAGAAGCCGCCCGTATTGCAAACGCTCATGAGTTTATAATGGCTACCGAGCAAGGCTACGAAACAAACATCGGCGACCGCGGCAGCAAACTATCGGGCGGACAGCGTCAGCGCATCAGTATCGCCAGGGCTATTTTGAAAAACCCACCCATTCTGATTCTTGACGAAGCCACTTCGGCCCTCGATACCGAATCGGAAAAGCTGGTGCAGGAAGCGTTGGAAAGCCTGATGCAGAACCGGACAACGCTCGTGGTTGCTCACCGTTTGTCGACAATTAAAAAGGCGGATGAAATTTGTGTGCTACAGGAAGGACGAATTGTGGAGCGCGGAAAACACGATGAACTGATTGCTAAAAACGGCATTTACCGACGACTGGTGGATATGCAATCGTTTTAGCTTTTAAGTAACAACTGATGCTGACGTTAAAACAATTGATATCGACGTTCAAACAAATGGCATCGACGCTCAAACAAATGGCATCGAAGGTCGATACAAAGGCAATCGACAGTAGTTACAATAGCAATCGAAGGTCGATACATACGATGCTCAACGCGTTACAAAAATCAACTTATCCCGGTTTCAGCAGCCCGGACAAGTTGATTTTATTTTATAGCATCATGACATTCTGCCTTTGTAATCCTCGTAGCCAAACTGGCGGATGAGTTTAAATTCATTCTCTTTGGTCCAAATGCCAATGGATGGATGCGAAACGCCATTGAACATAGTTGTTTTTACCATTGTATAGTGGATCATATCTTCGAAAACAACGCGATCGCCGATTTTCAGTGCTTCGTCGAACGACCATGACCCGTAGAAATCGCCAGACAAGCAACTGTTGCCTCCCATGCGATAGGTTGGTTTGCTTGCAATTGCATCCGTTGCGCCTACTATGGCCGGTTTGTATGGCATTTCGAGGCAATCGGGCATGTGGCACGAGAACGACACATCGAGCATGGCTGTTTTGATTCCTTTATTCTCAACAATATCCACCACCGAAGCCACCAACACACCTGTTCGCCATGCAAAAGCACTTCCCGGCTCGAGTATCAATTGCAGATGAGGGTATTTCGCCTTGAAGTTTTGAAGCAAAGCAATGAGATGTTCTACGTCGTACCCTTCTTTTGTCATTAAATGGCCTCCACCCATATTCAGCCATTTTATCTGCGGAAAAAACTTCCCGAACTTTTGCTCCACTACAGCAAGTGTTCTTTCCAGGTCGAAGGAATTGGATTCGCACAGGGTGTGAAAGTGAAGTCCTTCAATGCCTGCAGGAAGCTGATCTCCCAACAAATCGGCCACCACACCCAACCTTGAACCGGGCGCACAAGGATTGTAAAGATCGGTTTCGACATCCGAAAATTCGGGATTGATGCGCAAACCACACGAAACATCGTAGAACTGAGTTTGCGGGTACAAACGCTCGAATTGCGTAAGCGAATTAAAAGTAATGTGACTGCTACATTTTACTATTTCAGGAAACTCACGGTCGGTATAAGCAGGTCCGTAAGTATGCGCAGGGCTTCCCATTTCCTCGAAAGCCAATCGGGCTTCGGCCAACGAACTGGCTGTAGAATACGGAATATATTCGCGCACAATAGGAAAAGCGCTCCACATAGCAAAAGCTTTGAAGGCAAGAATTATTTCCACTCCGGCGCGATCTTTTACCGATTTAATAAGTTCAAGATTGTTGCGAAAGGCCACTTCGTCGAGCACATAGCAGGGCGATTGTATTTTTGAATAGTCCATGTTTTTTGTATTTGTAAAGAAATTATTCAAGCGCTTTGGCTCCACGCACTTCGGCGGACACTTCGTTGGTCCATCCGGCCTGCTGAAAAACGCCTGTTTGTATTTTTATAAATCGTATATTTTGAAGATGAACGGGGTTTCCATTTGCATCCACGGCATTCGAAATGTCCAGTTTGTTGGCGCCCGAGGATTTCTCGAAATCAGTACCGTTTATATTTTCGGCATAGCCCCAAGTAAACTTATCGACTGGCACCGTCCAGTACTCAGCTCCATTGACCGGATTGTTTTCGTAGGAGTCGGGCAAGCGCGTACCTGCAAATGTAATGCTGTCGGTTTTAGTTTCGGACCACCACCATGCGGCAGAAGTAGTTCCGCCAAAGCCTGAAACAAGTTCGCCGGTCAGGCCTTCACTGTCGAGCCATTTGACATTGGCACTTCCCGACGGTTTGTAATATCTTAACCAGTAATTTCGTTTCGAATTCCCGAACTGATTGCCTTTGAGCTCGTACCATGTTTCGTTGGGCTTTCCATCCCCGTTTTCATCCGACATAACATATACCACAGCAGGTTCGGGCGCTGAGCCACTCAGTGCATATACCTCGAAATCGAAACCTTCGCGATTGACGATGTCGTGATCGAAACCAGCAGTAATATACCCCCCAAAGCCACCGAGATACAGCCATTTTGACTGTTGGGCCGGATCGCCTTTAAAATACGCTACGTCGGTAGCTTTTGCCAGCGACGCATGTTGCCCCGGCGCATAAACGTATTCGAAAACATCTGTAATATAAGCCGAATTCGTCTTTATCTCCTCTGTTTCATTTTTACATGCAAGGAATAACAGACCAATCAACAGAATGGAAACAGTTTTCTTTTGAAGTAGAAACATGGTTCAGAATAAATTAGGTTTACGTTTTTTGGCTTCTTCCAAACTCAGCAAGTCAACTTTCCTGGTTTGCTTGTCGCGCAGGGTTTGGTATTCGGCATTAATTTCGGCTACAAAATTATAATGACCCTTCTCGCTCATCAATTGCGAAACAATGAATGTATTGATAGAAGCATCTTTTACGTACACCACAGGCCCTTTGTAGTTCGGAGCAATTTTCACCGCCGTGTGAATTTTCGAAGTAGTGGCACCACCAATCAACAAAGGAATTTTCAAACCTGCTTTTTCCATGGCCGCCGCTACCACCGTCATTTCTTCGAGCGATGGTGTTATCAATCCGCTGAGACCTATGATATCTACTTTTTCGCGAATGGCTGTTTCGATAATTTTTTCGGTAGGTGTCATCACACCCAGGTCGATCACTTCGAAATTGTTACAAGCCAGCACTACCGCAACAATGTTTTTGCCAATATCATGAACATCACCTTTCACCGTTGCAATCAGAAATTTACCTGCCGACGAGCTTTGACCCGGCACTTTTTGCTTTTCTATTTCGGGCTGAAGGATAGCCACTGCCTTTTTCATTGTTCTGGCAGTTTTCACCACCTGAGGCAAGAACATTTTACCTTCGCCAAACAAGTCGCCTACTATGTTCATGCCGCTCATCAAGGGTTTCTCAATGATTTCGATGGCGGTATCGAATTGTGTCAACGCTTCGGCCAAATCTTCTTCAAGAAAATCGCTGATGCCTTTGATTAAGGCATATTCCAATCGTCCCTGCAAAGGTCGGGTGCGCCATTCGTCTACTTTTTCCACTTTTTCGCCCGAAGCCTGTTGCTTCACTTTTTCGGCGAGTTCAATCATGCGTTCGGTAGCATCGGGTCTGCGGTTGAGCACCACATCTTCTACATGTTCCAACAATTCGGGTTCAATATCCTGATAAATCTGCAACATACCTGCATTCACAATGCCCATATCCATGCCTGCTTTGATAGCATGATACAGAAAAACGGAATGAATGGCTTCGCGCACTACATTATTTCCACGGAACGAGAACGAAAGATTACTTACACCACCGCTTATTTTGGCATATGGCAGGTGCTGCTTGATCCAACGGGTTGCATTGATAAAATCGACGCCATAGTTATTGTGCTCTTCAATGCCTGTGGCAATCGCCAGTACATTGGGATCGAAAATAATATCCTGAGGAGGAAACCCTACTTTATCGACCAACAAATGATAGGCACGGCTGCATATTTCAGTTTTGCGCTGGAAACTATCAGCCTGACCTTTCTCATCGAAAGCCATGACCACAGTAGCGGCACCATAAGCACGAATTTTACGGGCTTTCAGCAGAAAATCTTCTTCTCCTTCCTTTAAACTTATCGAATTGACAATACATTTGCCCTGAACACATTTCAGTCCTGCCTCAATCACTTCCCATTTTGAGGAATCAATCATTATCGGCACGCGCGAAATCTCGGGCTCCGAAACCACATAATTCAGAAATGTTACCATCTCTTCTTTTGATTCGAGCATGGCATCATCCATGTTGATATCGATGACCTGCGCTCCATCTTCCACCTGTTTGCGGGCAATGGTAAGGGCTTCTTCATATTTCTTTTCGTTGATCAGGCGCAGAAACATTTTTGAACCAGCCACATTACATCGTTCGCCAATGTTGACGAATAAGGACCTCTGCCCCTCTCCTCGAGGAGAAAGGTTAGGGGTGAGGTCATGAGGGGCCGGGGGTGAGGTTATTTCGAGTAGTTCAAGCCCGCTCAATTCCAGGTTTTTGTTGGCTCCCTTTGGCCTTCTCACTTCCACTCCATCGGTCAACTGCTGATATGCAGCAATATGATCAGGAGTCGTTCCACAACAACCTCCAATGATGTTCACAAGTTTTTCATCGAAGTATTCTTTGATCTGGAGCGCCATTGTTTCGGGAGTTTCGTCGTACTCACCAAACTGATTGGGCAAACCGGCATTAGGATAAGCACTTACAAACCAGGGTGAATTCGCACTGAGTTCCTCGAGATAAGGCTTCAGATCCTTTGCTCCGAAAGAACAATTTAATCCTACCGACAATAAGTTGGCATGACCAATGGATGCCAAAAACGCACGAATCGTTTGACCGGACAGTGTACGACCACTTGTGTCGGCCACAGTAGCCGATATCATAAGTTCGACACGCTTTCCACATTCACTCATGGCTTCCTCTGCCGCAAAAACAGCTGCTTTTGCATTCAATGTATCGAAAATAGTTTCTATCAGAATAGCATCTACCCCACCTTCGATCAATGCAAGCATTTGTTCTTTGTATGCAAGCACCAAATCATCAAAACTCACAGCGCGATACGCCGGGTTATTTACATCGGGTGACATTGATGCCGTTTTATTTGTTGGACCAACAGCTCCGGCCACAAAACGTGGTTTGGCAGGATTAGCGGCAGTAAATTTATCGGCAGCCTTACGTGCAAGCCTTACGGCTTCAAGATTGATCTCGCGTACAAATTCGCCCATTCCGTAATCCTCCATCGAAATGCGTTGCGCATTGAACGTATTGGTTTCGATAATATCGGCACCTGCTTCGAGATAAAGGGAATGAATATTGTAAATTATTTCCGGTTGAGTAATCACCAGTAAATCATTATTTCCCTTTTGTAATATATTGGTGGTGGAAAATCTGGAGCCACGGTAATCAGCCTCAACAAGTTTGTGGCGCTGAATCATGGTCCCCATGGCGCCATCAAGAATTAATATGCGATTTTCGAGTTCGTTTCGAAGTTTCATGTTGCTTTATGTATTTAAAAGTGCAAAGATAATGCTATTTTCAGTAAGTCATAATCAGAAATTTACACTTAAAGCTTTGTTGTGTAAAAAGAAAGCTCTTTTTTATGTAAAGTTACAATGGTATACTGTTTATGATATTATTAAATTTAGTGGATCTGGATTGCTAAAAAAACAAAAAACAGCACCCTCTATATCAATTTATTACACAAATACTATTTTAATTATCAGAAAGTTATATCATTTCAGAATATTTCTCATCTAAAAGAACCAATTGGGCTTGTTTTTGTTTAAATATAAAAACACGCATGGTTTCGAACAACAAAAGTATTCGCAAAAGAAAAATAAAAATAATTTAAACTCATCTGAAGAAATGAAGAACAAAAACATTGGCTTAATGACAGTTATTCTTAGTGCTGCCATTCTTTTATCGGGTTGCAAATCGCTCAACAATGCCGCTAAAGGCGGATTAATTGGTAGTGGAGCAGGTGCTGCTATAGGTGCAGGCGTAGGCGTATTAATTGGCAAAAGCGGGAAAAGTGCAGCCATAGGTGCAGCCGTCGGAACGGCCGTAGGTGGAACTACCGGAGTAATTATTGGCAAAAAAATGGACAAGGCAGCTGAAGAAGCCGCGAGAATTGAAGGAGCAAGAGTCGATAGCATCACCGACGCCAATAACCTCAAAGCCATCAGAGTTACCTTCGACTCAGGAATTTTATTTAAAACCGGGAAAAGTGACTTGAATGATGTATCGAAAATTGCACTTGAAAAATTCTCAAAAATTTTATTGAACAACCCAACGATGGACATTTCAATCATGGGTCACACCGACAATACCGGCTCTTTGGAAATCAACCAGAAACTCTCGCAGGATCGTGCGCAATCGGTAGCTAATTTCTTAAAGCTTCAAAACGTTCCTTCGAGCCAATTGAAAGAAATAGTTGGTAAAGATTATTCTATGCCAGTGGCCGACAACAGTACGAAAGCCGGTCGCGAACAGAACCGCCGCGTTGAAGTATACATGTATGCCAGCGAAAAAATGATCAAAGATGCCGAAAAAGAAGCAAAATAATCCTTAAAGTACTTATTCAATTAAAAACAGCCTTCCGTTCAAAAAACGAAAGGCTGTTTGCTTTTATTACGAAGTCATGTTATTCTAACTCTCAATCGCGCTACAACATCATTTTTATCTGTTTTGTTGTTTTACTTCCCTCAACCTGTAAAATGTACAGCCCTTTTTGAGGTAGCTCTATCATCAAGTCTGACGACGAAACCGATTGCTGATAAACAACTCTTCCGAGCACATTATAAATACGAATTTTATATCCTGCCGGGATTTGTTGTACAAACACCGTTTTACCCGAAACACTATAACTTACATTATCAATTGCTTCGTTTTCGAACCCACTGCTGATTAAAGTTTGTACGGTCACAGGTTCGCTTTTTAGCGCAGAATTACCCTGTGGTGTCACTGTGTAATAATAGGTTTTGTTACTTTGCAAACCATCTACAGTATAATTAAGCACATTCCCAACCGAAACAGGGAAGCCTGGCACTGAGACAGCCGAATGCACCTCACCTTGTGTCTGCACTTTCACGTAATCGACATAAACGCGTTTACCTGCTGATGCCGAAAGACTTATTTTTGAGCTTGCTGTTGCTGCCGGTAAGTCCACAAGAAAATCCTGATTGCCCGATGCGGTAGTCAGCGTCGCTACAGTTTGTTCATCGAGTGCCACAGTAATTGGGGCGCCGGCATCATTGGAGTACTGGCGCGCACGTACTGAAAGCTTACTACTCGTCGATAAATTGATAGCGGGAGTTGTTATTTTACCTGAGTTACTACTTGAAGCTAAACGTATATTACCCGACACTGAATTATCGGTATAAGGCACCGATGTCCAAGTAGCAGGCAAGCCATTTTGGAAATCTTCTTCGAGCAAAGTCACAGGAGCTGTAGCGCCGTTACTCTCGAGCACAAACACATCTAAAAGATAGCCTGTGGCATTGGCCGATGAAGTCCAGTTGGTTGTAAAAGCCCTTTCGGTAATATTCTCAGCAGGTAAAACCATGAAATCATCCGTTGATTCGGCCGATAAATTAATGGCGACTGCCGACATTCCTTCTGATGTTATTGTTAATACTGCATTTTCGATACCAATGGATTCTGCGTCGAATCGAACCAGGATATCGATGCCTGCCTCCGCCGCTACTTTACTAACAGTAGTTGTTGGTAATGAAAAACCGGCTGCATTGACACCACTTAAAGCGAGTGTCAAATCACCTTTCAGATTGACTCCTTTCACACGAAGTGGAGTTGTTGCGTGCTTTCCAAAAACAACCTTTCCAAAATCAATTTTTGATCCTGACGAAGGCAATGAAAGGTAGGGATACTCACCACCAACAGCCGACCAGGGTTGTCCCTGTTTGTTTCCCCATATAAATTCAACAAGCTCGGGATAATCAATAAAGGGGTTACGATTTTGTTGTATTTTATAAATGGCTGCCATTCGGGTACGTTCTTTTTCACTTACCGGATCCTGGCGGCTCCAGGTCAGCAGCAAATCCTTTGCCCAAGGTTTCAGCATAGGCCATGTTTCGTTGGCATTGAGCATAGTGGGTGCGTTTGTTCCCGTCCAGCTTAAATCCTCATAACAAGTGAACATATACATATAAGCCCTTGCAAAATCGCCTTTGTACTCGTCGAGAGGCTCAAAACACAAACCAGAGTACTCGGTACTATAAGTGTTATTTCCAACCTTTATACTTCCGTTATCGAATTTGCTACCATTGTTTATTCCCAAAGGATAATTGCTGCGGGCAGAGTTGGCAGTAGCATCCGAAGGATTCAGGTGGTAAAGATCTTTATACGCGTTGTTAGTGGTACCGCCCCACCAGCTTTTGGCTACGCTGTGCTCTATATTCATACCGCTTACCGAGCCGCCATTACCTGAAAAATAGCGTTTGTTCAACGAATACATATCCCACACATAACCATCGGGATGAAGATCGGATTTCTCGAAGCCACTCCAGGTACTTGTGCTTCCTGAGCCATAGCTTAATCGTACACCAACCTTTATAATCTGGTATAAACTTGTTTTTAACTCTCCATTGGTTTTGCCATTGGCAGCATCGTAATATCCTGCCGGTATCTGTGCCAGCATTGACACAGATAAGAAAAGCAGAAATAGTTGCAATAAAAATTGTTTCTTCATAAATATTTTTTTTTCTAAAAAGAGAGCTTGCAGCTTTTGTTACTACAAACTCTCCACATTGATATTTAAATATAAAACTAAGTCATCTATCTTTAAATCAACAGAGAATTAGTAGAGCACCTTCCATATTTTAACCGTTTGATTGATCCTTACCTGCATAAGATAGACACCTTTATTCAGATTTGTAAGTACCAATCCGCCATCTGAACTGCGGTTGTAAATTATTTTTTTACCAAACATATCGGTAAGCGACACCTCTACATTTTCGGGTAAATTCCGAACAATAAGTCCTGCTTCGCTTCGTTGCCAAACAATACCGGATAAGTTGACATCAGGAGTTGAAGTGCTGGCAGGGAGTGTTTTCACTTTTATTTCATTGGAGACTGTAGCCGAATTTCCCTGTGGAGTAACAGCGTAGTAGTAAGTAGAATCACTCTCAAGTCCGCTGACCGAATAGCTCAACACATTGCCTACCATACGCGGATAACCCGAAACAGATGTAGGCGTTGAAGCACTACCGGCTGTAGCTAACTTTACATAATCCAGATAAATTCTTTTATTAGTTACTGCCGAAAACTCAATTTTAGAAGAAGCTGTTTTTGCAGGTATGTCTACAGTAAATGTTAGGTTTTCAGCAGTAGTTGTAAATGCAGCCACCTGTTCATTGTTTACTTTTACCGTCAAAACCGGATTCGAATCACTTCCGTATCTTTTAGCTTTCACTGTCAGGTTGGTTGGCTGCGTCATGTTTACAGTTGGTGAAACTATAGTTGCATTCTGCGATCCTGAAGCCATGCGGATTGTACCTGGCGCTTCGGTGGTATTAATGAAACCGGTACTTGACCATGTACCCGTCAGGCCCGAAGTAAACTCTTCTTCCAGTAAAGTTTGTGAAGGACCACCTGTACTTCCGGTATACGAATACACATTTAAGGAATAATCATCAGCATCAGCCGAAAGCGTCCAATTGGCTGTGAAGCCGTTTGAAAGGATATTAGTTGCTGGTATTGCAAGAAAAGCATCCGACGAAGTTGCTTTCAAAGACACTTGCATAGCTGTAATTCCACCACCTGAAATTGTAAGCGTGGCATTGTGCAACCCTACTGTTTGAGCCGAATAATAAACAGTAAGATTATAGCCCGCTTCGGCTTGAGCCTTTGTAACCGTATTGGTTGATAAACTAAACAGCGAAGCATTGCTACCGGTGATGGCAAAACTGAGGTCACCTGTCAGGTTGGTTCCTACAATTGGTAGTACAATTGATGCTGTGTTTTGATAGGCAATATCGCCAAAATCGACAACCGTACCTGAAGCCGGACTTGTAACTGCCGGATAGCTTCCACCTCCGGGCATCCAAGCCTGTCCTTTGTTATTTCCCCATATAAACTCGGCCAATTCAGGGTAGTCGATAAATGGATTACGGTTTTTTTGAAATGCTTCAACCGCATTATTTCTGTCAATTTCTTTCTGCGAAACCGGATCCTGACGATGCCATTTCAGAAAAATTGCCTGACTCCATGCTGTAAACGAAGGATATGTAGTTCCATTGAACGATTCTCCTCCGATAGAGGTCATAATATTTTGATAACGGGTAGCAAAATAAAAATAGGTTCGCGCAAAATCGCCTTTGTACTCATCATCGGGTTCGAAAACAGTCCCTGAGTATCCTGAAAAAGTACTTTTTCCCAGTCTTCCTTTGCCACCAGAAAGCGTAGTTCCTCCCGAACATTCGCCAAAAGGATAGTTACTGCGTTGCCCGTTTACTTTTCCATCGGTCGGATATACATGAAAAGCATCGCTCAACATTGGCTTGCTTGAACCAAACCAGCTTTGAGGAATAGAGTGTTCGCGATTAATGCAATCGCAAACTGTTGAATAATTACCACATAGTTTTTGTCCGTGCGTCCAGGTACAGGTAGAATACATGTCCCATACTTTACCTTCGGCTGTATTATCACTTGTTTTGTATACATTCCATAAGCCATCATAGCCCTGATCTTTGTAACCTGCCGAAATGATTGATGATAACTGCGATTTGAGTGCAGCTTCCGATTTACCTTCGGCGGCGCTGTAGTATCCTGCCGAGGCCTGTGCCAGCAGCGATACGGTCAGAAAAATCTGAAAAGAAAGAAGAAGAAATTTTCTCATACTGAAAATAATTTGAGATAGAAAAAGTGAATTATCTGTTTATTGTGAATTTTATATGTGTTTGCGCCGTGAGCGTGAGAGAAATAATTCCCTGAAGTGAAAGCAAAAAAAGTTTTCTCATAACCATAGCCGTTAGACAAGAAAAGAGAAACGCTGTTTCGGAGCGGTTTCTCTTTTTAATATAAAAAAGTAAAAAGGATTATTTGTTAATGATAAATTTTTGTATCGTTTTTCTGCTTCCACTTTGCACCTGAAGAAGGTACATGCCATTGTTGAGCGTGGCAACCGATAAAACTTCTGAGTTATTTAATGTTTGTTGGAGTAAAAGCTGACCGTTGAGGTTGAAAACCGAACAGGAAATACTTGGCTCGTCGGTACTTATATTTAAAACATCCTTTGCCGGATTGGGCGACAGAGTGAATTCTACTTTCAATTCGTCAATGCCCGCAGTTAACGACCATGGTGTACCTTTTTTATTTCCCCAGATATATTCAGCCAATTCGGGATGATCGATAAAAGGATTACGGTTTTTCTGAATGCCATAAACAGCATTGTTGCGGTTAGTTTCCTTTGTGCTCACCGGATCCTGGGCGTTCCATTTCAGAAACAGATTTACCGACCATGCACTAAGTGCGGGATATTTATTCCCTGCCAACTGATCGGAAACCCATGAAGCAACTCTGTCATCGTAAGCAGTTACCATATAAAAATAGGTTCGGGCAAAATCACCTTTATA
>JAYFRI010000093.1:0-7321 GCA_034926015.1 Paludibacter sp. | reverse complement strand
ACATTCTTATTGGTAATAAGGAGTGAATGCTGAGTTTTCTTCGCTTTCGGGAAAGCATAAGTCCAGATTTTGTTTTTGTAAACGATGTGCTTTTCGTAAATACCGAATTCCCATTCCCCTGTAGCTTTATCAAACCAATTACCTATCATTACTTTAGGCAACAAAGCAGCCGCTTTAATTGGTTTCAGCCTGATATCGTAAATAAACCACGAACCACCTTCATTGGCTTCGCCATAATCGATAAATGCAGTTGATGCAGGAACAGCAGGGAATATCAACGCATAATTCACTTCGCCCGAAGCAGGCATTGTATAACGCTCGTTCAACGGAATACCATCGGTGCGCTTAATGAATAACTTTTCGCCTCCATCAGGCTGAATATAAGTTTCTTTAGGAATACTGATCCAACTACCCGGATTGTAAATAGTGTGAATATGCAGCACTGTTGTACTATCCGTTAATTCTACTTTTTTAATTGTAGAATTGTTGTTTAAACTCAATCCGGTTTGAGGGTTATTTATTACAGTCTGAGCATAGCCGTCGATGACTGAAAAAACAAACAAAAATGACAATAATACGATTTTTTTCATAAAAATAAATGATTTAATATCAAACGATTAAAGTAACTGTTGAAATTACAAAAAAAGGTTATAAACTGTATTGGTTTTATTTACGTGTTTTAATTCTGATAACTGTGAGCGACATTGGCGGAGCTGAATACTCAAAGTCCTTTTTCACCTTCATAGTCGATTGCACCGGAGTTACTTTATTCATATTTTCCAGGGTATTTTCCGCTTCAGCATCGCCCGTAAGCACTGTTTGTTCCGCACCCGAAGCCAAAGATTTGAACTTCGAAAGATTGACCTTCATTGGCTTGGCAACATTGGAATAATTCACCATCTTCAGCATCACATCACCGGACTTGCTATCGCGCACACACGAAGCGGCCAGCGTGGAATCTTTTTCATTTTTCGAGATCACATTGCCGAAATAATAATCTCCCTGATTAGTCGAAAACATTTTCTGTACGTAATAATTCGGTGTCAAACAGATTTTTGTGTTATCGAAAAATATCATATCCGTTGTCCATTGGGTGAAATCTTTTTTGGCAAGTAAAGGTGCGTACGAAGCCATTCGAACCACATCTCCATTACGTTCGAGAGCAGTCATAAAAGCAGCCTCAGCAATAGCATTTTTCATCTTATTTCCCCACGATGCGTATTCTCCGAGATACACTTCGCAATCTTTACGGTTGTATTTATCATAGCGATATTGATTGTTGATAAACCATGTAGGATCAGTATAATAATGCTCATCCACAATGGGAACTTTCAATTCTTTTGCCAATTTCCAACCTTTTTCAAAGTCCTCGCCACTATGAAATGGACCGGAAGTTCCAATCACCGTGATTTCGGGATGTCTGGCTTTTACTGCCTTAAAAACAGCTCTGAATCTTTCCTCAAATTCGGGTGTTATTTTATCTTCGTTGCCAATGCCGATATATTCGAGGTTAAACGAAGCCGGATGCCCTGCTGCTGCCCTTTTTGCACCCCATACCGAATTTACCGGACCATTCGCCCACTCAATTAAATCCAATACTTCCTGAATGTATTCGTCCATTTCGATTTTGTCGAGTGCCTTTTGCCCGGTGCCTCCCACTCGCCATGTACCGCCTGAGTTTTGACAACTAACAGCTGCAGGAACCACTGGAAGTGGCTTTGCTCCAATATCTTCGCAAAACTGGAAATATTCAAAATAGCCCAAACCCGCTGTCTGGTGATAGCCCCAAATATTTCGTTGTGCCTTGCGCTGTTCAAGCGGCCCGATTGTATTTTTCCAACGGTACATATTTCCCAACCCATCGCCATGGACCAAGCAACCTCCGGGAAAACGGACAAAACGTGGTTTTATGTCGGCCAATACCTGAGCCATATCCGCTCTGAGTCCATTTGGTCTGTTTTTAAATGTTTTTTCAGGAAAAAGCGAAACCATATCCAGGCTTAGTTTTCCTTCGGATGTCGCCAAAATCACCAAATGGGCTGTATCGTTGCTTGTTGTTGGCACAAGTGAAGCTGTGTATTTTGTCCAATCGGTCGACGAAGTAGAAATCTTTGTTTCCGCCAGCACTTTACCATTGGGAGTTTCAAGGCTGATTGTGAGTTGCACCGGCTCTTTACTAAGTTGGCGCGCAAACATGGAGAAATTGTATTTTTCTCCACTTTTTACTATCATTCCTCCAAAACCGGGATTTTTCAGACCAACACCTGCCGGTCTTTTGTGCTGAGCTTCGTGACCAATATGCTCAATATCAAGCACCATATAATGTGGATTATTGGGGTGAACCGGATCCATGGTTTCGACACTGATTCGGCCATAAGAATATCCGGGCGCAATATATTCCCAAAAAGAAAACGGATTCCAACCGCGTTGTTCAGTAGGATTGTATTCGAACGAACGGTTTTGCACCAGCTCGGCATAAAGACCACCATCGGCAGCATAATTTATATCTTCGAAAAAAAGTCCGAAAAGATCGGAACTTATTTTCTTTCCACCGGAAAATGAAGATTGTGCAACCATGTTTTCAGTTACCTGAAAACACAGCCACACAACCAACAATACATATTTTAGTTTACCCATAAATATCAGGTTCTGATTGATTGAAAATTCTCAAAAAAAATGCGCTTACTGAGGTACAGCATCGTTCACTGATGTGGTGTACAAGCCAATCATAGCTCCGGTAAAACCACCTGCTACGTCGGTTGACAAAATATCACCCGAAACTGTTCCGCCCACATTGGTGAAATCTGTTCCGTTTACCGAATAGCTGAATTCGTAATTATCGCCAACGGCTTTTACACGAAGTTGTACAGGAGTTTTCAGATCGATTTTAGTGCTGGAAACAATGGTTGATTTTCCTCTTGCTGTTCTTTGGAGCAACAAATAAAAATCTTTATCCTTTTTGGTAATTCCGAACACGTAGTTAAATCTTTCGCTCTGTACACAGGTAATACCTGCCAAATCTTTTTCAGTTTGAGGCTGATAAGTCAGCGTGGTAGTAGCGGTAAAGCTGATATGCTGTTGACGATAGAAAAGAGTTGAAGTAGGTTTCACCTCTTTGATATTGGCAGCAAAAGGATTAATAATCAAACCTTTTTTAGACTGTAAAATAAAATCCTCGCGTGGGCCTCTCAGACCAATCCATCTGTAATCCAGTTTCGGAGCCATAAAATCGTCGGTAAAAGTGAAATTTCCGTTAGGCAGAAATCCATCTTTACCTGTTTTGTTTTCCACTCCTTTAGGCATTTTGAGTTTTGGTTCCATTGGCACTAAACCGTTTTCGAAAACAGGGAATTCGCCCGACCAGTCAACCGGAAGAATAAATGTTTCGCGACCGGTGTTCACACGTTTCTTATCGTTTGGACGCACAGCCAGGAATACACCATAGTATTTACCATCAGGCGTTTGTACCAAATCGGCATGACCAGCCCAATCCACCATATTGGCACGATTCGGATTCAAATATCTTTGAGATAAAATTGGATTGCTTGGAGCTGGCTTGTAAGGGCCTTTAGGACTGTCGCTTACGAAAATAACTTCACTGTGCCAGTCACCTGTTCCTCCTTCAGCACACATCAAATAATAGCGACCATTCTTTTTGTAAATATGAGGCGCTTCGATCCAAATCGGTTTTTTTGACAAATCCACACCTCCATCTACAACAATCTGCGAAGTACCGGGAATAATCTGATCTTTTTCAACGTCGTATTCCCAAACTTTAATCACTCTGTGTCCGTTGTAAAGCTCTTTTCCTTTGTCAGGAGCATCGTTGTGCACAATGTATGCCTTGCCATTATCATCAAAGAAAATGGAAGGATCGATTCCATCGAAATTTAGTTTGATAGGATCGCTCCATCCCTGCATAGGATCTTTGGTCTTTACTATGATATTTCCGAAACCTCCTGCAAACTGAGTAGTTATCATGTAGAAAGTATCGTTACCCGGATTATACAGAATTTGAGGAGCATATACTCCGGCACTGATGCCACAATCGTGTACTTTCAGTTGCGAAACCCTGTCGAGCACATGCCCGATTTGTTTCCAGTTCACCAGATCTTTTGAATGGAATATAGGTACTCCGGGAAACATGGCAAACGATGAACATACCAAATAATAATCATCGCCTTTGCGGGTAATGCTTGGGTCAGGGTAACAACCTTGCAGAATAGGGTTATAAAACTCGTCCGCTTTCAACGGATTTTTTGTGTACACTTCATCCTCGCCCTGATAAACAAATTTGGTGAATATCGGAGCATTCTTTGCCACTTTCACTTTGCTTTTTTTGTCAGCGGCAAAAGCCGAAACAGAAAATAAAGCCATAAAAACTGCTGATAAAATAATTAGTTTTTTTGTCATAAAAACTGATTGTAAGTTGGTTACTCTCATTGATAGATATTTTAGTTTTTCCTATTATTTGCTGATAAGTGTATATATTTTTCCCTTTTCAGTAGGGAAATCATAAAGCAACGTATTGTTCACTTTAGTGTCGTTTAATTTTGCCGAAGCCGAGATGATAGGTTTCTGCACTTTAAATGTTTCAAAGAACGGATTTTCATTTGCTCCGCTGGCTGCTTTCAATCCTTTGCCACCTTTCAGAACAAGTTCATTGGGCACACGAATCCGGCAATTTCCACCTAAGTTGGATTTGATGGTCAGTTTGGTGATACGTCTGTTTTCCCAACTTACACTTACTTCAAAACCTCCATAAGTTCTTAGTCCACTGATTGATCCGCTTTTCCATTCATCAGGTAAAGCAGGCAATACATCAATGGCTCCATCGAAGCATTGAAGTAACATCTCGGTAATTCCCGCTGTACATCCAAAGTTTCCATCAATCTGGAAAGGCGGATGCGCATCGAAGAAGTTGGGATAAGTACCACCGTTGCGTCCCGAACGAACAGGATCGACCAATGTCAACTGATCGCTAATCAATTTGCGGGCATGATTACCGTCGCGCAAACGAGCCCACCAGTTCACTTTCCAACCCATCGACCAACCTGTAGAAACATCGCCACGATGTACGAGTGAAGTACGGGCGGCATCAAATAATTCCGGTGAAGAATAGGCAGAAATTTGTCCTCCGGGATATAATCCGTAAAGGTGAGATACATGGCGATGCTCGTCTTTAGGATCGTCCAGGTCTTCCATCCACTCCTGCAATTGTCCAAAACGACCGACCTGCATGGGAGGAAGACGATTAAGAATTTTCTGGAAATCTGCCATCAACGTCTCATCTTTTTTCAGAATTTTAGCCACCTGAATGGTTTTCGAAAACAAATCAAAAAGTATCTGATTGTCCATAGTCGCACCGGCAATAACCGACGTTCCATGTCCGGCAGGAGCATTCTCTGGAGAAATAGATGGTGATACCACCAGCCATTTGTGCACAGGTTCTTCAATCAAAAAATCCTGATAAAACTCACAGGCTGATTTCATAACCGGATATACCGATTCGAGATATTTCTTGTCGCCGTTGTATTGATATTTCTCCCATAAATGTTGTGAAAGCCAGGCACTTCCCATAGGCCACATTCCCCAGAAAGCTCCATCAACCACACCCGTTATTCTCCAGATATCAGTATTATGGTGAGCTACCCAACCATCAGCACCATACATGGTTTTGGCGGTTTGCGTGCCTGTTTCCGATAGTTCTTTGATCATTTGTATCAGAGGTTCGTGCATTTCAGGCATGTTGGACTTTTCGGCAGGCCAGTAATTCATCTCTGTATTAATGTTGATGGTATATTTACTGTCCCAGGCTGGCGAAGTACTGCCATTCCATATTCCCTGAAGATTAGCCGGCTGTCCGCCCGGTTGCGATGAACAAATCAGCAAATAACGACCAAACTGATAATACATGGAAATCAGTTCAGGATCGTAGGTTTTCGAAAAGTTTTTGATGCGTTCATTGGTAGGCAACTGTGCTGCCGGAGAAGTTCCCAAATCAAAATTTACCCTTTTAAAGTACTTCTGATAAGCCGTAATATGATTCTGCAAAATTTTCGAATAAGGCTTGCCAGTTGCCGGAGTCAGATAAGCAATACACTTCTCCATTTCATTAGCAGTAAGTGTTTTGTAATCAACAAAATTAGTGGCTATTGAAACCAAAATCACCACCTCGTTGGCATTGCTTACGTTTATTTTTCCGGCATCAACAGACGTAGTTCCGCCTATGTTAATCACCTTCGCTCTGGCATCGAATTTTACCTGCCCGGTTACTCCTTCGTGAGTAGCCGACAATCCAGTCATTTCTAAAGTATTGTTATCTATCGCTTTGGTTGATTTAGACAACGGACCGCTGAATCCGGCGGTAAAACTAAGTTTGCCGGGTTTATCAGCCGAAAGTTTCATCACAATTACCTGATCGGGTTGAGAAACAAATACTTCGCGTTTGTACGATACGCCGTCAACTTTATAAGTACTGGTAAAAATCGCTTTTTCTAAATCCAGCTCCCTGTAATAATCTGTATATTTTTCATTTCCTTTGAAAGATAAATTCAGATCACCCACGGTCTGAAACATAGAACCATGCAACTGCTTGGCCGTAATGTGCTTGTTGATAAGAAACTCGGCTCTGCGGTAGTTTCCTGTAAAAATGTACTGGCGAACCGAGTCCAAAGCCGATAAAGACTCCGGATTATCGTTTCGGGAAGGACCTCCCGACCAGAACGTACTTTCGTTCAACTGCAATTTATCATTGGAAGGATCTCCGAAAACCATAGCCGCCAAACGTCCGTTACCCACAGGTAATGCTTCGTTCCATACACCTGCCGGCTTATCGTACCACATTTTAAGTTTGCCACCCTTTTGTGCAGTTGCCCAACAACTTATCAACAAAGCTGCTATCAGGATCAAAAAATTTAATCTTTTCATTGAACTGTGTTTTTATCTGATATTCAAAGTTTACGCTTTTATTTAGCCGGTGTTATCACCTGATATTTTCCGCTTAAATGCATCAAACTAAACATATACAACAATCCATCATAATAAGGATCGAAGTAGCCATCGTCATAAGGTTGTAGTTTTTCATTCCACAATTTATGCACGTAGTCGAAATCTTTATGCATTAAGTTAGTCGAAGTCACTGTAGCTACTAATCCGATAGAATGTCTTAGTTTTTGAGTGTTAGTTCCAGCTCTTAAAATAAATTCAGGAGTAGTACCATCCATATTAAACTGATCAACAAAAGTGTTCAGACCTTTCGATTTGAAGAATGTCTGAATTCGTTTGGCATAATCTTCCTGCCATGCTTTATCTTTTCCAA
>JAYFRI010000080.1:0-6720 GCA_034926015.1 Paludibacter sp. | reverse complement strand
TTTTCAGAAAATCGGAAATAAATTTATTCACCGAGAGTCCACCCGAAGGCGCCATATCGCGCGAACCAAGTTTTGTTTTGGTTTGCGACTCAAAAACAGGCTCTTCCACCGAAATGGAAACCGCAGCGATAATACCGTTACGAATATCAGTGAGTTCCTGATTTTTATTATAAAACTCTTTGATCGTACGTCCTACCGCTTCACGAAAAGCACTCTGATGTGTGCCGCCCTGTGTTGTATGCTGTCCGTTGACGAACGAGTAATACTCTTCGCCATACTGATCGCTGTGTGTGAAAGCAATTTCGATGTCCTCGCCCTGCAAATGAATGATCGGATACAATGGCTCCGAGGTCATGTCTTCGTTGAGCAAATCGAGCAAGCCGTTTTTCGAAAGGATCTTATTTCCGTTGTAATTGATTGTCAGCCCGGTATTGAGATAAGCGTAATTGCGCAACATGGTCTCAATAATTTCATCCTGATACTTATAATTTTCAAAAAGCGTATCGTCAGGGACAAAATAAATATAAGTTCCCCTGTCGGATGGATCATCGAATACATTGCTATCGTTCTGCAGCTTTCCCTGTACAAATTCGGCACGCCGGCTTTGACCATCGCGATAACTTTGCACAACAAAACGCGAAGACAATGCATTCACTGCCTTCACACCAACCCCGTTCAACCCTACCGACTTTTTAAATGCTTTCGAATCGTATTTTCCACCTGTGTTCATTATCGAGACCGCATCCACCATTTTTCCGAGCGGAATTCCACGGCCAAAATCACGCACTTCTACATGACCTTCGCTAATGGTCACAACTACATTTTTGCCGGCACCCATGCGGTACTCATCAATACAGTTATCGAGTACTTCTTTGAGTAGTACATAAATTCCATCGTCGGCATGTGAGCCATCGCCCAATTTACCGATATACATACCGGGACGACGACGAACATGCTCTAATCCTTCGAGCGTGATAATGTTGCTATCGCCGTAATCAACATTTTGTGAGATATTTAATTCTTCCATATACCCCTATTCCCCGAAAGGGAAGTTTAGTTAGTATTGATTTTATTCATTAAAAATTATTATTCTGATGCTTCATCAGGTTTTGCTAATGTCACTGAAAATAACTGCGATTTTATCTGGCAATCCAGCCTTCAGGATTCAAAAGCGTTCGTCCTTTATAAATCTGAAAATAAAGTTCGGTTTTATTATCATTATCGCCATCAGTATAAATCTTTCCTATTGATTGTTTGGCCGAAACCTTATCGCCAATATTTACATATATACTTGTTAAATTGGCATATACAGTCCGGTATTCACCGTGCTTTATAATGACGGCATTGTTACTTCCCGGTATCGAAAAGCGTTGTGTTACTTCGCCTTCGAAAACTGCACGTGCATTGGTACCCGTTGGCGTTTGAATATAAATACCTTTATTATTAGTAGTAACATGTTTGAGCACCGGGTGAGGATGAACCCCGTAATGTCCACTTATAAAACCCTTATCGGTCGGCCATGGCAAACGCCCTGAATTGGCCGAGAAATTTCCTGAAATAAGCTTTTCCTCCTTTGTTAGCATCGATACAGAAGCACTTTGCACTGGAGCTTGTTTTTCAGCCTTTTTTGCTTCTTTTTCTGAGGAAGGAGTTGAAGATTTGGTACCTTGTTTCTTTTGTTCGGCAGCCAGTCTTTTTCTTTCTTCGGCAGCAGCCCTTTCCTGTTCTGCTTTTCTTTTCAGCTCTGCTTTTCTTATTTCTTCGGCAATAATACGTGCAATTTTATTGTTCAGGTCGTTCGCAATTTTTTGTTGTTTTTTCAGATCGGCCATGAGCTTCTTTTCCTTCTTTTTCAGGTCAGTAAGCATCACTTTCTCTTTTTTCTGGTCGTTGGTAAGTTTATTGGCCTCGACTTCTTTTTGTTTTACAACTTCAACCTTTGTTTGTTTGTTTCTGTTCAAACTATCCGATTTCACAACAATCTGAGTTTTTACATTTTCAATTTTCCTCACCTGTTGCTTTCGGTAGTCGGAGTACTCCTGTAGGTACCTCAACCGCCTGTAGGATTGATCAAAAGAATTTGCTGAAAGCACAAACATAATTTTTGTGTAAACGCTTCGGTTGAGATGCGCTTCCTGTACCAAGCGGGCATAATCGCGTTTCAAAGTAGATAACCGGTTTTCGAGCAGGCGTTTTTCCTGATTTAGGCGCTGCATTTCTCCATCCAATTCATTTATTTCCTTCCCTATATTATTTATAAGGGTTTTACGCTCAACAATATTTTTGTTTATAATTGTAAGTTTATTCAGTGAACTGCGTTGCGATTTTTTTGTCTCGTTCAACATTTTGTTTGTCGACTCAAGCAATTGAAGGGTTTTATTGCGCTGTTTTTCAAGCTCCTTCACCGACTGAGCCTGTAAAGTGCAAACCATAACAGACAGAAATACAACAACAATACAGCTTTTGAAAGTTTGAAAAATCATACTTTTTTATTTTTTCATTAATTGATTGATATCGGCACGATCATACCTGGCCGGATCGATAGACGAAAACCCAATTCTGTTGTTAAACACAACTCTCGAAATGCTAAAGTCGCAATTCATTGTGTGTTTTTTGCTTAATGCTTTAAGCTTAATTTTCAGCGGAAATACAATTCCATCAATTGGCGAAAACTCGCTGTAGTCAACCGCCATCACATAGTCCGAAGTATTCGACTTTAATTCTGTTTGCTGAATTCTCAACTGACTGTTAATTTCAGAAGTCTGCGTTATTTTTTCATTCTTATAAATGATTTTACTCAGCAAATTATCCAAAGCTTCAATTGTGCATTTCTCTTCACGAAATTCGGCAGAACCCACAGTGAAAAGCCGGTTCGAAATAAGCGATTGCAAGTCGGAATAATTCACCGTCAGCCCAAACTTTGTTTCGAACAATTTAAAATCAGTGGCATACAAGCGCTTGTTTATTTTGTCGAAAACAAGGATGCTGTCGGGCGTGATCTCTAGTTTAAACATTTCGATACCCAATGCCGGCTGTATGGAGATGTGCATAGCCGAATCGGTACGGATTTTACAGCTTGCCGACACATTAAATGTCCGTCCATCGAGGTTGAGATACAAACTCATTTTACTCACATTGGCCGTGTTGAACTGAGGTTCGTTGAGCCGTACTTTTTGAATTAACTCCGTATTTTTAGTCTTGCCTGTAGCGGCCTGAGACATTACCGACTGTTTTGATTTACAAGCAGTAAACAAAACAACAAGCGTTACAAAAAGCAATATTTTTGTTTTTCCCATTTTAAGTTGATTTTATTTTAATCCTTCCTTAATTTTCTGTTTTAAAATTTCGGAGTCAGCATCGAATTCGAGCGACTTTTTCCACATTTCCACAGCTTTGGTTTCGTCACCGCTTTTCCAGAGGATGTCTCCGTAATGGTCGTATATCACGCCGGCGTCGTAGTCGGCTTTTAAGTTATCAATGGCCCTTTCGATGTAAAATTTTGCTAAAGAATAATTGCCCTGTTTATAAAAAATCCAGGCATAAGTATCCAGATAAGTTGTATTATCAGGTTCTTTTTCTACTGTTTTAGCACTCATGCTTTCAGCCTTCTTCAGTTCCACATTTTCTTCCGAAAGATAATAGGCGTAGTTATTCATAACAAACACATTACCCGGATTAATTTTCAGGGCCTGATCGTAGGATGCAAAAGCCTCTTCTTTGTTGCCCAGTTTGTAATATATATCGCCCATCTGCGCATAAATATCTGTTTTCAAAGCCATTTCTTTATCCGAAATCACTTCGAGTGCCTGCTGATTCGTTTTTAAGGCCGCCTCATATTCCTTGAGCTGAAACTGTGTAATTCCTCTGTAAAAATACCATTGCGCCACCTTTGGCAAACTCTCGATGGCACGGGCTGTTACATCCATCAATTTAGGATAATTCTGTTCCGAAAGATAAATCTGGATCAGCTGAAACCAGGTTTGTTCATTTTTCTGATTGATGTTCAGCATCGATTCAAGCTCGGAGACAGCTTCGGCATTGCGTTTTCTGAATTGTAAAAATACGGCATAATAGCCATGTACCTGCTCTTCCATTGGGTAACGATCGACCAATAATTTAAACAGCGATTCTGTTTCGTCAAGTTTCACTGTATCCTGAATAAGTTTTTGCACATACTGACCCAGAATTTCAATTTTTTGCTCCACCGCCAACTGGTCAATTTTGAGTGCCTTCACTATTGCATCCGTTGCTTTCTGAGGCTCATTCATCTGGTTGTAATAGTCCGAAAGCGAAACATAAACATAAGGATTCTCAGGATCCGTTTTCAGGATCTCCTGAAATATCTCAAAAGCTTTCTCAGGCTCGTTTTGCTGCATATAAATATCGCCGCGTACGACACGAAAACGGGACTCGGCAGGATATTTTTGTACAAGCTTATCAATTTCGGCAATTGCTTTTTTAGGTTTTCCCAATTCCCTGTACAAATTAAATTTTTCAATGGCCAGAGATTCGTCTACGCCAGTCATTTTTTCAAGGGCATTAAAGGCATCAATCGCCTTTTGATATTGCTTGTTCTGTTTGAACAGCGAAGTGAGGATCTGATACACCTCTTCCTTCGCGGGATATTTTTTTTGCAGTTTTTCGGCCACATCAATGGCGTCATCAATCTTTTTGAGCTGAGCGTACGAAGAGATAAGTTGAAGATGATACCACCAGTTTTGCGGGTTTAATTTTAATGCTTTTTCGAAATAAACAACAGCCTGTTCGTTCAGGTTCGCTGCGCTATAAAGCACGCCTAACTCCGAAAGCAAACCTGCATCCAGTGAGTCGATCTGATAACACATTTTCATGTTTTCGAGCGCCTGATCGTACAAACCTTCTCCTTTGAGCCTTATTCCCTCGTAAAACAGATAATCAAATTTTTTCTGCTCTGTTGCCGACAACCTTGCCTTGCCGTTTTCATTGCGGCCCGATTTAGTAATCGCCGAGCACGATGCCAACAACATCAGGAGTACAGGAAAAAATAAATATATACTTTTTTTCATCTTTATTTCAGATTATTTCGATGCCAACAACAAAACATCAGTGCTTTCCGGTATGTCCGAAACCGCCTTCACCACGTTCACTTTCATCAAGTGCAGTTACCTCCACCCATTCTGCCTGTGCGTGCGCTGCTATTACCATCTGGCAAATTCTTTCACCATCATTAATTTCAAATTCTTCAGCCGATAAATTTACAAGAATAACGCAAATCTCACCCCGGTAATCAGCATCTATTGTTCCCGGCGAATTAAGTACAGTGATACCTTTTTTGATAGCCAAACCACTGCGTGGACGGATTTGTGCTTCGTACCCTTCTGGAAGTTGGATGTATAAACCAGTAGGAATCAATTTCCGTTCCAATGGTTTGATAATAACTGACTCTTCTAAGTTTGCACGGATATCCATCCCCGCCGAATAAGCTGTAGCATATTCCGGAACAGCATGTTTCGAACGATTTACTATTTTGATTTGCATTTATTTGAATATAAAAATTTTATCTTTGTAAAAAACCTTTGACTTAGCTACAAAAATACAAATTTTTATTGTTAACGGTTTGTAGTGCATCACTAAAAAATATTTTTTAAGCTTTTGCAAAACATAAATCATTTTTTAATGGGGAAAAGAGCCCGGAGCAGGCACTGTCGGGGGAAGTAAGCTGATTACAAACAGCCATTTTATCTGTAAATGAACAAAACATCGTTGGAAATGGATGTATTATAGCGTCTTAGCTTCTTAACATCCGGGCCAGCAGCCGGACCTGAATTCGGTTCCGGATAACCTGAACCATAGCCGACATTGTAAACCGAACCACACTTCTCACATTTCACCTGACCCAATCCATCCTTTACCGGATAAACTCTGACATCTCGTTTTACTTCATAAGGACAAGCCATATCGAAAGCATAGTAAATTGTATTTCCACTGTCATCGAGACTGACCCCTGTACAAACCAGAATACCTCCGTACCCTATCATATCGTTTGCATTTATCCTCTTTTCGAAAAGCAAAAACTGATTGGTTGAATTTTTGAACGTGGGATAGGTACTGGTAAGGTTCAGCTTTAAACTTACCGGATACAAAGGAATGGGCGAATCATTGTTGTCGTCGCATCCACTCCAAATGGCCATTATAAGAAAGGCTAAAAACAGCCTGAGACGGTAAAACATTGTTGATTCTTTTTTTTTAGTTTCCCAATGCCATCAAGATCAGAAAAGTTGAAAATACTGTTTTTTATTTTTTTGAAAAGATTAGCCTAATTCGCCAATGCGCCACAATTCATCATCGGTAAAATCGGGAGTTTTGAGCGCATCTATATTGTCCTGCAATTGTTTCACCGAACTGGTGCCCACAATTACTGAATTCACCTGTTTTTGATGAAGACACCAGACCAAAGCCATCTGTGCCAATGTCTGTCCTCTTTGAGCAGCTATATCGTTGAGTTGGCTGATTCTTGCAACAAGTTCGGGAGTAATCTGACTCGACTGCAGGAAACCATAACTGTGTGCCGCACGCGAGTTTTCAGGAATTCCGTGCAGGTATTTATCGCTTAACATTCCCTGTGCCAATGGCGAGAATCCTATAAATCCAACACCATTATCGGAAGCCAGTGGCAACACTTCCCGCTCAATTTCGCGGGAAAAGATGCTGTATTTTCCCTGATAAATCAAACAGGGCGTT
>JAYFRI010000118.1:0-1967 GCA_034926015.1 Paludibacter sp. | reverse complement strand
CTGCTGATTATACTGCCATTGATGTTTTTAGTTGCTCAAAATGACTCTATTCCTGCGAAAGCCGAAGATTTATCGCTTGTACAGAAAGTAGAAAAGTGGTACGAGGGCAATATGAATTATGCCAGCATCACAATTCTGATGACAGTCGAAAGTTCCTTTATACCTTTTCCATCCGAAGTAGTAATTCCTCCGGCGGCCTATATTGCCAGTAAACCCGACAGTCATTTAAATATTTTTCTTGTGGTGCTGTTCGGCACTTTAGGCGCTTTGATAGGTGCTTTTATTAATTACTTCCTTGCTTTATGGCTGGGGCGGCCTATAATGTATCGGTTGGCCGACAGCAAAGTGGGTAAATTATTGCTATTGAGCAGCGAAAAAATAAAAAAAGCGGAAGCGTATTTTAATGACCATGGCAAAATATCGACTTTCGTTGGCCGACTTATCCCCGGCATACGTCAACTTATCTCTTTGCCTGCCGGTCTGGCGCGAATGAATCTTTTTAGTTTTACTATTTACACAGCTCTGGGAGCCACTCTTTGGAATATCATTTTGGCATTGGTGGGCTACATTGCTCATGGCCAGGCCGATTTAATCAATGAATACAGCCATGAACTAAGCATAATAATATTAGTACTGCTTGGTTTGATTGTAGTGTTTTACCTCGTTAAATTTCTGAGAAAACGTTCGAAAAAATGAATAAATATGGCTTAATAGGTTTTCCGTTAGGGCATTCTTTTTCAAAAAAATACTTTTCCGAAAAATTTGAAACAGGGAAAATTGATGCCAGCTACGACTTATACGAACTTGCCGACATCTCGCAGTTTATTGCATTGAAAGAAGACGCCAGGCTGTGCGGACTGAACGTAACTATTCCCTACAAAGAAAAAATAATCCCTTTTCTGGATGAGGTGGATGCGACAGCTGCCAGCATTGGAGCCGTGAATGTGATTAAATTTATCAGATCGGAGAATAAATTACTGTTGAGAGGCTATAACTCGGATGCAGTAGGCTTCGAAGCATCCATTCAACCTTTTTTGAAACCACATCACACAAAAGCACTGATTCTTGGTACCGGCGGCGCTTCAAAAGCCATCGTATTTGTATTGAACAAGTTGAACATCCCAACCACTTTTGTTTCGCGAAACCCAACATCAGAAATGATAAGTTACACGGAACTTAGCGCCAAAGCAATGCAGGACAACACGATAATTATAAATGCAACACCTGTGGGCACTTTTCCACATGTTGATGCTTGCCCTGATATTCCATATCAATTCCTTTCGTCGGATCATTTAGTATTTGATGTTGTTTACAATCCGGCAAAGACTTTATTTTTGGAAAAAGCAGAGCAACGAGGCGCCACCATTCTGAATGGCGAAAAAATGCTTGAATTACAGGCAGAAGCAGCCTGGAACATGTGGAACGCTTAGTTTACTGAGGCTTAGAGGACATTATATCATCAAACAAACCTCTGCAGGCATCTTCAAGAATATCAATGACATGCTCGAAGCCCTGATCGCCACCATAATACGGGTCAGGCACATGATCAGCCTCTACGTTGCGACAAAAGTCCGTCATTCTGAAAATGTGTTTTTCCTCCTCTGTTGTCATTGCATGAGCCTTCAATCCATCAATATTTTTGTCGTCCATGCCAATAATCATATCAAATCGTTCGAAATCCAATCGCGTAAACGGCCTTGAACGATGATCGATATGATAACCTCTTTTTTCGGCAAAATATCTCATTCGGTTGTCGGGAAGTTCGCCCTGATGATAAGCGATAAGACCGGCAGAATCAATTTCAAACTCATTTAGAATGCCATTTTGTTTTAATACTTGTCGGAAAATTCCCTCCGCCATAGGCGATCGGCATATATTACCAAGACAAACAAAAAGTATAGAAGTAGGATGCATAGAAAAAGTGCTTAGTAACAGAATCCCCTTCCGATAAGTAGATCGAAAGGGGA
>JAYFRI010000308.1:0-2568 GCA_034926015.1 Paludibacter sp. | reverse complement strand
GGCTTCTTTTTTGAAATAATCGCCAAACGACCAGTTACCCAACATTTCGAACATGGTGTGGTGATAGGTATCATGCCCAACTTCCTCCAGGTCGTTGTGCTTGCCACTTACGCGTAAACATTTTTGAGAATCGGCCACACGGGCATATTTAATCGGGTCGTTACCCAAAATAATGTTTTTGAACTGATTCATTCCGGCATTAGTAAACATCAAAGTAGGATCATCTTTAATAACCATGGGTGCCGACGGAACAATTTTGTGGTCTTTCGATGCAAAAAAATCGAGAAAAGATTGACGAATTTCTTGTGAAGTCATATTTTATGTCTATTGTCTAGAGTCAATGGTCTAATGTCTTCTATCATAGTTCTAAAGTTCGGATTTATTCCGATCTGACTTTCGACTTTTGACTTTCGACTTTCGACCTTTCTGTCTTGTAGGTTAATAATATCAAATTTGGACTGCAAAAATACTTCAAATTTATTACTTTTGCATCAAAACCGAATATAAAAGTTTAGATTTGTAGTCTATTCTTCAATAACTAATATTCAGAATTCTTGTATTTTGTGTATTTCCATGCACAAAATTTCGTTTCAGACACACGACAAAGGTCCTTATGGCAAAAAAAATAAAATTCCATTTCAACACCGAAACATTAAATTATGAGCCTATAATTCAATCATTTGCTCATAAATTAAAACAAGTGCTCATCCATCTTTTTTCGGGAGCATCATTGGGAGTTATATTTTTTCTTATTTTCGTTTCCACTTTCGATTCTCCTCAGGAAAAACAACTTGGCGTAGAAAAAAGTCGTATGCAGGCTCAATATAAAATTTTGCAACGTCAGCTCAACGAAGTACAGGAAGTAATGAGCGACCTTCAGCAAAGAGATGACAACTTTTATCGGGTTGTATTTCAGGCCGAACCCATAGCTCTCGATGTTCGCAAGGCCACGGCCGCGAACGAAGAGTATTACAAACAATTGATGGACATGACCAACTCTGAAATTGTTATTGAAACCACAAAAAAATTAAACGAATTACGCAAACAGGTTTATATCCAGTCAAAATCCTACGACGACCTTATTGTTTTATCCAAAAATAAAGAAGCTATGCTTGAGTGCATTCCGGCCATACAACCGGTGCTGAACAAAGACCTCACACGTATGGCTTCAGGCTATGGCTGGCGTATCGACCCTGTTTATCACTCCCGCCGTTTCCATCAGGGAATGGACTTTACAGCTCCTGTCGGAACTGATATTTACGCCACCGGAAATGGAACCATTGTGAGTTCAGGCTGGAAACAGGGCTATGGAAATTGCGTTGAAATCAACCATGGATTTGGCTATCTTACTTTGTATGGTCATATGAGCAAAATCAAAGTTCGCGTCGGTCAGAAAGTGAAACGCGGCGAAGTGATAGGGCTTGTAGGAAGCACCGGAAAATCGACAGGTCCTCACTTGCACTACGAAGTACACCTGAGAGGCGAAGTGATGAATCCTCAAAATTATTACTTCCTCGACCTGTCTCCTGCCGAATATGACAGAATGGTTCAGCTAAGCAATAACTCAGGACAAATGTTCGATTAAGGCTTACAGCAAACGAAATGGAACAAAGCTCAACATATCTGATTTTATAAAATTATGATCAAAAGCAAAAACACAAACCCATCAAGTGGTCCCATCGGAATTTTTGATTCGGGTTACGGAGGATTGACGATTTTGGAAAAAATAAGGGCTGAACTTCCGGAGTACGACTACATTTATTTAGGCGACAACGCCCGTACTCCTTACGGCACGCGTTCGTTTAATGTAGTTTACAAATACACCTTGGAATGTGTAACTAAACTTTTCGGAATGGGCTGCCATTTGGTTATTTTGGCTTGCAACACCGCCTCGGCAAAAGCTTTACGCACCATCCAACAGCAGGACATACCTTTGCTCGATCCCGAACGACGCGTATTGGGCGTTATCCGTCCGACTGTAGAAGCTATTGGTTCAAAAACCAAAAGCAAACATATAGGACTGTTAGCCACAACGGGAACAGTTCAATCGGACTCCTACCCACTGGAAATAAACAAGTTATACAAAGACATCATCATCACTTCCGAAGCTTGCCCGCTTTGGGTTCCGATTATTGAGAACAACGAACACAATTCGGATGGCGCCGATTATTTTGTGAGAAAAAACATTGAAAATTTGCTGAAATCGGATCCCAAAATCGACACTTTAATGCTTGGTTGCACTCACTATCCGCTTATGATTGATAAAATTAAGAAATACACCCCTTCCGGAATCACAATTATTTCACAGGGCGAGTTGGTGGCAGCAAGTCTGAGCGATTACCTTAGCCGTCATTCCGAGATGAAAGCCAAATGCACAAAAAACAGTTCTATTCGTTATTTTACAACTGAATCGGTTGATAAGTTCTCGTCGTCAGCTTCAATATTCCTCAACGAAGAAATCACAGCAGAACACATTGATATCGACTAATACAAAAAAAATCTGTCAACTCTCGTTAACAGATTTTTTTTCGATTAGTCAACAGAAATTTATCTGTTCCCCATTCGTTC
>JAYFRI010000228.1:0-7187 GCA_034926015.1 Paludibacter sp. | reverse complement strand
AATGGCGTAGGGGAGAGTGATTAGTGGTTAACGATTAGTGGTTAATGATATAAGCTTTAAAGAGAACATGAAAGAATCGATTTTAACTGAGAAGAATTTTAATTTCGCAATCAGGATTATCAATTTATATAAATATTTGGTTGAAACAAAAAAAAAATTGTTTTATCGAAACAATTGTTGCGAAGTGGAACTGCTATTGGTGCACAGCAAAGTGAAGCTTGTTTTGCCGAAAGCAAAGCTGATTTTATTCACAAATATGGTATTGCACAAAAGGAATGCAATGAATCTATCTATTGGTTAAAGTTGCTGAGTCGAACAAATTATATTGCTCAAAACGAATTTGAAAGTATAGAAAATGATGCAATTGAACTATTGAAAATGATAACCTCTAGTATCATAACCGCTAAAAGAAACTTAAAGTTGCCAAATCACTAATCACTAATCACTAATCACTAATCACTAATCACTAATCACTAATCACTCATCACTAATCACTAATCACTAATCACTAATGAAAGTTCTCATCGTTTGCAGTAAAAACTCCGGTCGTATCGCCCCCTTTATTACCGATCAGGTGGAGGCTTTACAGGAAGCAGGTGCGAACTGTGAATATTTTACGGTAGAAGGCAAGGGCATAAAGGGCTATTTACTTAATTTATTACCTTTGTGGAGAAAAATAAAAGTATGCAGGCCGGATATCATTCATGCGCATTACGGACTTTCGGGCGTATTGGCCAATTTGCAAAGAAAGGTACCGGTAGTCACGACTTATCATGGTAGCGATATCAACAATGCCAAAGTCAGGCGTTTTTCGAAAATTGCCATTCGACTGTCGGCATGGAATATCTTTGTATCGCAAAAAAATATTCAGTTGTCAGGGGTGAAGAAACGCTTTTCGTTGATACCCTGTGGTGTGGATACGAATGTGTTTAAGCCTATGGATAAAGCAGTCTGCCGACAGAAATTTGGTTTTGAACCGCACGAAAAGCTGATTTTATTTGCCGGAGCCTTTGATAATAAAGTTAAAAATCCGGAGCTGGCCATAGCCGCTGTGGCAAAAATACCCGATGCCCGTCTGCTGGAACTAAAAGGTTACAATCGTACGCAGGTTGCTGAGTTAATGAATGCGGTGGATGTGTGCCTTATGACCAGTCATACCGAAGGATCGCCTCAGTTTGTGAAGGAAGCATTGGCCTGTAATTGCCCTGTGGTTTCGGTGAATGTGGGTGATGTGGAGGAGTTATTGCAGGGGGTGGAGCATTGCAGGATTGTGGAGAGAGAGGTGGATAAAATAGCAAAAAGTGTATCAGAACTTTTAAATCTGAATCAAAGATCCCCGGGAAGTGAAAAGATAAGATATTCAGGATACGAGAGCTTGTATGTAGTGGATAAAATAAAGAATTTATATCAAAATATTATTGAAAATGCATAGGATATATTTGCTATTATATTATGGCTTTGCCCGTTTCTTACCAAAGTCAACAACGCCACTTTTGGGTAAGTTTGCAAAAGTGCTCCGTCGTTTCCTTTGCAAAAGAATATTTTCAAAAGCCGGAGAAAAGCTAAATGTGGAGCAGGGAGCCTATTTCGGTAATGGCAGAGATATAGAAGTCGGGTTTGAGGTTGGATTTGGTCGTAATTTTCAATGCCGTAATATTCGTCTGAAAATTGGTGATTACCTTATGATGGGTGAAGATGTCCTTTTTCAGGGAGGAAAACATAAATTCGACAATACAGAGATTCCCATGGGGCATCAGGGCTCGGAGGGGAAAACAAATCTGGTGATCGAAAATGATGTGTGGATTGGTGCGAGAGTTATTGTATTGCCGGGCTGTTCGCATATCGGAAAGGGAGTGATTATCGGAGCTGGATCAGTGGTCACAAAGGATATTCCCGATTATGCGATTGTGGGTGGAAATCCGGCTAAGGTGTTGAAGTATAGAAAGTAGTAAACGAGTCACAGAATAATGTACAATATAGTAAAAAACGAAAATATTGATAAACAGGCTTGGGCCAGATTACTCAACGAATCACCTACTGCTTCATGGTTTCAGTCTTATAATTGCTATCAGTTTTACAAAAAACTTGATTTTCTAAAACCTTTTGCAATCGCGGTGGCAGATCATGATAAAATTCTGGCATTGGTTTGTGGGTATGTAATTGCTGATGGAGGCTTAGTAAAAAGATTTATGAGCAGGAGGGCTATTGTCCCCGGAGGAGTGATGATATCCAAAAATACAAGCGCCGAAAGCATAGAATTATTATTAAATGAATTGACAGGGACCTTGTCAGGAACTGCTATTTATACTGAGTTACGAAATTATTATGATTATTCAGCCCTCAAAGAAGTATTTGAACAATGTGGATATAGCTATAAAGCTCATTTGAATTTTCAGGTACAAACTCCCTCAATAGAACATTGTCTGAAACAACTAAGTACCACAAAGCGTAGAGATGTGAAACTATCATTAAAGCAGGGAGCAGTAGTTGTAGATTCTGAAGATATTCTCGAAGTAACTGAATTCTATGAAATCCTTTCAGATTTATATAAAACCAGAATTAAAACACCGCTTTTTTCTAAAGAATTCTTTCTTCAAATAGTGAAACAAAAAGATTGTAATTTATTTGCAATTAAATTCGAGGGTAGAGTAATCGGGGGTAGCTTATGTGTCGGTATAGAAAATCATGTTTTGTACGAGTGGTTTGTTTGTGGGTTGGATGGCAAATTTAAAAATATATTTCCTTCTACATTGGCAACGTGGGCGGCTATCGAATATGCGGCTGCAAATGGTTATAAATACTTTGATATGATGGGTGCAGGTAAGCCTGATGAAGGCTATGGTGTTCGCGACTTTAAAGCTAAGTTTGGTGGAGAATTAGTGGAGCATGGGAGATTTCTGAGAGTAAATCAAAAGTTGAAATATAGTATTGCAAAAAAAGCAATTGCATTTATAAAAGGAAGGAAATGAATATACTAATCGATATTGCACATCCAGCTCATGTACATTTAATCAAAAATGTATATAAAGTTCTTTGCAAGAAAGGCCATAATGTAGTAGTTACAGTTAAGGACATCCCTGTAGCTGTTCGTTTGTTGCGATATTATGAAATTCCTTATATTTATTTAGGAGGAAAAAGTGATTCAATAATTGGGAAAGCTTTGTTGCAGTTAAAATACAATTTAAAATTGTGGTTTATTGTTCGTAAATATAAAATTGATATAGGTTTTGGTTCTTCTCTTACAATTGCCCAACTTTCAAAATATACAAAAATAAAATCAATTATCTTGGATGATGATGATGATGATGTGGAACCTCTGTTTGTTAAATTCGCTCATTCAATTGCAGATGTGATTTTGAGCCCAGATGTAATCGCCCGAAAGTCTTTGGCTACAATAGGTTATTCAGGTTATCATGAATTAGCATATCTTCATTCGAACTACTTTGAACCTGATTCTTCAGTGCTTGATGATTTGGAAATTAAACAAGGTGATTTCTTTTCAGTTTTAAGGTTCAATGCTTTCAAGGCGCATCATGATGTAGGAGTTGAGGGACTTTCTATTGAAAACAAAAGAAAAATTATAAGTATTTTAGAAAAAAAAGGTAGAGTGTTTATAACCACAGAGAGAGAGATTGACGAGGAGTTCAGAAAATATCAATTAAAAATGGAGCCTGAAAAGATTCATTCTCTGTTATATTATGCAACCATATTTGTTGGTGATAGTCAGACAATGACGTCTGAATCGGCCTTGTTAGGTACTCCGGCTGTTAAATGCAATACATTTGCTGGTAGACTGTCTGTTCCTAATGATATTGAAGATCGTTATCAATTGTGTTTCTCCTATTTACCTAATCAAACGGAGTTGATGTTTTCTAAATTAACTGAGTTGCTCAAGACTGTCGATTTGAAAGAAGTTTTTCAGCAACGGCGACAAAAAATGCTTGCTGATAAAATTGATGTGACTGCATTTTTTAGCTGGTTTATCGAAAATTATCCCGAAAGTGCAAAGATCATGCGTTCAAACCCCGATTACCAGTATCGTTTTAAATAAAAATATTGAATTGTAACCGTGGTTACGGGAACGGCCGTTACAATAGATATACCTGAAACTCTGAAACTCTGAAACCTACAACACACGCATGGACTTTACACTCAAAATATACAAACAGCTTTTGTCGGCTCTTCAGAATGCGGGATACAAATTTATCACTTTCGAGGCATATTGCGAAGGAAAGCGACCTGAGAAATTTGTGATTATGCGTCATGATGTGGATTTGCGTGCCGGACATTCGCTGGCTACAGCGCAGGCGGAGGCGGCTTTGGGAATAAAAGCTTCTTATTTTTTCAGGGTGGTTCCGCAAAGCAATCAGCCTGATAAAATAATGGCCATGGCTGCATTGGGACACGAGATTGGTTATCATTACGAGGATTTGTCGCTTTTTAAAGGCGATATGGAAGCGGCAGTGGCTCATTTCGAGAAGCAGCTCAACCATTTCCGGCAATTTTATCCTGTCCGCACCGTTTGTATGCATGGCAGTCCGGCTTCGCGCTACGATAACCGCGATTTGTGGAAACAATACAATTACCGCGATTTTGGGGTGATTGGTGAACCGTATTTTGATGTGGATTTTGAGGATGTGTTTTATCTGACCGATACCGGGCGTTGCTGGGATGGGGATAAATACAGTGTGCGCGATAAAGTGAAATCGTCGTTTACACAAAGCTATCACAGTACTACCGACATTATTTGTGCATCAAAGGCCGGCACACTTCCGCCCCGCATTATGATAACCACACACCCACAGCGTTGGACCGATCATCTTTTGGAATGGTTATTGGAACTGGTAAGTCAGAAATTGAAGAATATTATAAAGAGATTTATAATTAAGTGAAATATTCGAAATGAAAGATGTTTCTGATGGTTTTCATTGTACTTTTTTGTAACTTTAAACATTCGATTTGTCAGTAATTTCAGTTGCCAACAGGCGGTACATAGCTTTTGAGATTTCGGAGAGAAGGCCATTTTTTTTGTTAAGTGATGATTTTTATGAGAAGGAAAAGGAATTTAGGTATTTATGTTTTTATGTTTTTTTGTCACGTAATAATGGCACAATCAGCTTCCGAAGCTGAATCTCTGTTCAATAGCAAACAATACACAAAGGCTAAAACTATGTATGAGGCCTTGTTGAAAAGAAAACCCAATGATGCACTGAATAATTACCGGTTGGCTCGTTGTTATTATGAGCTTAACCAATACGAGGATGCTGTTAAGTATTTCGAACGTTCCGGAAATCGCTATACTTTAAAGGATTTATACCTGGGCGAGGCTTATTTTCATACCTATCGTTTCGATTTATCGGTGAGTGCTTACCAAACTTTTATTGCAACTTTAACTCCCACCGACGAAAGGCTTGAGGAGTTAAATTTGCGACTTAAAAAATCGGAATTAGCTGCCAGGCTGTTGAACAGAGTCGAGGACATTGCTATTGTGGACAGTCAGTTGGTGAATAAAATTGATTTTCTGCGTTATTACAAATTCAGTAAGGAGCTGGGGACGCTCACACAACAACGATTAATGCTCCGTAAAAACCAGTTTCAGGACAAAGTGACATATACAACCCAGCGTGGCGACCGGCTTTGCTTTTCTGACTCTGCACGTGGTAATATGGACATTTACTCTTCGTTCAAATTGCTGGATGGATGGTCAGCGCCTGCATCGATTTCGAAAAATATAAATACATCTGCAAATGAAAACTATCCTTTTTTGATGCCCGATGGGATCACGATGTATTTTGCTTCGGATGGCGAAAACTCCATTGGTGGTTATGACTTATTTATTACAAGGTATGCGCCCGGAACGCAGAGCTTTTTGGTGCCCGAAAATATAGGTATGCCTTTTAATTCGCCGGCCAATGATTATATGATGGTGATCGATGAATTGCAAAAAACGGGGTGGTTTGCTACCGACAGAAATCAACCTGCCGATAAAGTTATGATTTATAAATTTGTACCTAATGATGTAAAAGTTCTGTTCCGTTCCGAAAATACGGATAGTGTACGAATGAAGGCACAGCTGAAACTGATAAGAAGTGCAAAAAAAACAGTAAAAACAGAGCAAAAGCCGATTCTGCAGCAGGTAGAAGAACAGTCAGGTTTTTCTGTTGTTATTAATGATTCAACGATTTATACAAAACCCGAACAGTTTATTCATCTTCAGGCACGTGCTAAAATAAATGAATGGATAAAGCTAAATGCAGCTATTGAGAAAGTGAAAAATGATTTATCGACCTCGAGAGAAAGCTTTGAACTTGAAGAAACAGAGGAAGCAAAAAATAAACTTTCAGATCGTATCCTTACATCCGAAGCACTTCTGATTGACTTAAAAAAACAGGCCGGCGAATGTTTAATCGAAGCTGTTAATCTTGAAATCAGCAATTTTGTAAGAAAGTAAGACAAAGGAGAAGAGAGTTAGGAGTACTTACAAAGATAGCTAATTGTCCTTGTCCGACATAATTTATTGAATAATTCCTTTATTGAAAGCAAAAGATATTTTCTAAAAAGCAAAAGATATTTTCTAAAAAGTAAAAGACATTTTCTAAAAAATAAAAGATAATTTCTAAATAGTAATATATAACTTCTAAATAGCAATATATAATTTCTAAAAAGGACTGTATAATTTCTAAATAGCAATATATAACTTCTAAATAGTAATATATAATTTCCAAAAAGGATTGTATAATTTCTAAAAAGGATTATATAATTTCTAAATATCAATATATAACTTCTAAAGAAAAAGTCTGACTTTAGGAAGTGAAAAACCTCTACCTGATATTACATTGCGTGTTACATATGCTGAATGGTTTTATAAATAAATATTTCAAGTTAAAAATTATTCTTAACCGACTTACTTGTTTATTAAAAAATATATTGTATTTTTACCTCAGATATATACAATTATGGAAATAACTATTGTCGTTGTTCTTTTATTGGTAGGCATCATCTTCGTTTTTCTGGAATTATTCTTAATTCAGGGTATTTCTATTGCCGGAATTGCCGGAACTTTGTTTGTGGGTGGAGCTGTTTATTATGCTTACGATAAGATAGGGAATACTGCCGGTCATCTCACGCTTTTGGGCGGAGTTGTGCTTTTAGGTATTGCCATATGGATATTTTTACGCTCTAAAGCA